>CANJMQ010000035.1 GCA_947475225.1 Bradyrhizobiaceae bacterium
ATGGAGCGCCAGATGTCGATTTCGGAAGACGTGATCCGCTTCATGACCGTCAAGGTCGAAGCCCTTGAGGATGGTCCGTCGGCCCAGATGCGCCGCCGCGAGGACCGTGATCGCCGCGACGACCGCGCCGAATCGAACGAGGAGAGCAACTAATGTCCGCTCCGCAAGCCCGCCGCCCCTTCTTCCGCCGCAAGAAGAGCTGCCCCTTCACCGGCGAAAACGCCCCGAAGATCGACTACAAGGACGTGCGCCTCCTGCAGCGCTACGTTTCCGAGCGCGGCAAGATCGTGCCGAGCCGCATCACCGCGGTATGCGCCAAGAAGCAGCGCGAACTGGCCAAGGCCATCAAGCGCTCCCGCTTCCTGGGCCTGCTGCCCTACGTGCTCAAGTAAGGAGTAGCCCAGATGGACGTCATTCTTCTCGAGCGCGTCGCCAAGCTCGGCCACATGGGCGAAGTGGTGAAGGTCAAGGACGGCTATGCCCGTAACTACCTTCTCCGCGGCGGCAAGGCGCTGCGCGCCACCGAGGCCAACAAGGCCAAGTTCGAACGCGACCGCGCGGCCCTCGAGGCCCGCAACGCCGAACGCCGGGCTGCCGCCGGCGAGGAAGCCAAGTCGCTGGACGGCAAGAGCTTCACGCTCATCCGCCAGGCTGGTGAATCGGGCCAGCTCTATGGGTCCGTGTCGCCCCGTGACATCGTCGACGCCGCTGCCGCGGCCGGCGTCACGATCGACCGTGGCCACGTCATGCTCACCAGCCCGATCAAGACCATCGGCCTCCACGAGGTGATCGTCTCGCCGCATCCGGAAGTCGAGGTCAAGGTGACGGTCAATGTCGCCCGCTCGCCCGAGGAAGCCGCCGCCCAGGCGCGTGGCGAAGACCTCACCGGCCCGACCTCGGACCGCGCCGAGATCCGTGCCGCCGCCGAGGCCCTCTTCGAGGAAGCCCAGGCCGAGGCCGCCGCGGAAGACAACGCGTAAGCGTCCCACTCCACCGGACTGCATCAGGGCCGCCTCCCGGGGCGGCCCTTTTTCATTCCGAGATTGCATCTGCCCCCGTACACGGCCTCTGCAGGGGCCATTAACCCTAGTGCATTCAACCCCTTGCGCGAAGCCGTTCCGTCACATTAAAGTTTTGTTAATAATGACGGCACCGGGAGGAGGTGCCTGACGCCGTCGTGCGGCGTCGGAGTGGAGGAGCGCAGGAACATGTACAAACTTCTCGATCGCGCCTTGAAGGTGATCATGGAGAAGGGCACGCTGCGCGTGACCGGACCCGACGGCAAGACCCGTGATTATGGCGACGGCACCGGAACGCCGACCAACATCACGGTCAGGACGCCGCTCGCCGCCGCCAAGATCGCGGCCGATGCCGACCTCTATCTCGGCGAATGCTACATGGACGGCACGCTCGACGTTTCGGGCGGCACCACCATCTATGATGCGCTGGCGCTCCTCATGGACAATGCCCATGCGCACAAGATGCCGAAGATCGCCAAGGCGGCAAACGCCGTGCGCATCGCATTGAAGCGTGTCGACCAGTACAATCCGGTCGGCAAGGCCAAGAACAACGTCGCCCACCACTATGATCTCTCGGGCGCGCTCTATCACCTGTTCCTCGACCGCGACCGGCAATATTCCTGCGCCTACTTCGAGACCGATGACGGCTCGCTGGAAGATGCGCAACTCGCCAAGAAGCGCCACCTCGCGGCAAAGCTCGCCATCAAGCCCGGCATGAAGGTGCTGGACATCGGCTCCGGCTGGGGCGGCCTCGGCCTCTACATCGCCGAAATCTGCGGCGCGGAAGTCACCGGCGTCACCCTGTCCGAGGAGCAGCACAAGCTGTCGAACGAGCGCGCCAAGCAGCGCGGCGTTTCGGACCGCGTGCAATTCCTGCTGAAGGACTATCGCCACCTCGACACGAAGTTCGACCGGATCGTTTCGGTCGGCATGTTCGAGCATGTGGGTATCGGCCACTTCAAGGAGTTCTTCACCAAGGTGAACGGCCTCCTCACCGATGACGGCGTCGCCGTGCTGCACTCGATCAACCGCTCGGCGGGGCCTGATGCGACCTCGGCGTGGATCAAGAAATACATCTTCCCGGGCGGCTACATCCCGGCCCTGTCGGAAGTGCTGCCGCATATCGAGAAGTCCGGTCTCTATGTCACCGACATCGAGATCCTCAGGCTGCACTATGCCAAGACGCTGCGCGACTGGTACCTGCGCTTCGCCGACCACCGCGAGCGTGCCAAGGAACTCTATGACGAGCGGTTCTGCCGGATGTGGGAGTTCTATCTCGCGGCCTCCGAATGCGCCTTCCGCTACATGGGCATGAACAATTTCCAGATCCAGTTCGTGAAGAACCAGAATGCGCTGCCTCTGACCAGGAACTACATGACAGAGGAAGAGGATCGGCTGCGCGAAATCGACTCCAAGCTGCCGCGCTTCAAGTCGGTTCCCGCCGAATAAGGGTAAGGGGCCCCTACCCTTTTGCCGGCTCCCCGGCGATCATTGTGGATAACGGGCATAAGGCGCATAAAGGCGCTGCAAGCATTCTCGATCTGTCTACGGTCCCGCGATGACTCAAAGCCCCAACCTCCGCGCCGTCGAGCCCTCACCGAACGATGAGAGCTTCCGTAGCCCGCCCCACAACATCGAGGCGGAACAGGCGTTGCTTGGTGCCATACTCGTCAACAACGAGGCTGGTGACAAGGTGTCAGCCTTTCTGCTGCCTGAGCATTTCTTCGAGCCGCTGCATGCGCGCATCTTCGAGGCCGCCTCGACGCTGATCAAGATCGGCAAGCTGGCGAGCCCCGTCACGCTCAAGACCCATTTCGAGAATGACGCAACGCTGAAGGAGATCGGCGGAACGGCCTATCTCGCCCGCCTCGCAGCCAGCGCCACGACGATCATCAATGCCGAGGAGTATGGCCGGACCATCTACGAACTGGCGCAGCGGCGCAAGCTCATCGACGTTGGCACCGACCTCGTCAACGAGGCCTTCGAGCCCGACATCGAGGACTCCTCGCGCGAACTGATCGAGCGTGCCGAGCAGACACTCTATTCGATGGCCGAGACCGGCAAGTACGGCCAGGGCTTCCAGCCCTTCGCGCGGGCCCTCACCGATGCCGTCGACATGGCTGCCAGCGCCTACCAGCGCGACGGCGGCCTCTCCGGAATCTCGACGGGGTTGAAGGACCTTGATGAGAAGATGGGCGGACTGCAGTCTTCCGATCTCATCATCCTTGCCGGGCGACCGGCCATGGGCAAGACGTCGCTTGCCACCAACATCGCCTACAATATCGCAAGGGCCTACAAGGCGGAGCATTCTTCCGATGGCTCGGTGAAGGTTACGGATGGTGGCGTCGTCGCCTTCTTCTCGCTCGAAATGTCGGCTGAGCAGCTGGCGACGCGCATCATCTCCGAACAGGCGATGATTCCGTCGGAGCGTATCCGCCGTGGCAAGATCACCGACGAGGAATTCGCCAAGATCGTCGAGGTGACGCGCGAGATGCAGTCGCTGCCGCTCTACATCGATGCGACCGGCGGCATCACCATCGCGCAGGTGGCCGCACGCGCCAGACGGCTGAAGCGCCAGCGAGGACTGGGACTTCTGGTGGTGGACTATCTTCAGCTGCTCTCCGGCTCCTCGCGCCGCGCCTCGGAAGGCCGCGTGCAGGAAGTCTCCGAGATCACGGTTGGCCTCAAGGCGCTGGCCAAGGAACTCTCGGTGCCGGTGGTCGCGCTGTCGCAGCTGTCGCGCCAGGTCGAAAACCGCGACGACAAGCGCCCGCAGCTTGCCGACTTGCGTGAGTCGGGCTCGATCGAACAGGACGCCGACGTGGTGTTGTTCGTCTACCGCGAGGAATATTATCTTGCCCGCAAGGAACCCCGCCCCAACACCCAGGAACACTTCGACTGGCAAGAGCAGATGAACCGCGTGAACGGTGTTGCCGAAGTCATCATCGGAAAGCAGCGCCACGGTCCCACGGGTATCGTCGAACTGCAGTTCGAGGCGACCCTGACCAAGTTCCAGAACCTGGTGCGTGCCGACTACCTGCCCGAGCGCTTCGAATAGTGACCACGAACCACCCTGGACTGTAACGACGCCGGTATTCGCACGCTGTTTGGCTCAAATTGCGCAGAATACGATTACGTTCTGCGCGCAACTGGTGCATTATACGCCAGTCTGGGTCGGAACGTGAATGGTGGGGCCGCAGATGGGCGTGACACTTTTTTCCAGGACGGGGCTCATCCGGTGAACGATCAGGCGCCCTTCTCTCCTCACAAGAACTTCGCGGAGAACCTGCGCGCACTGTGCGTGCGCCATGGCTCGATCGCGGCAGTGTGCCGCGCGCTCGGCATGAACCGCCAGCAGTTCAACAAATATCTCTCGGGTTCGACGCTTCCCAATGTTGCAACGCTGGAGAAAATCTGTGGTTTCTTCCGCATCGGGTCGGAAAGCCTGTTCCATGATCCGTCGGTTTTCCTGAAGCCGAAGGCCGAGCCCGTGTTCGGCGGACTGCCACTGCATGGCCTGAGCATCGCGGCAAATGCCTTGGCAGCGACACAGCCCACGACGTTACGCACCGGATGCTACCAACTCTACAGCCTGTGGTCACGCGACGAGGGCAAGTGCCTGCGCGAGGCGTTGTTCGTCCAGAAGACGGGCGGCGTAACAGTATTTACCCGCTTTACCAAGTACCGCGCAGTGGGTCAGCGTCAGAACTATTACCTCAGTGGCCGGCATGATGGCGTCGTGCTCGAACAGGAGAAGGCGCACTTCCTGCTGTCGCTGAAGCGAAAGGGCTGCAACGAAGTAAGCCTCGTGGCCATTGGCCCGGAAAACGCGCTTTCTCAAAATTTCCTGAGCGGTCTTGCACTTGGCATGGCGCCGTCGGGAACGCCGCAAGCAGTGCGTGCAACACTTCAGTTTCGCGGCTGCTCCGACGTGCTCAGGCGCACGATCAGGGAGGCAGGCATCCTGCCGCTGTCGGATCAATCGATTCCAGAAGAAGTGCGCCTGTCGCTGACGTTGCCGCTACGTAGCCCGGTGGCACACCTTGAAGCATTCAGCCTGCTCGACGCCTTGCCGGCTGCCGTTAGGTCCTGAACTTAGATGGCGCTGAGGTCGTCGGGCGCAAACTTGTTGAGCGCCAGCATGGCGGCGACGACCTTGCGGGTTTTGACGGCAATCGGTTTCGATGCTTTCAGCCGACGAATGGAGCCGGCCAGCTGGTCCTTGAAGGCGTCGAGAAGAATCGCCTGATAGTGGTCATAGCGGCTTGGACCACCCGGTGAAATCGGTTGCCACAACGTGTCGCCATCGCTCCTTGCGATCTTCTTGACCGAGCGCAGCACACGGCGCAGTTCCTTGTTGTCAATCTTGGGAGCCGGGCGGACAGCACGTTTCGTTACGCGTGATGCTTGCAGTATGGGCTGCGTTCCATCCATGTTGAGGTCTCCCGTGCTGAACTGTCGAACACAACGTTGTCACGTTCATCTGGTTGCAAATTATGCAATCGCTTTCAGAAGGCAATTTCGCTTTGATTTCGCTCTGCGCGCGAAGGGAGAGCGGCATGCGCTTTTCATGCCGTCGGCGGCAAGACTTGATCGCGCGCTCCGGGGCCCTTAAGCCAATGGCCGAAAGGATTTGCAGTGACCATGACCCCCACCCCCGCGGATCTGGCCGGAGCCGTGCTGACCATTGACCTGGTTGCGCTCAAGGATAATTGGCGGCGACTTAACACATTGGCCGGAAAGGCAGAATGCGGCGCGGCGGTAAAGGGCAATGGCTATGGGCTGGGGATCGAGCCGGTCGCCAAGGCGCTGTGGGAGGCTGGTTGCCGGTCCTTCTTCGTGGCAAGGCCCAAGGAGGGCGAGGAGCTGCGCAAACTGCTTCCCCACGCAACGATCTACATCCTTGACGGGCTGTTTGCGGGGCAAGCGGAATTTTATGCAAAACTGAACCTCTGCCCGGCTCTCATTTCCATCGAGGAAGCGCAGGAATGGGCAGCGTTTGGAAGGGTTTACGGGCGCAAGTTGCCTTGCGCCATCCATGTCGACACCGGCATCAACCGGCTGGGCTTCTCGATGGCGGAATTCGATTCGCTGCTCGCCGACCGCTTCACCATGCGGGAACTGAACGTTACGCTGCTGATGAGCCATCTGGCCTGCGCGGACGACCCTCCCCACCCGCTGAACCAACGCCAGCACGATGCCTTTGCCGCAGTACGGGCGAAACTGCCGGGCGTGGCGGCGAGCCTTGCCAACTCATCGGGCGTGTTCCTGGGCGATGGCTTCACGCATGATCTGGTGCGTCCCGGCATCGCGTTGTATGGCGGAAATCCGACGCTGAATGTTGCGAATCCGATGCTGCCCGTTGCCATTCTGGAAGGTGCCGTGATGCAACTGCGCAATGTTGCTGCCGGTGACACGGTTGGCTACGGAGCGACGTGGACGGCAACCCGTCCGACCCGCATCGCCATACTGGGGGCCGGCTACAAGGACGGGGTGCCGCGCGCGCTGTCCTCCCGGGAGCCACATGGCCCTGCCCAGGTCTTCATCAACTGCCATCGCTGCCCGGTTATCGGGCGCATTTCCATGGACATGATGGGGGTCGACATCACCGACTTGCCCGACGGCAGCGTCAAGCGCGGCACGCGGGCGGAGATGCTGGGGCGCCACATCGGCATCGACGAGGCGGCGTCCTGGGCGGGCACCATTTCCTATGAGTTGCTGACGAGGCTGGGCAGCCGCTATGCAAGGCTCTACACCGGACTCGAATCGGACCGCCCAGCTTGAACATGTTTGCCCATATCGGCCGCGCCACGCTGGCCCTGCTCGGAGAGGTGGGCCGCGTCACGCTGTTCCTGAAGGATGCCCTGCTGCAGGGGCTGACGCCCAAGATCTTCGTCCGGCAGATTCTCGAGCAGATGATGCGGATCGGCTATTTCTCGTTGCCGGTCGTCGGGCTCACCGCCTTCTTCACCGGCGGCGCCCTCGCCCTGCAAATCTATCTCGGCTCATCGCGCTTCAATGCCGAGAGCCTTGTCGCCTCGATCGTCGCACTTGGCATCACGCGCGAGCTGGGGCCGGTGCTGGCCGGGCTGATGGTGGCGGGGCGCGTCGGCGCGTCCATCGCGGCGGAGCTCGGCACAATGCGGGTGACCGAGCAGATCGACGCGCTGGTGACGCTGGCGACCAACCCGTTCAAGTATCTCGTGGCGCCGCGCATCATCGCGGCGGTGGTGACGCTGCCGATCCTCGTGGGTATCGCCGACGTCATCGGCATCATGGGCGGCTATATCGTCGGCACGCGGTCGATCGGCCTCAACGGCTATGCCTATATCCGCAACACGGCGGACTTCCTGCAGTTCAACGACGTGTCATCAGGTCTCATCAAGGCCGCCGTCTTCGGCTTCATCATCGCGGTGATGGGCTGCTACCACGGCTTCAACTCGAAGGGTGGTGCGCAGGGCGTGGGCCGCGCCACCACCAATGCGGTGGTCTCCTCCGCGATCCTGATCCTTGCTGCCAACTTCGCCCTTACCTCGCTGCTGTTCGCGGATTGATGTGATGGCCGAGGGATACATCGAACTCTACAATGTGAAAAAAAGCTTCGGCCCGAAGCACGTGCTGAACGGCGTGACGCTGTCGGTGCCCCGGGGACATTCGCTGGTGGTGATCGGCGGCTCGGGCACCGGCAAATCGGTGATGCTGAAATGCATCCTCGGCCTGCTGCATCCGGACTCGGGCTCGATCCGGATCGCCGGTGAGGAAGTGGTCGGCCTGAAAGGCAAGGCCCGCGACGACTATCTGGCGCGCTTCGGCATGCTGTTCCAGGGAGCCGCCCTCTTCGACTCCCTGTCGGTGTGGGAGAACGTGGCCTTTGGGCTGATCCAGGGCCGCCACATGGCGCGTGCGAAGGCGCGCGACATCGCCATCGACAAGCTGGGGCAAGTGGGGCTGGGGCCGGAGGTGGGCAACCTCTTCCCGGCGGAACTGTCGGGCGGCATGCAGAAGCGCGTGGGCCTTGCACGCGCCATTGCGGCGGATCCGGAGATCATCTTCTTCGACGAGCCGACGACGGGCCTCGACCCGATCATGGCGGATGTCATCAACAACCTGATCGTCGACTGCGTGAAGCGACTGGGCGCCACCACGGTGTCGATCACCCATGACATGGCGTCGGCCCGCAAGATCGCCGATGACATTGCGATGATCTTCAAGGGCGAGATCATCTGGCAGGGGGCCGCGAAGACGATCGACCACGGCGGCAACCCCTACGTAGACCAGTTCATCCACGGCAGCGCCGAGGGGCCGATCCAGATGGATGTGCTGAAGCCCTGATCAACTATCCGCGTGGAGAAATGACTTGAGTCGGGCGGGATCGGTGATCATCAGCTGGCGGTAGTCCATGTCGACGCATTGATGTTCGCGCAGGATCCGCAGGATGGCGCCCACCGAATTGCGGGACAGGTTTGTCATGTGCGCCAGGTCAGCCTGCGAGATGTCGAGTTCCACCTGGCCGTGGGCGAGCGGCTGACCGTGCCTGAGGCCTTCGAGCCGCAGCAGCGTTGCCGCACAGCGATGCAGCGGATCGCGCAGCATGAGGTCATAGGCGGCACCCATGGCGAGCTCGCCGTTCAGCACGGCGAGCCGGGCAAAGTCCACCCAGCGGCTGGGCTCTTCCTGCACCAGCGCATCGATGTCGCGCATGGCAAGGAACACCGCGCGCGTGGCGCGCATGGCATGAACACCGGTGTTGCGGGGCTTCCGCGCAAAGGCCGTTTCACCGAACCACGCACCAGGCAACATGATGTGCGACACGGTGGGGCCGAACTCCGGCACGACGAAGGACACGGCAAAAGCGCCTGAGAGAAGGCCAAAGATTCCGTTCGATGGATCACCCGGACGGTACAGATGCTCGCCCGGTTCCAGCACCTGGATGCGGGTCTTGCCGAGCACGGCTTCCACGAAGGCCGGCTCGCAGAGGCTGAGCCAGCCGGCAGTCGTCAGGATCCGCCTGTCTTCGCCAGTCAAAGTTTTCACGGCCTCGGAGATTGGCGCTCTCAGAGAAAAGGATTGCCCAAGGTTGGGCAACATTGAATCAAAAGGACAAAAAACTTGCAACCGAAACTTGTTTAACCTGCTTCCGCATCCATGCCAAGCCGGGCGTGCCCGGCGGGCAGGTAGGCACTCCGGATGGCCATCCTGAAGACCTGACATCCTTCAGCCCCGGCCCTTCAGCCTGCAGGGCTCTCATCAGGGATTCGGATGCTGCTCCATGACATCGGTCGCATGGCTGAGGGGCTCCGGGGAAAGACTGACAAAGCCACGGTTCGGCGTTTCCAGCTCAATGATCAGGAGGATAGCGCCCGACGCGGCACCCGATGACAGCAGAAGAACGATGGCCGACGTCAGATGCCGGGGCGCAAACAGCCCATAGCCCATGAACAACAGGGCCAGCCACACCAACAGCAGCATCATGACTGCCATCGGAATGACTTCGAGCCTCTGCTTCACCAACGCATAATGCTCCTGAACGATCTCGTCGGCGATATCCAGCATGCGCGGCTGCAGCCACCGCTGCATCGCATTCGCCGGAACGAGCAAGGCGACAGTATTCTCGGCGCTGGCCATATAATCCAGCGTGCTCTCGTTCTCGATGTTGCGCTGGTCCCCGATTGGCGGGAACAGGTCCTGAATCATAGAATGCGCATACCCCTTCAGCGCCCCGCGCGCAGCTTCCGCATCGGAACCGTAGAAGCGGAGTAAATGGTCCAGGCGAATGAGATCAGTGGAGGTAGACATCAATTGCTGCTGATTGGTTGTGAACGACGTGTTGGCAACAGACAGGAGGAGACCAAGCGCCAGTGCCGTCAGGGTGCTGACCATCGCCATCGAGATCGTCACCACATTGCGGCTATCGCTCGTGCGATGCTCCTCCGGCAGGCGCGACCCGATCCACATTCCGGCCAGGCCTGCGCCAAAGACCAGTGCCCATACAACGAGGGCTATGACAGTTGGCTCTGCATTCATCGCACGATCTCCCATCCGCGAAGTGGTTGAACTCCGTGGCCAGGGCGCAGGCAAGTGTTTTCAGCGACGCGATACACAGACGTTGCGTTTCAGGTGCGGAAGTGCGGGGATCTTTTTACGTAAAAACCGCAAACGGACCATAGCAGCGGACTTGCGGCGTATCCCCCTCACCCTGCCCTCTCTCCGGTGGGGGAGAGAAACAGAAAGCGAGCTGCGGAGGCCGAGAGGCACGGGGCCAGAAAGCGAAAAAGGCCGTTACGTCCACCCAGTAATTCATGCCATGACATCAAGACGGGAGGAGCGCCAATGACCGACACGCCGACGATTGACAGTCTGATTGCCGAATGGACCGAGGCCTTCAACGCCCACGATCTGGACCGCCACATGGCGCTCTACACGCCCGATGCCATGCTGTTCGGGTCGGTGGATGAGCTTCAAGACGGGCGCGAAGCCATCGCCGCGTATTTCGGCAATCGCCCGCCCGGCGTGCGCGTGGCCTTGTACGGCCCACCGCTGGTGCGCCAGATCAGCGATGATGCGGCGGTGACCGCAGCGCATGTCGATTTTGCCAACGGCGAGGAACCGATGCCCTATCGGCTGAGCTGGACACTCATCCGCCAGGACGGCAACTGGCGCATTGCCCAGCATCACGGCTCACCGCGGCGCGGAGAGTAGGCGCAAAAATGCAAGGCTGCACAGATAAGCAAATTTCTTGCCTGAACTTGGAGCTTGTTCTTGTCCCCTGGAGGGGGAGAGGAACGGGGCCAGAAAGCCAAAAACGGCAGCCTCGATATCGTTGCATCAGCCCGGCGTTGCCGTGGCGGCAGCGATCGAGCTGCCCGCCACAGTGACCTCACGCGACACTGATCACGTCCGATCGCTGTCGCCTGACATCAAACAGACTGGTGGAATTTCGCGCTGGTGCCGCAACATCAATCCGCGCGCCGAAGTACCCAAAGCGCGATCGGCACAAGACCCAATTCGAGAACGGTATAGAACACCAGAATTGGTGATGGCCACCCGTCCAGTGCAAAGCTGAGAAAACGGCCAAGCACGAGACCACCAGCGAAAACGGCGGTCGTCAGAATAGCCACGTTCCGATAGTCGGGACGAAAAGCAGCATATAGCCAGAAACAGCCAAGGGCCAGGTACAGACCCGTGACCGCGCGCAGAATGTGCGACAAGTCCGTGTTGATTTCTGGCATGCCGAGGAAGGTTCGGGCGAACCAATGCGGATCAACCCCATACATCAGGGCGATTGCGGAAACCGCGCAAAAGGCAAAAATCAAATACGACTTCTTGATGCTCATTTCTGTATCAGCCCTGATTGCGAGGTTGCGAAAGGCCTCGCTTACCAGAACTTGACCGCAAGGGACAGCCTGCCGGCGAGAAACCCGCACCCTGCCCACTCCCCCGGAGGGGAGAGGAACGGGGCTGGAGAACCAAAAAAGGCCGCCATCTCTGGCGGCCTTTCCGTGAGATGCGCCGGAGGCGGTCTCGATATCGTTGCGTCAGCCCCGCGTTTCCGCGGAGGCAACGATCCGGCTCGCCGGCACAGTGAACTCACTCGACATCGGATCACCTCCTTTCGCTGTTGATACTGCCATGCAAGCTGAGGGCTTGCCGCCGTTTCGTCAAGCGGGCATTTTCGCCGCTCACTCGAAAGGACCGCCTGCCATGACTGCCGCCGACATCCTGATCACCAATGCCCGCGTGCTGACGATGGACCCAGCCCGGCCACGCGCCGAGGCCGTGGCCATTGCCGGAAACCGCATTATAGGCGTCGGCTCGAAGGCGGAGGTCGAGGGGCTGAAGGCCAGGCACACGCGGGTGATCGATGCCGCGCAGAAGACGGTGATGCCCGGCATCATCGAGGGCCATGTGCACCTGTTCGGCGGGGCCGTGGAACTCGACACGCTGATGCTGAACGGCATGATGGGATTTGCAGCGGTGGCCGAGGCCGTGGCCCTGTTCCGCCGGCAACGGCCGGGCGAACCCATGCTGCTGGCGACCGGCATCGCGCATGAGGCCTTCGGCGAGCCGATCACCCGGCAGATCCTCGACCGCATGGTCTCCGACATTCCCTTCATCATGGGCTGCTTCGACCACCACACCATGTGGGCCAACACCAAGGCGCTGGAAGCGACGGGCATCATGAAGGGCCGCGACCTTCCCACCGGCAACGAGATCGTGCTGGACCACAACGGCATCGCCACGGGCGAGTTGCGTGAGCCCGCCGCCTACATGCTGGTGCAGGCACTCACCCCCACCGGCGGGCGCGAGTGGCTGGGCATGACGACGGGCGAGAGCCCCAACCCGCCCGCCACGTCGGCGCAGCGTGAACTCGACATCAGCTTCTTCAAGAAGGGCATCGCGCATGCCGCGTCGCTCGGCATCACCTCGATGCACAACATGGATGGCAACTGGTATCAGCTCGAACTCCTCCAGGCGCTGCTCGACCGCGGCGAGATGAACGCGCGCGTCGAGGTGCCCTTCCACCACAAGAACACCTTCGACATTGCCCGCGTCGAGGAAGCCGCAGACATGCGTGCCAGGTATGGGCGCGCCCGGGCGGGCGGCGACATGCTGCACTGCGACCGCGTGAAGGTGTTCGTCGACGGCGTGCTCGAGACCTATACCGCGCTGATGCTGGAGGGCTATCCCGACCAGCCGGAGAACATGGGAGCGCCGCTGTTCACGGCGGCGGAGATGAACGAGATCGTGCGCCGCGCCGACCGGCACGGGCTGCAGGTTTCGACCCATGCCATCGCCGATGGCGCGGTGCGCCGCACGCTCGATGCCTATGAGGCGGCGGGCAAGGCAAATGGCAGGCGCGATTCGCGCCACCGCATCGAGCACATCGAGATGATTGACCCCGCCGATATTCCGCGGCTGAGGGAACTGGGCGTCATCGCCTCGCTGCAGCCCATCGCTGGGGTGGGCGTTCCGGGCTCGCCACATGAGCCGATTCTCTCCCGCGTGGGGGACAAGCTGCCGTGGTCCTATGCCTGGCAGACGCTGCGCGATGCGGGTGCCGCCATCGCCTTCTCGTCCGACTGGCCGGTTGCACCCCTGAGCCCCTTTCTCGGCATGCAGGCGGCGATGACCGTGGTGCCGCTCCGCCCCGGCTGCCCGCCGCAGGCGCAGAGCCTGATGGACACGCTCAACGGCTTCACTGCCGCCGGCGCCTACATGGAATTCATGGAACACGCCAAGGGCACGCTGAAGCAAGGCCTGCTCGCCGATGTGGTGGTGCTCGATGCCGACATGGAGACGACGGCGAAAACCCAAGTGGCGAATGTGCGGCCCGTGACGACGATCTGCGACGGGCGGGTGACCTTCGAGGCGTGAGGGCTCCAGTCCACCTCTCTCCGGGTGGTGGACTGGACTGACTCTGGCCCCCAGCAAAGCGAACGGAGCGGAGGCCGTCCCGCGCTCCGCTCCGTTCTTCACCGCCCGGGTCTGCACAGGGGCGGCGATCTGACGATGACCAGCACTGCATGGGCTGCGGGGCATTCCCCATGACGCAGGTCAAATCATGCGCCTATAAGCGGCAGAATTTCTGATGACCGCATCCGTAGAAACAACAGTTCCGTGAAACAACGCCACCTTCTGACCTATGCCGTTCTGGCGATCGTGTGGGGCCTGTCCTTCATGGTGCTGGTGCATGTGGTGAAGGCCTTCGGCTGGGCGGGCACGGTGAGCCTGCGGGCCCTGACCGCCGGCGGTGCGCTGTGGATCGTGGCCCAGCTGATGCGGCGCAAGCTCGATTTCAGCTGCGGCTGGGGGCCGCTGGCGATCGCAGGCTTCACCACCGTGGTGATGCAACTGGCCGGCATCGCCTATGCGGCACCGAAAATCGGAACGGCGATGACGGCCATCATCGTCTCGGCCATTCCGCTCTTCACCATGGTGGTGGGCCGCATCGCTGGGCTGGAGCGACTGAACGGGCGCAGCATCGTGGGGCTCGTCATGGGTTTCATCGGCATCGTGCTGCTGGTGGGCTTTCCCGATGCGCCGCTGACGCCATCCTTCCTGTTCGCCTGCGCCGTCTCGATCCTCGGCTCGTTCTCGGCGGCCTGCGGCAGCCTCTATGTGAGCACAAGGCTGCGCACCACCGACCCGTGGGTGGTCACCATCGGTTCCTTCCTGTGGGGTGGGGTGATGACGCTGCCGCTCATCCTGTTCGTGCCGGTGCCAACGGTGCCGGGTGTCTCGGACTTCCTGTGGCTGCTCGTTCTGGGCCTTGTCACCAGCGCGCTGATGTACGTGCTGTTCTACGGCCTGCTGGCGGCCATCGGACCGACGCGGGCGATCAGTGTCGAGTTCGTGGTGACCGTGGTGGCCGTGGCGGCAGGCACGCTGCTCCTCGGCGAGCGTCTGTCGAGCCTGCAGGTCGTCGGGGCGGTGGTGATCGTCTCCGGTTGCTCGCTGGTGCTGGGTATCTGGCCAGGTGCAGGACGGCAGGCGACGGGATTGTGACGCTAGGTCAGCATGGTTGACATTTAAGTTGATTTCACAACCTTCAAGGGTGTACTAACCTTGATTATCATCGACCTCCTCTAGGTGCGACAGCCAGAGGCGATGTGCAAGGTCCGCCTGCCCCGGCACCTTGCAGGACGTGCCTGCCAGCGGGAAGATCCGAGGCTGTTTCGTAAGCCTCGCTGCCGTCCCCGAGAGCGCGTTTCCCGGCCGGTCCCGGAGGAGCCCCACCCCTCCGGGACCTCTGTCCCTAGTTGCTGAGATGGCGCAACTAGCCCCTTTCCGTTCCGTGAATGTTCCGGTACAGAGGGGCATGGCCAAGGTTTCCCAATTCGTTTGCCAGAGCTGCGGCTCGGCCTCCTCCAAGTGGTCGGGCCGCTGTGACAATTGCGGGGAATGGAACGCGATCGTCGAGGAACAGGCCGCCGCGCCATTGTCAGGCTCCAAGGGGGCGAACCTCCCCAAGGGCCGTGCGACGCGACTGGTCGGGCTGCGCGGCGAGACGCCGGCGCCGCCGCGCATCATCACCGGCATCGGCGAACTGGACCGCGTGGCGGGCGGCGGTTTCGTGCCGGGCTCCGGCGTGCTGATCGGCGGTGACCCCGGCATCGGCAAGTCGACGCTGCTGCTGCAGGCCATGGCGGCGCTGGCGCGGAAGGGCGAGCGCGTCGTCTACATCTCGGGCGAGGAAGCGATTGCCCAGGTGCGGCTGCGCGCCCAGCGGCTGGGCCTGGACGATGCGCCGGTGCTGCTGGCAACGGAAACCAATGTCTCCGACATTCTCGCCACGCTGTCCGAGGAGAAGCCCCCGGCCATCGCCGTCATCGATTCGATCCAGACCCTGTGGGCGCCCTCCATCGAGGCCGCACCTGGGACCGTCTCGCAATTGAAGGCCGGGTCAGAGGCGCTGATCCGTTTCGCCAAACAGAAGGGCACCGCAGTGCTGCTGGTGGGCCACGTGACCAAGGACGGGCAGATCGCCGGGCCGAAGGTGGTCGAGCACATGGTGGACGCCGTGCTCTATTTCGAGGGTGACCGCGGCCACCAGTACCGCATCCTGCGCGCCGTGAAGAACCGCTTCGGGCCAACCGACGAGATCGGCGTTTTCGAGATGTCGGACGGCGGACTGGCGGAGGTCACCAACCCGTCACGCCTATTCATGGGGTCCGACGAGCGGCCCACCCCCGGCACGGCGGTATTCGCCGGTATGGAGGGCACCCGGCCGCTGCTGATCGAGGTGCAGGCGCTGGTCTCGCCCTCGCCGCTCGGCACGCCGCGGCGCACCACAGTTGGCTGGGATTCGAACCGGCTGTCGATGATCCTCGCCGTGCTTGAGGCGCGGGCGGGGGTGCAGATCGGCCAGAACGACGTCTACCTCAACGTGGCCGGCGGCCTCAAGGTGCGCGAACCCGCCGCTGACCTTGCCGTTGCGGCGGCGCTCCTGTCATCTCTCACAGGCACGGTGATTCCACCCGGCACGGCGGTGTTCGGAGAAATTGCGCTTTCAGGCGCCATACGGCCCGTGGGCCAGACGGAAGCCCGCCTCAAGGAAGCCCAGAAGCTGGGCTTGAAGGAAGCCGTGGTGGCCGCCACGGCCGAGCAGCCGAGCGTCAAGGGCCTGAAAGTGAAGGGCCTCGAGACGATCATGGACCTCGTCGCGTGGTCCGCCGCGCAGGACCGTGGACAACGGAGAATCGCCTAGTCCGGTTCTGAAAACCTTACTATAAGGTGCCATCAACCGGGTGGCGCACCCCCTAGGACTGATGATGCCTCTGACGCTCCTCGATTTCATCCTTCTTGCCATCATGCTTGTGTCCGGCCTCCTCGCGCTGATGCGCGGCTTCACCCGCGAGGTGCTGTCGCTCGTCGCCTGGGCGGCGGCGGCGGTGGCCGCCTACTTCGCCATCAAGCAGCCGGGCCTCGTCGAATGGGCGAAGACCACCGTGCCCTATCTCGAAAAGGAAATCCTCGCCCAGATCGCGGTGGGGGCCACGGCCTTCCTGATCGTGCTGATCATCGTGTCGATCGTCAGCGTCAAGATCTCGGACTGGGTGGTCGATTCGGCTGCCGGCTCCTTCGACCGCACGCTCGGCTTCATTTTCGGCGTTGTCAGGGGTTTCATTTTCGTGGCGATTGCCTATCTGTTCTACGGCTGGCTCCTGCCCTTCGACAAGCAGGAGACATGGGTCAGGAACGCCTATTCGCTGCCGATGATCAAGTCGGCCGGCGAAGGCCTCCTCTCCTTCATGCCGCCCGACATTGCGGACACGCTGAACAACACCGCACTCGCCACGGGCGGTGACAAGACCTCGGCGGAACCCGATGCCGGCCAGACCGACCCTGGCTACAAGAGCAATGACAGCAAGCAACTGGACAACCTGATGGAAAGCACCGGCGGCAACGACCAGCAGCCGGCCGGTGGACAAGGCACCGATGGACAGGAGACGGGGCAATGAGCTTGGACCTCGACTTTGAGCTGAACGCCGATCGTCTGCGCGAGGAGTGCGGCGTGTTCGGCATTTATGGCCACCCCGACGCCGCAGCGCTGACGGCTCTCGGCCTGCATGCGCTGCAGCACCGCGGACAGGAAGCAGCGGGCATCGTGTCCTTCGACGGAGAGCGATTCCAGACGGAGCGCCGCCTCGGGCTGGTGGGCGACCACTTCTCCTCCGAGAAGGTCATCAATCGTCTGCAGGGCTCCTCCGCGCTGGGGCACGTACGCTATTCGACGACAGGCGAGACCATCCTGCGCAACGTGCAGCCACTCTTCGCGGAACTGGCAGCCGGCGGCTTCGCGGTGGCCCATAACGGCAACCTCACAAATGGACTGACCTTGCGCCGCGAACTGATTTCACAGGGCGCCATCTGCCAGTCGACGTCGGACACGGAAGTGATCCTGCACCTCGTGGCGCGCTCACAGAAGACGCGCATCGTCGAGCGCTACATCGACGCGCTGCGCGCGCTCGAAGGCGCCTATGCGCTGGTGGCGCTGACCAACAAGAAGCTGATCGGCGCACGCGACCCCAACGGCATCCGCCCGCTGATCCTCGGCGAGTTGAATGGCGCCTACATCCTGTGCTCGGAGACCTGCGCGCTCGACATCATCGGGGCAAAATACATCCGTGAAATCGAGAACGGCGAAGTGGTGGTGATCTCCGACGAGGGGATCGAGAGCCTGCGGCCATTCCCCAGGCAGCCGGCCCGACCCTGCATCTTCGAATATATCTACTTCTCGCGGCCCGATTCCATCCTCGGTGGCCGCTCGATCTATGACGTGCGCAAGGCCATGGGGCGCGAACTCGCAAGGGAATCCTCAATCGACGCCGACGTGATCGTGCCGATTCCGGACTCGGGCGTTCCCGCCGCCATCGGCTATGCGCAGGAAACGGGTATACCCTTCGAACTCGGCATCATCCGCAACCACTATGTGGGCCGCACCTTCATCGAGCCGACGCAGACCATTCGCTCGCTCGGCGTGAAGCTGAAGCACAACGCCAACCGCGCCGTGGTGCAGGGCAAACGCGTGGTGCTGATCGACGATTCGATCGTGCGCGGCACCACATCGGTGAAGATCGTGCGCATGATGTATGAGGCTGGCGCCAAGGAGGTGCACATGCGCATCTCGAGCCCCCCGATCAAGCACCCGGACTTCTATGGCATCGACACGCCGGAACAGAAGTCGCTTCTGGCCGCCACCCACACGATGGAAGAGATGCGCCAGTACATCGGCGTCGACTCGCTGGCCTTCCTGTCGGTCGATGGTGTCTACCGCGCGGTTGGCTATCCGGGCCGCGACAATGCGCGCCCACAGTTCACCGACCATTGCTTTACCGGCGACTATCCCACGCACCTGACGGACCTCGTCGGCGAAACCAAGAAGCAGCAACTGTCGCTGCTGGCGGAAGCGGGCTGATTTCACATGACGAGACTGCTTGAAGGGCGCGTCGCGCTGGTGACCGGCGCCTCGCGGGGGCTTGGGGCGTCGGCAGCGCTGGCGTTGGCCAGGCAAGGCGCCCACATCATCGCCACGGCGCGCACCGAGGGCGGGCTCACCGAACTCGACGATGCCATCAAGGCGGTGGGCGGCTCCGCCACGCTGGTGCCCGTGGACATCAAGGATTTCCCGGCCATCGACCGGCTGGGGGCAGCGATCTACGAACGCTGGAAGAAGCTCGACATTCTCGTCGGCAATGCCGGCGTGCTTGGCAAGCTCACCCCCGTCTCGCATGTCGACCCGAAGATGTGGGACGAGGTGATGGCGGTGAACGTCACTGCCAATTATCGACTGATACGCTCCATGGACCCGTTGCTGCGCCAGTCAGACGCGGGGCGTGCGGTGTTCATGACGTCCGGGCTCGCCCACAAGTGCTGGGCCTACTGGGGCCCCTACTCGATTTCCAAGGCCGCGCTTGAAGCCATGGTGAAAACCTATGCGGCTGAGATCGCCACGACGCGTATCCGCGCCAACTGCTTCAGCCCGGGTGCCACCCGCACCGACATGCGCGCCACCGCCATGCCAGGTGAGGACCCGATGAGCCTGCCGCATCCCGACGAGGTCGCCGCGCAGGCGATCACCATGTGCGAAGCCTCCTTCAGCGACAATGGCGCGGTGTGGAAATACGATCCCAAGGGCCTGTTCAAGCAATTCTGAAACGAGGTGAGTCGATGAGTGACACGCAAGTGATCGCGGCCTTCGCCGCTGCCCGCAAGTCGCAGGCGCCGCTCAGCCACCTTCCCGAAGCAACGGCACCCGACCTCGACCGTGCCTTTCGCCTGCAATGCGCGGTGACGAAGGAGCTAGGCTGGGAACAGGCGGGCTGGAAGATCGGCTGCACCTCCGAGCGCGCCCAGAAGGCCCTGAACGCGCAAGGCCCCTTCCCCGGCACGATGTTCACGAACCGCGTCTATCGCTCAGGAGAGTCCTTTCCGACCATCGCGGAGAACAAGCGTGCGGTGGAGCCCGAGGTCTGCTTCACCATGGCAAAGGACCTGCCGCCGCGCGGGCGCGACTATTCGGTCGATGAGGTGATGACCGCCGTGGCGCATGTCTGCGTGGCCATAGAAGTCGTCAACCCACGCACGCCAAAGGGCTTCGGCGAAGAGGTGCCGTGGTTCATCGTCGACGGCGGGCTGAACGAAGGCATCGTGCTGGGCGAGGCACGGAAACCGCTGTCGCGCACAGAATATGCCTCTCTGAAGGGCCAAGTGTGGTGGAACGGACGTGAGATGCAGGGTGGCGTCGGCTCAAATGCGCTCGGCGGCGGGGACATGGCTCTGACGTGGCTGGCCAATCACCTGAACGGCCATGGCATGGGCCTGCAGGAAGGCGAGATCATCACCACGGGGGTGATCACGGAGTTCTTTTCCGTCAGGCTGGACGATGACATCGAGGTAACGTTCGAGCACCTGGGCAACGTGACGGTGAAGTTCTGAGGGCATGCCATCGTCGTCTCCCGCAAGGCGAGAGAGGACGGAGACCCAACGGAGTTGGATGAGGTGAGGGTGCGCACTACGGGCCAAATGCAGCACTCGCTCCCCTCATGACCCCGTTGCGTTCCGCAACGGGTCCGTTCTTCTGCCACCGAAGGAGCGGGAGAAGCCGCCTACTTATCCTTGTCGAAGGGGTTCTTTCCGCCGCGCAGGCTGAAGCGGATGGGCACGCCCTTGAGGTCGAAGCTCTCGCGCAGGCCGTTCATCAGGTAGCGGATGTAGCTCTCCGGCAGCTTGGATAGCTGATTGCCGAAAATCGCGAAGGTGGGCGGACGGGCACTGGCCTGGGTGGCGTAGCGAATCTTGATGCGGCGGCCAGACGGTGCCGGTGGCGGGTTGCGCGCCAATGCGCCTTCGAGCCAGCGGTTGACCTGGCCAGTGGTGATGCGGCTGTTCCAGCGCTCCATCGCCTTGAGTACGTTCTCGAGCAGCTTGTCGATGCCCTTTTCCTGCTTGGAGGAGATCGTCACGACGGGAACCCCGCGGATCTCTGGCAGCACGTCCTCGAGGTCGCTCTTCACTTCCTTGAGCTTCTTCTGCTTCTCTTCGACGAGGTCCCATTTGGACAGCGCCAGCACCACGGCGCGGCCTTCGCCAGCCACGAGATCGCAGAGCGACAGGTCCTGACGCTCGATGGGCAGAGATGCGTCGATCAGCACCACCACGCACTCGGCAAAGCGAATGGCGCGCAGCGCGTCCGATACGGCAAGCTTCTCGATCTTGCCGACGACACGCGACTTGCGGCGGATACCCGCCGTGTCCCACAGCTTGATCTTCTGGCCGCGCCACTCGAATTCGGAGGAAATCGCATCACGCGTGATGCCGGCCTCGGGGCCCGTGAGCATGCGGTCCTCGCCGAGGATGGTGTTGACGAGGGTGGACTTGCCGGCATTGGGCTGGCCGATGATCGCAAGGCGCAAGGGGCCATCACCGCGGTCGTCGCCTTCCTGCTCCTGCTTTGCTGCTTCCTCCGTGTAGGGAAGAAGCGCGTCATAGAGCTGGTCGAGGCCTTCGCCGTGTTCGGCGGAAATGGCAAGCGCTTCGCCGAAACCAAGTTCGTAGGCCTCGTGGAGTGCGGCCTCATGCCCCCTGCCCTCGGCCTTGTTGGCGACGAGGATGACGGGCTTGCCACGGCGGCGCACGCGCCCCGCAAACTCACGGTCAGTCGGCGTCACGCCGGCGCGCGCGTCAAATACGAAGAGCACGACATCCGAGTCATCGACCGCCATCTCGGCCTGCGCACTCATGCGCGCTTCGAGGCTGTCGCCCTTGATGTCGTCGAGGCCTGCAGTGTCGAAGATGCGGAAGCGCAGGTCGCCAAGCCGCGCCTCGCCTTCACGGCGGTCACGGGTGACGCCGGGCTGGTCATCGACGAGGGCGATCTTGCGGCCGACGAGCCTGTTGAACAGGGTCGACTTGCCGACATTGGGCCGCCCCATGATGGCGACGGTTGCTGTCATTGCGGATCTTTGAATGTGTCGTTGGTTGAGGTGGGAGGCTTGCAGACCGGATCATTGGCAGTGCAGCCTGACTGGGCTGCACCACCGGCCGGCTGTGACGCCGTGCCAACCTGCGGGTCCGCCTTTTCAGGAAACGAGGGACGACCAGGGATCGCATCCTCACGCTGGCCGGGCAGAACCTTGTTGTTGGTCTGGCCGGTAAACGTATCGAGATAGCTGCAGCCCGACAGAAGCGTCATGGCTCCCGCCGCGAGCAGCAGCCGGGCGGAAAGCCTCATTGCGAGGTCACCATCGGCTGCAGCAACTGTGCCATGGTCCGGGCGCGCTGGCGAAGCTGCGCCGGGCTGTCTGGATCGGCGAGGATTGCCTGCACCTGCTTGTCGGCACCGGCATAGTCCTTCAGCCGGAACTGCACCGAGGCCATGATCTCGCGGGCGATGTGGCGCCACGGGCTGTCCGGGGTCATGAAGTCCCTGAGGCGCGCCTCGATGTCGGCGAAGCTGCCGGTATCGGCCATGACGGCGGCGGCGCGGACGCGGGCCAGGTCGCGCAGCGTCACATCCACAGCAGCATCCGCGGCAATCGCGTCATAGAGCTTCACGGCGTCATCGACCTTGCCCCCGGTTGAGAGCGCGGCGGCAGCGCGCAGGCGGCCGAGATCGGCAAAGCCCGTCTTGTCGATGGCTTCGAACTGCTTGACGGCATCCGCCGCCTTGCCGCCAGCCGCCACCTGGGCGGCGGCGAAGAAGCTGTCGCCAGCCGTCTCGGACTGCTTCAGCTGCCAATAGCGCCAGCCTTCCACGCCGGCCACACCGACGATGATGAGAACACCCAGACCGATGACGGCATTACCGTAGCGGTCCCACAGTTTTTTAAACTGTTCCTGGCGGACTTCTTCGTCCACCTCGCGAAACAGGGATTCGTCGCTCAAAGCGTGGCTCCTCATATCAGCCAAGGGATTGAGAAGCGGCGTAGATCAGCCCCAAGGCAAGATCAAGGCAATTCAGGCGCGCTGGCGCCCGCGCCGGACCCCGTAGATGCCCTCAACGACCCGGCTGCTGTCGCGCTGATACATCAGCCAGAAGGCCGCGCCGATGCCGGTGATGCCGACAAGAAAGCCCAGAACCCCGAAGAGCATGATCCCACCCAGACTCAAATTGGTCTGGCCAATGCTGGGCCGCAGCGGTTAACCGACCGTTAAGCTTGGGTCATTCGGTGACTGTGAAGGTACCGATCAGGCCACCGTCGGCCCGTTCCGCCACCAGGGAGTGCAAAGCCCATAGGCCCGGATTGTCGGCAGTAAACGCCAGGCTCACGGTCTGCCCTGCGGGGACCACCACCGTATCCTGGAAGGGACCCACCTCCGCGCCAAGCACCTGCCAGGCATGGCCGTGGATGTGCAGAGGCTGGGCGAAGGCGGTCTTGTTGCTAATCTCGAGACGAATTGTTTCACCCCTTTTTGCCGAAAACATCGGCTCGGCGGCGGGGCCGGCCACGCCGTTGATGGCCCAGCCCTTGCCGTTCTCGAGGAGCGTCCTGAGATCGCGCTCCTCGCCATTGAGCTTCGCGGCGGTGAGGCCGCCCTTGATGCCGCCTTCCAGCGTGAGGGTGACGGCGCGCATCTTGTCGGGAGCGGAGAGCGGAGCCACCGGGTTGGGCGGCAGCGCAAAATTGTCGGCGATGGCGGCGGGCGCGACGCTGCCCTTCGGGGCCACCAGATAGCCGATTTCCGCAATGTCTTCGAACAGGTCAAGGGCGAGGCCGATATCGCCCTCGCTGGCGTTGACGAGCAGATCAGCACGCTCGCCGGGCGCCAGTGCGATGGACTTGCCATTGAGCGTCTCGGGCTTAACCGGCTGGCCGTCACGCGCGATCAGCAGCGGGTCCTGCCCCTTGAACAGCAGATACATGGTGCGGACATTGGCGGCATTGAGGATGCGCAACCGGGTGTAGCTGCCCCTGGCCAGTTCGAGCTTTGGGCGGAATCGATTGTTGATGGTGAACCAATTGCCCAGCCGCCCCTCGCCCACCATGGCCTCGATATCACCGAAACTGCCCTCGACAGTGCCGTCGTCGGCGAGTTTCCAGTCATCGAGCACCATCACGAGGTCCGTGATGCCGGGAATGGGCACCGCCTCCTCCACCACCAGCACGGCCGTGAGACCCATGTCGCGGAGCCGTGACTGGTCCGACATGGGGGCGATCCAGAAAGTGCCGGCATCAGGTGGCGTGAAGACGCAGTCCACCGCATGGTCGGCACCGGCAGGGACGTTGATGGTCATCAACTCGTTGGGGCCGCGTACACCGAAGAAGTGAAGCCACACCTCACGGTCGAGATCGTTGATGAACCGGAGTTTCAGTTCCTGACCCTGGCGGGCGCGGATGACGGCGGGGCCAGGCCCCGGCCCCAGCAGCCAGGCCGGGGTCTTGCCGACGCCGGCCTCGAGAAGGTCGAGCGTCACCTTCTGTGCATGGATTTCGACAAAGCCGTCAGCGGTCAGCACCTGGGATCGCGCCGGCGCCGCGAGCGACGCAAGGGCCAGCACGCCACCCATCAACTGCCGCCGTGTGATCGTCATGTCATCCATCCTTCGGACGACCTCTAGTGCCGACCTGTGGCGGCAAGATGATGGCGGCGAAGCCTAGTCCTTCATCTCGTAGGTATTCTCGGGGCCGGGGAAACTGCGGGCGCGGACTTCTTCGGCATACATGCGGATCGCACCCTCGATGGCGGCACCAACCTTGCCGAACTCCTTCACGAACTTCGGCACGCGCGGGCTCAAGCCCAGCATGTCCTCCATCACCAGGATCTGGCCATCGCAGGCAGGCGAAGCGCCGATGCCGATGGTGGGGATGGGAACGGATTTGGTGATCCTGGCGGCCAGCGGCTCGGCAATCGCCTCGAGCACCACGGCGAAGGCGCCGGCTTCCGTCACCGCCTGCGCATCTTCCTCAATGATGGCCCATTGCTCACGCATGCGGCCTTGCGTCTTGAAGCCGCCAAGGATGTTGATCGACTGCGGGGTGAGGCCGATATGCGCCATGACCGGAATGCCGCGCTCGGTGAGGAACCGGATCGTCTCCGCCATGCGCTTGCCGCCCTCGAGCTTGATGGCGCCGCATTGTGTTTCCTTCATCACCACGGCAGCATTGCGGAAGGCCTGGGCAGGGCTCTCCTCGTAGGAGCCGAAGGGCATGTCGACGACAACAAGGGCATGCTTGGCGCCGCGCATCACGGCGCGACCATGCAAGATCATCAGGTCGAGCGGCACCGGAAGCGTGGACTCGAATCCGTGCATCACCATGCCCAGCGAGTCGCCCACCAGAAGGAAGTCGACATACTTGTCGGCAATCGCCGCCGTATGGGCGTGGTAGGAGGTGAGCGAAACAATGGGCTCCTTGCCCTTGCGGGCGGTGATCTCCGGCGCCGTCAGGCGGCGCGTTGCAACATGCTGCGACATGAGTTGAACCCTAGTCCCCCTGCGTCAACCCGGCAAGAGTGTCAGTTGAGCTGGAACACCGGCACACCGATCAGCGCCATGTGCAACTGCGTCATCACGCCATAGAGCGCGATGCCGCCAAGCACCGAGAGCAGATCATGCCCCTCACGGACCACTGGCGAGGGGCGCACGCCATTGAGCGTGCCGATGATGATGTGGAGGATGGCATAGACCAAAAAGCCCCCGAACAGGATGATGCTGGCGAGGTCGCCATTGGCCAGCAGGTGCCCTACGGCCCAGAAGATCGCGGCGAAGGCCATCGGGAAGCGAACCTTCTGCCGCCAGCTGCCGCGGAACAGGAAGATTCCCATGAAGACGAAGGCGATCATCGTCAACAGGTAGTTGGCGTGGCGGCCCCACGCCGGCGGTTCATAGACAGACACGAAATCGGATGAGCGCCAGCCCAGCACGATGATGGCGATGCCGATGATCGAGGCAACACCGAAGAGCGGGCCATAGGCCCTCTCGCCCACCCGCGCCCTGATGCGGGCCTTGAGCGACGGAACGGCCGCCACGAGATGCAGGGCGGCCGTGAGCAAGACACCAAAGGCGAGAAGCAGCATCAGACCACCGGAATACCGAGAACATAGGGATGGAAGCCGAAGAGGAACACGGCATAGAGCACGAGACCGATGACCACGGCCACAATGTCGGAGCGGACGCGGGGAATGTAGTCGGGCCGCTTGCCGCGGACTTCCGACATGATGATGTCGGCAAGTCCGACGACGAGGAACGTGCCGAACAGCCACAGGTCGCTGCGTTGGCCGTTGACCAGCAGGTGCCCGCCCGACCACAGCACGATGCCGATCGACATCGGATTGTGCAGCCACTTCTTCAGATAGCCCTTGCCGTGCGAGGCGCCGACCAGGATGAAGGCGAGGAGCACCATGAGCATGGTGAGGTGCTTCATGCCATAGAGGCCTTCATACACCGGATCGGGCACGGCCCGCGCCTGGATGAAGCCCGCGATCATCAGCACGAGGCCGGCCAACGACACGATGCCGTAAAGCGCCTTCCAGGCCTTCTCACCCATCTGGCTCCGAAAACTGTCGCGCAGGCCGGGAAACAGGATGGAAAAGAGATGGCTGCCGCCGAACAGCAGGCTGCCGATGTAGAGCAGTGTCATGTCGCGATATCCTTCTATCCCGGAGGACTTGTGCCAGATTTCCCGGGACGATCCAAGCCCGCTCGGCCACGATCTGGTTGCATCTGCCGTATGCGGAGCAACCGAGTCATGGTATTTCAGCGCTGTTATGGAATCGTTCAGCTTGGCGAATCATGGTGATCGCCGCCTGACGTTGTGCCCTTTAGCTGAATGTCATGCCCGCACCGCCCACAATCTACATTGTCTGCTCGGACCGTGGCCGAAATGGCAAGACGTTTCTGGCCCGCGTGCTGACCGACCATCTGCTGATCGAAGAGCGAGATCCATTCTGCTTTGACCTGAGTGCCCCCGAAGGGGCTCTCCGCGCCTATTTCCCCGGCCGTACGGCGCTGATCGACATGAGTGACGAGAAGAGCCGGGGCAAGCTCTTCGAACTCCTCCTCGCCCGCGCCGGACGTGACTATGTGATCGACGTGCCGAGCCCCCATCTCGCACGCTTCTGCGAGGCGGCAGGCGAGATCTCGCTACATGAAGCGGCCCGCGCCAAAGGCTTCCGGCTCTGCGTGCTGTTCATCGTCGACCGCGACCCTGCATCGCTCAAGACGGCGGTGGCGTTGGAGGAGATGCTGCAGCCTGACCTTCTGGCCCCGGCCGTGAACCGCTTCGTGGGGACATCGCTTCCCGACGGGGTCCCGGGACCTGTCATCATCATCGACAAGATCGAGGGAGAGCTTCGCGTTCTCATCACGCAACGGCGCTTCTCACTCCGCAGTTTCCTGCTGGGCGACGAGGCGAGCGTGCCGGCGCGCCTCCGGGCGCCGCTCAAGAATGTGCTGCATGGGGTGATCGACGGGCTGAGGAACATCGAACCTGCCATGAGCCTTCAGTCGCTGCACGAGGCCGATCTCTGAAATTTGAATTTGAACAGCCCCCATCAGCCGACTAGACTGAGCATCGACCCAATCAGGGAGACACCATGAAAAACCTCAAGGCTATGCCCCTCGTTCTTTCCCTGCTCGGCACTGCTGCAGTCTTTCCAGCCGCTGCACCTTTCGCCGTTGCGCAAGTCACCAACATCGACGTGCAATGGGCGATGTCGTCGATCCAGCAGGCCGGCAAGCGCGCCAACCAGGTGCCGGGCATCAAGAAGGTCCCGAGCGTCGGCGTCATCCGCCTCGACATTCCGACCATACCCATGTTCAGCGGCGACATTCCCGACTGGCAGGAATTCAAGATCATGACACAGCGGAACGCGGCCGGTGTCGCCAAGCTGCAGCGAAACCTGGCCGCCAACCCGGTGACCGCAGCCGCACTGGCCAAGAACCATGTGCGGCCCGGGCAGGTCGCCGGCGTGCAGATCGGCAGCAACGGCGCGCTCAGGCTCTATATCTTCTCCTCCCGCAACTGGTAACGCAGGCAAATACAGTAAGGCGCTGTCCTCGTGGAACGAAGGCAAGGCAAAGAGCGCCTTCATCGACGAAATGACCTAGCCGGCGCGCGTTTCCGACGGGGTGGCCTTGCGCTGCTCCGCGCGGTCGATTTCGAGCTGCAGGAAGAAGTTCAGCGCCGTCCGGATGGTGGCAATGGCGGCGAGCTGACCGATTTCTGACCAGGTGGGGGCCACAGCGGTGCGCAGAATGTCGGCGGCGAGCAGGAACTCCAGGGCCAGCGCCAGCCACCGCCCGAGCCGAAGCCGCACGTCTTCCTTCGCCTCATGGGATGAGGATGAGTCGGCGGGCGAAAAGCTCTGCAGAATCACGATCAGCGTACGGAACACGCCCTCGATCACGGCGATGGCGATGATCAGCGCCGCCATGCCCTCCGTGATGGTGGAGAGTTGCAGCGTGAGTTCCTTGATGATCTCGGATGTCATGGCGGTCATCCCGTTTCAGGCCATCAGCCGATTTGCGCAAAGTTGGCGTGTGCAACGATCAACCAACCGGCCCCCTGCTTGCGGAAGACCGACAGGCGCGGCGCGAGTGTCTGTACCGGCTTATCACCAATCTTCTGCTCAAGCTTGAGGGTGTAGCGGGCCACGAGGAGGTCGCCATTGGCTCCAAAGGCTAGGTTCTGGATCTCCGGCTTGCCCTTGAATTTCGGAAGGTTCGCCAGGTAGGTCTGGCTGTCATAGCCGCTGCCATCAGATCGCAGGATCTGGAACTCCGGGGCGAGGACCTTCGCAACCTTGGTCGGATCATGACTGGCCAGCGCCGACAGCCAGGCGAAGATCGCTGCCTTCGCATCGGCCTCCGTGCCGCCTGCGGTTGCGGCGACAGGAATGAGCGACGCGCCCGCAAACCCTGTGAGAAGCCCCAGCGCCACCTGCCGTTTGTTCATGTCGTCCTCCGCACTGTGCCAACGGCGCGCGTCACCGCCAGATACTGCACTGATCTCTAAATGATCCGGAGGTCGGCCACCAGACCAGAAAAACGAACATGTCCCGGGTCCGACGGCGTGGCCTGCTACTCCGGCCATTGACATGGGGGCCAGCCGAGGCGAAGGGTCACTGACATGCGCCGCGTCTGTCACATAAGTCTCATGCTGGTTCTTGCGGTTCCATCAGCCGTGCCTGCGGCGGCGAAGGCCAGGACCATCGATTTCCCCTGTCTCAAGAATCGTGCGGATGGCAGAGTTCTCGTTGATGGCACCGAGTGGGACCTCAAAATGCGCGAACTGGGCTATGTGCTCAAGGATGGCGCCTATGTTCCCTGGAAGGTTCTGCATTTCGAACAGCAGACAGTGCATGATGATATCTGGGCGGACGGCATGTGTCAGATGAAGCTGCTGCCTGTGGCGCAGTAGGCACCAAGGCATTCGACCAGAGCGCGGCGCTCGCTTGACGA
Organism: Bradyrhizobiaceae bacterium; assembly: GCA_947475225.1. Classification (GTDB taxonomy): domain Bacteria; phylum Pseudomonadota; class Alphaproteobacteria; order Rhizobiales; family Aestuariivirgaceae; genus Aestuariivirga. The sequence goes on from CANJMQ010000035.1 coordinate 28,924, forward strand.
TCGGTGCGGCAAGGTGGCCAATCAACGACCCATCGACTGCAGATGCGTGTCGTGCGGTGTCGGACACTCCATGCGAACTCAACCTTTGATAGTCGTTCAACCGCAGACGGCTACCCCTCAATGACCTGTGATTTTCCTGCAACACGGCAGAACTTTAGCAATAGGTTGCTTGCTCAGTCGCACCATCTGTTTATCGTCGGTGAGCAGACGCGGTCCATGATCAAGCATCCTTTGGGGACAACCAAATGAATTTCTGTCGTTACCCGGTGCTCGCCGCCGTCATCCTGCTGTCTGTTTCAGCGAGTTCGATTGCCGCGAGGGCGGCAGACATCGAGGCGCCTGCTGCCGATCTCTGGACCGGTTTTTATCTCGGCGCACAGGCAGGCTACCTTTGGGGCACCGGCAGCAACTCAGACGTCTGCGAGTCAGTGACCGGCGAAGGCAGCCTCTGTTTCAGCGACCAGACTGACCAGTATGACATTGGCGGCAGCAACTCGGATGGCATCACGGTTGGTGGTTATCTCGGTTACAACTATCGCATCGACTCCTTCGTCATGGGACTTGAGGGCGATTTCAACTGGGACAACGCCGAAGGACGCAACAGCATTCTTGGCGGCCTCAACTACAACACCTCACTGAACTGGGATGCCGCGATCCGCGCCCGCTTGGGCGTTATCCTCAATGAACGCGCCCTGCTCTACGTGACGGGTGGGCCGAGTTGGCTGAGCACCGCGCTTGATACCAATCTGGGCATCACGCCAGCATCACTCGTCAACTACAATACTGGCGACTCCAGCACCGAGTTCGGCTGGGTGGTGGGAGCGGGCACCGAGTATTTCGTATCAGATCAACTTTCCATCAAGGCTGAATATCTGCACGGGTGGTACAATGACGCCGACCTGAACTTCGCGACGGCCTCAGACGGAGTATCCACGTACAAGACGTACCTCAAGCAGGACCTGCAGACCAACGTCGTGCGGGCCGGCATCGCCTATCACTTCGGTAGCTTCTGACACCAGACATTCTCCTGAACGACAAAACCCCGACGCGAGGTGGGGTTTTTCTGTAACTTGGTCAGGGACCAGTAATGTGGCGGGGACGACTCCGGCGCATCTGAGCGCGCAAGGGCGATGGCATCGAACTCGTCGCGCAGATCGCCGAGGCTCCGCTCGAGTGCGTCGATTTTCCGCCATTGCACGACGACCATTTGGTTGAGGTCGGCGATCACCTGCTCCTGCTCCGCGATGCGCCACTCGAGATCGGTCAGTCGGCTATGTGGTTCATCACCAGGTGCACTGCCCCGCCTCGATACTGATAGAGACATCTTGTCGTGGAGACACGCCGTCTGATGCGTGATCGGCGCAAAAGCTTCCAGAGGTATTTCGCAGGTGGCAGCGATCGTTTCAAACTCAGCCACAAGAGAGTGGCTCACGTGTTGCTTCTTCAGTATCATGACACACCATGGACCAGACGTGGAAAGCTGATTGGCGCGGCACACTGGAAACGTTGAACAGGTCGCTGCACGTCGGGCTGAGCCGCGCGGAAGCAAACGCCTTCAGGCAACGCAACCTCTCTCGGGTTGCCATGATGGTGGCAGCACAAAGTGAGTTCTACCGGCAGCGACTGGCGCCCGTGATGGGCAAGTCCGACCTCCGGCCCGAGCGTTGGAATGACATCCCCATCCTCACCAAGGAAGAGTTGCGCGCCAACCGCGATGCGATACTGGTCACCGAACCGGGCCCGGAGAGTGGTGCCCTGCGCATGGGCTGGACCAGCGGCTCCGAAGGCGAGCCGTTGCATTACGCCCGTACGGCTCTTTCCGATTATGTAAGCAACCAGATCACCCAGCGCTTCCTGCGCTGGTGGCAGTTGGATGGCAACCGGCGGCTGGCCCAGATTCACACAACACGGCAGGTGACGAGCGAACGGGCGGGGCCGGGCGTACGTAGGGGCTGGCTCAGCGGCAAGCCGGCTGGCGAACACCATACATATCCCGTGAGCGCCGATCTGCAGCAACACCTCGCCTGGTTGCAGGAGATCCGCCCCGCCTATCTCAGGAGTTACCCAGAGGTGCTGTGCGAACTGGCTCGCCTCGCGCTGCGTCAGGGTCGCGTCCTCCGCTTCGACCTGCTGATTTCCGGCGGCGGCGTGCTGACGCCGGACACCCGCAAGCTGTGTAAGGATGCATTCGGTTGCGCCGTCTCCGATTTCTATGGTGCCGAGGAGGTAGGGGGCATCGCCGCAGAATGTCCAGCCTGTGGCGAATTCCATGGTGCGGACGAGAACGTGCTACTCGAAATCATCAAGGATGACGGGCGGCCCGCCCGCGTCGGAGAAATCGGCCGTGTGGTGGTGACCACGCTCTTTAACCACGCCTTCCCGCTCATCCGCTACCATATCGGCGACTACGTGGAAGCGGGAGGCGGAACGGCCTGCACCCAGCCGCTGCAAGCCATCCGCCGGGTACTTGGCCGGGGCAAGGCAATCTTCCGGCTCAACGGCGGACGCATGATTTGGCCTTACATTCCAGCCAGCGAATTGGGACGACTCGCCAACGTGAAGCGGTACCAATTTGTGCAGTTTGCCTTGGACGCGCTTGAGTTCCACTACGTGCCACACAACACCGCTCAGGGAATCGACGATGTGGCGCTGCAGGGCCTTGTGAGCACTTTTCTGGATCCTTCCCTTAAGGTCATGAGTATACCGGTGGCCGCCATCGAGCGAGAAAGCAACCTAAAGTACATGCTCTATCGAAGTTCGCTGGAAGGTATGACGTAACCTGTGGCTATTCCGCAACGAGGCAATAATTTGGCAATCGTTTGCTTGAAAAAAGGCGGAGGGGAGTTATGGTAGTTTCACGTAGGACTTCAGATATTTGGCTTAGGAGAATTATTATGAGCTTCCATCGTTATTCGGTGCTGGCCGCGGGTCTTCTGTTGTCGGTTTCGGCAAGCGCAATCTCCGCGCAGGCGGCAGACATGCCGGCTCCGGCCGCCGATCCCTGGTCGGGCTTCTATCTTGGCGCCCAGGCAGGTTACCTGCAGGGAACCGGAAGCAACACAGATGTCTGTGAATCTTTCGGAGGGGACCATCTTTGCATCGGAGCAGATGATGGATTCGATTTCGGCGATAACAATGTGGATGGCGCCACCGCCGGTGGCTATCTCGGTTTCAACTATCGCATGGATGCGGTTGTGATGGGGCTTGAGGGAGACTTCAACTGGGATAATGCCGAGGGGAACGGTGGCAATGCATTCCTCGGTGAATTTGATTACAATATGTCTTTGAACTGGGACGCCTCCATCCGCGCACGTCTTGGTATCGTCGTGGACGAGCGGGCCCTGCTTTACGTGACTGGCGGACCGAGCTGGCTCAATGCTGAGCTCAATTCCAGTTTCTGCGGTTTGATCGCGGGCGTGAACTGCGGCGATCAGAGCACGGAGTTCGGCTGGCAGATAGGAGCGGGCGCTGAATACATGATCACCGATCATCTTTCCATGAAGGCTGAATACGTGCATGGCTGGTACGGTGACACGGACTTGAACATTGCGTCGTTGGGCGGCGGCGACAATCTCTATGCCAAGCAGGACCTGCAAACCAACGTGGTGCGGGCCGGCATCGCCTATCACTTCGGCGGCCTCTGAGGACATCATCCTCACCTGAACGGCAAAACCCCGCAAAGTGGCGGGGCTTTGTTTGGTGCCTGTCGCTCAGTAGTGGGGTGGCGGCGGCTCTGGCGCATCTGATCGCGCCTGCGCGGCAGCATCAAACTCGTCACGGAGTTCGCCGAAACGCCGCTCAAGTCCGTCGATCTTGCGCCACTGCGCAACGACCATCTCGTTCAGATCGGCAATCACCTTGTCCTGTTCGGAGATGCGCAATTCAAGTTCGGCGATCAGCAGGGCGACGTCGTCACCGGGCATGGCCGTCACTCCCACTCGATCGTGCCGGGCGGCTTGCTCGTCACGTCGTAGACCACGCGGCTCACGCCGCGCACCTCGTTGATGATGCGGGTGCAGACACGCGCGAGGAAGGCATGGTCGAAGGGATAGCTCTCGGCCGTCATGCCATCGGTCGAGGTCACCGCACGAAGGCCCAGCACACGGTCATAGGTGCGGCCGTCACCCATCACGCCGACAGTGCGCACGGGCAACAGAACGGCGAAGGCCTGCCAGATCGCGTCATAGAGACCAGCCTTGCGGATCTCGTCGAGATAGATCGCATCCGCCTTTCGGAGAATGTCGAGCTTCTCGGGCGTGATGTCATCATGCGGGATGCGGATGGCGAGGCCGGGACCGGGGAACGGATGGCGACCGACGAAATGCGGCGGCAGCCCGAGCTCCTGGCCAAGCAGACGCACCTCGTCCTTGAAGAGTTCGCGCAGCGGCTCCACGAGCTTCATGTTCATGCGCTCCGGCAAGCCGCCCACATTGTGGTGCGACTTGATGGTGACGGAGGGGCCACCGGTGAAGGAGACGCTCTCGATCACGTCCGGGTAAAGTGTTCCCTGCGCGAGGTAGGCCGCGCCGCCGATCTTCTTGGCCTCCGCCTCGAAGACGTCGATGAACAGCTTGCCGATGATCTTGCGTTTCTTCTCGGGGTCGGTGACGCCTTCCAGTTCCTTGAGGAACAGCTTCGAGGCATCCACGTGGACAAGCGGGATGTTGTAAGCCTCACGAAACAGCTTCACCACTTCATCCGCCTCGTTCAGCCGCATCAGGCCGTGGTCGACGAAGATGCAGGTGAGCTGCTCGCCGATCGCCTCATGGATCATCACGGCGGTGACGGCGGAGTCGACACCGCCCGAGAGGCCGCAGATCACGCGGTCGAGGCCAACCTGCTTCTTGACCTTGTGCACCATCTCCGACTTGAAGTGGGCCATCGACCAGTCGCCCCGGCAGCCGCAGATGTCGAGGGCAAAGTTGCGCAGGAGCTTCGCACCGTCCGGCGTGTGGACGACTTCCATGTGGAACTGCGTGGCATAGAACTGGCGGCGCTCGTCGGCGATCGCCGCGAAGGGCGCACCCTCCGACGTGGCGATGGCCTTGAAGCCCGAAGGTATGGCAGTGACGCGGTCGCCGTGGCTCATCCACACCTGGTGGCGCCCGCCCTTTTCCCACACGCCGTCGAACAGCGCGTTCGGTTCCTTCACCTCGACGAAGGCCTTGCCGAATTCGCGGTGGTCGGAGGCTTCCACCTTGCCGCCGAGCTGGGCACACATGGTCTGCTCGCCGTAGCAGATGCCGAGGACGGGAACACCGCGGGTAAACACCCGCTCCGGCGCGCGCGGGCTGCCGCCCTCATGCACGGAGGCCGGGCCGCCCGACAGGATGATGCCCTTCAGTCCCGGCCAGTCCAGCGCCTTATCGGCTGACTGGAAGGGGACGATCTCCGAATAGACCCCCGCCTCGCGAATGCGCCGGGCGATGAGCTGGGTGACCTGGGAGCCGAAGTCGATGATGAGGATACGGTCTTGCATGCGGGGTCATTAAGGAAGAAGGCCGGAGTCTGCAAGATGCCCCGGCCCCGCCCCGCTATTTCAGGCTGGAGATGTAGTCCGCCAGCGCCTGGACGTCCGAATCGGGCAGTTTCGAGAGGTTGGTCTGCACCTCGCCCATGCCGCCCGAGGCCATGTCCTCATAACCCAGCATCTCGCCATTCTGGAAAGCGCTGGCGAGGTCTGACGCGTCCTTGTACTTGCCACGCCCGATCAGGTCATGCAGCGAGGGCACCTTGCCCTCACCGCCTGGATGCGGGCCGCCGGCGAACTGCTTCGACCAGTCGAAGGCCATGAACATATTGCGCGGCGTGTGGCACTCGTTGCAGTGGCCCGGTCCATTGGCGATATAGGCGCCGAGGTTCCATTCGGCCGGCTTGCCGGGGTCCGGCTGCCATTGGTCGGTGCGGAAGGCAATGTGCTTCCACAGACCCACACCGCGGCGCAGCAGCCATGGCGCCGGAATCTGGGCCTGCTTCTCCGGCGAAACGACCGGGGAAAGCGAGGCGAGATAGGCCTTGATGTCCAGCACGTCGGAGGTCTTCATCCGCGCGTAGGACGTGTATGGAAAGGCCGGGATCAGGTTTTCGCCCTCGGGCGAGATGCCGCGCTGAACGGCATTCACGAACTCAAGGTCTGTCCACTTGCCGATGCCAGTTTCAGGGTCAGGCGTCAGGTTGGGCGGATAGAAGGTGCCGATCGGGGTCTTGAATGGCGATCCGCCGGCGGGAAGCGACGCGTCGACGTTCTTCAGGTCCGGTCCCGGCTTGTGGCACGAGAGGCAGCCCGCGGCGTTGAACAGCACCTTGCCGTTGGCGATGTCAGGCTGGTGGGCCGGGATTTCCGCTGCCGTGAGAGGATGAGGCGCACTCATCCCCCAGGCAACAGCAAGCCCCGCAACGGCGAGGACGGCAATGGACGTCAGGATCCTGGACCGGCGGGGCATGAGCAGTCCTTATTCAGCAGCGCGGAACTTCTCGTGGCAGCCCTTGCAGGCGGCCCCGAGAGCGGGGAAGGCAGCCTTGAAGGAGGCTTCGTCCGTGCTGGCGGAAAGTGCCGCAACCGCGGTGTCGAGGTTCTTCCAGGCTTCGGTGAAGCCGGCGGCATCGGTCCAGATCTCGGGCTTGGCGCCGGACTTGACGGTTGCACCCGTCTGCGACGAGGTGTTCCAGACGTCCTTCGCCACACCTTCGGCCTGGGCGTCAGAAATAGACTTCGCGGCAGCCTGTACGGCGGCGGTGTCATAGGGGGTTTCGCCCTTGAGCATCGACACGAGGGCCTTCATGGCCTTCATGTTGACCTTCATCTCCGCCTGGCGGGCGTTGATCATGTCGTCGGCAGTGCCTGCAGCTAGGCCGGCGCCAGCGCCGATTATGCCCACGCCGACGGCGAGCGCCAGTACGGCGGCCAAATTCTTCTTCATTGCGAACCTCGTGAGATGGGATGTTCCGGCACGGAGAATGCCGGGGTGCCCTTATGGCGCCCCGAAACCTTTTCGCGAAGCCTTACTTGCAGGTCTTGCCCAACTCGGCCGTGAACTCGACCTTGGAGCCCTTCACTTCGACGTTGCTGATGGTGCAGAGGATGCCTTCGTCCGGTGCGGAGACCTTGAAGTCGTACATGCCGTCCGGGAGCGCCGCGATGGCGACGGTCTTGCCGTTGTCGAGAGCGCCTTCCTTGATGCCGTCCATGAGGTTCGCACCGAAGGTGTTCTTGCCGGCGGGAGAGGCGGAAAGTTCGTCAAAGGGAAGGCCGCTGTTGTTGGTTACCGTGAGACCGGCCGCAAACGCGGAAGAAGCCATTACCAGCAGCGGAAGAGCAAAAAGAACACGCTTCATTTGTAAAATTCCAGTTTTGATTGTCTCAGCTTGTGGATCCTCGCCGGCCAGTTTTGGCATCGGAGATTTGTCCGCTGCATGAGCGAACGCGGCCTACATAGTTTGTGCGTTGCGGGATAACCATTGGGTTGAGGTTTAAAAGTGCCGCTCTAAACCCTCGGATAGGCTCCCTAAACCTGAGTTTAGGTCATTTTTAGGGTAAAAATACACGAATTGGTTGCGCGATATTGATGGGATCCTTTTCTGAATGCCAAAATCCGTAGCACGACCGGCAGACCGTCCCACAGCCTTATTCCTCGAGAAAGCTACCCTACGTCAGGTACGGCGATGTCTCCGAACCAGAATGGCAGATCCCGGACAGTCAGCCCTGGTCAGCAGCCGCCAGCCTTCGGGGGAGCATGTTCGGAGGGGACTTCGCAAGGGATATCGTCTTGCCAGCCCCCTCCGATACATCACTTCACCGTCACGAGTTCCCACATGCCGTTCATGAAATGGCCGGGAATGTTGCAAGCGACCAGATACTTGCCGGGCTTGAGGCCGAGCGTAACGGAACCCGACTTGCCAGGCTGAAGCTCGGACACCTCGCCCAGATGGCCTGCGGTATCCTCGTCGATCTTCATGTCCTTGTCGCTGTAAGGCAACTCTTCGCCATCCTTGTAGCGCAGCACGACCATCTCATGCACCGTATCCTTCGAGGTGTTGACCACGTTGAAGATCACCTTGCCCGCCTTGGCGGTGTTCTTGGACAGTTTGAGACCCATGGTGGCCGCTGACTTGTCGGCGGTTCCACCAATGCCCATGTCCATGGACATCGTGGCCTGCACGCCCTTGTCCCAGATTTTCACGTCGATGACGTTCTTCGAGGTGGCATTGCCTGCATTGGCCAGACCGAAGGCCAGCAGAGGCACGGCACCCAAGGCGGCAAGCACGGATCTGCGAGTCGAAATCATTCTGTCGCTCCTGTGTGAAGGTTGATCTGAACCAGGCTGGGGACTGTCCATTCGTGACGCACCTGCACGCGAGTGCCAGGTTGCGTCGCCGGCCATTAGACGACGAGTCGGGGCTCCTGGCCATTGGGCGGGGGTTTAGCGCCGCGGCCACGTACCGTGGATCGATCTCATACTTCCCGGGTTTAGGGTATTCTCACCCCGAAATGAGATCCCACAGCAGCTTGCCGTTGAGGCAGATGATGATCGCGGCCGTCAGTGCGGCGACGAATGTCAGCCAGCGCGGCGCAACGAAGCTTTCCATCTTCTCCTTGTCGCGGGTGAACATGACCAGCGGCACGATGGCGAAGGGCAGCTGGAAGGCCAGAATGACCTGGCTGAGGATCAGCAGCATCCCCGTTCCCTCCGCACCATAATAGAGCGTCACGGCGGCGGCCGGGATGATGGCCACGATCCGGGTGATCAGCCGGCGCGCCCAGGCGGGCAGCCTGATATCAAGGAAGCCCTCCATGACGATCTGGCCAGCCATGGTTGCTGTAACGGTCGAATTGAGTCCGCAGCACAGCAGTGCAATGGCGAAGAGTTTCGGCGCCAGCAGCGAGCCGACCAGCGGGGCCAGCATGGAGTGCGCCTCGCCGATCTGGGCCACCGTCGTCTGCCCTCTGGCATGGAAGGTGGCGGCCGCCAGGATGAGGATCGAGGCATTGATGAGCAGCGCGAACATGAGTGCCGCCGTCGAATCCCATGTGGCGAAGCGCAAGGCCTCCCGCTTCTCGGGGATGCTCTCGCCATAGGCGCGGGTCTGGACGATGCCGGAATGGAGGTAGAGGTTGTGCGGCATGACCGTGGCGCCGATGATGCCGAGGGCCAGATAGAGCATGGCCGGATTGTGGATGATCTCGGTCGTCGGCGCAAAGCCGCGTATCACCTGCCCCCAGTCCGGGTCGGCCAGCGCGATCTGAACAAGGAAGCAGAGGAAGATAACGCCCAGCAGCGTGATGATGAAGGCCTCGATCCAGCGGAAGCCCAACCGCTGCAGCAAGAGGATCAGAAACACGTCCAGCGCCGTGATGATGACGCCCAGTTCCAGTGGAATGCCGAACAGCAGGTTGAGGCCGATTGCGGTGCCCACCACCTCGGCGATGTCGGTGGCGATGATGGCAATTTCCGCGAAGAGCCAGAGGATCCAGGCCACAGGTCCCGGGAAGGCGTCGCGGCAGGCCTGCGCCAGGTCGCGGCCGGAGCCGATGGCAAGCCGCGAGCACAGCGACTGGAGGATGATGGCAATGATATTGGACATCAGCGCCACGGTGAGCAGCGCATAGCCGAACTGCGCGCCGCCGGCGATGGAAGTGGCCCAGTTGCCCGGGTCCATGTAGCCGACCGCCACGAGGAAGCCCGGGCCCACGAAGGCCAGCGCACGGCGGAACACCGACCCCTTGTCGACGACCCCCACGGTGCGGAACACGTCGACAAGCGGCGGTTCGCCCCGGCCGCGGCGCCAGCCTCGGTTTTCCGGCGGTTCGGCGGATGTCATCGCACGGTCGGCCATCCCTGAAAGTTTAGCATTGGCTAAACCTATTGCAATAGGGTAATTCTCAAATCATTGAGGAGTGCCCCATTGCCGCAACGGACGAAAAAACCAGGCGCGGCCAAGACACGCTCGGTTGCGTTCCGGAGGATCAGGGCCGACCATTCCTCCGAGCTGGCGGAAGATTATGTGGAACTGATCGCCGACCTGATCGACGAGAAGGGCGAGGCGCGCGGCTCCGACGTCGCCATGCGGCTGGGCGTGGCCAACGCCACCGTGGTCAAGACGCTGAAGCGCCTGCAGGACGCTGGCCTCGTCACCCAGGAACCCTACCGCTCCATCTTCCTCACCGGCGAAGGCTGGAAAATGGCCGAGGACGGCCGGCGGAAGCACAAGATCGTCGAGGCCTTCCTGCTGGCGCTTGGCGTTTCCGAGGAAACGGCCCGGATCGACTCCGAAGGGATCGAACACCACGTGAGCGAGGAGACATTGCGGGCCATGGCAAGGTTCCTGGCGCGGAAGGTGATGTAATCCCTCTCATGACCGTCATCACGGCGAAGGCCGGGGGTGACGCCACTCCTGGACGTCGCTGACTAAGATGCCTTCTTCATCACCGCCATGAAGAACCCGTCGGTATCGTGCCGGGCGGGCGTGAGGAGCAGCGTGTCCTGAGAACCATCCGCCGAGAGTGGTGCAGCACCGCCGATCATGCGGTCCCAATGCTCTTTGTAAGGAACGATTCGCATCTCCTTGTGAAGACTCAGGAAAGCGGCGATCTGTTCGGTATTCTCTTCCGGCAGTACCGAGCAGGTGATGTAGAGGATCG
>CANJMQ010000036.1 GCA_947475225.1 Bradyrhizobiaceae bacterium
CACACGGTAGTTCATATATAAGTTCTCCCAGATTGTGGTGGAACGCATAAGCTGACACCCTCTCGACCGATGTGAACTCCGTGTTGTGACGAAATCGCAGTAGCCCGAAAGGGCGCATTCGCTGCTCACGAAGGAAAACGTAGGTTGAAGATGGTTATGAGTATCAGGCGTGTTGTGCAGGTGTTGTCCGCTTCACTTGCAGTGTTTTCTCTTCTTGCTATGACCGCCGACGTTCATGCACAGCAGATGACGCGCGAGCGCATCAGGCCAGCCTTCCCGATGATCAGCATTCCAGAGAGGCAGTCCGGCGGCCAGGCCGCGATCGACCGCCTCGGCACCAGGCTGCCCGAAGTTGCCGGCTGGTATGGCAAGACCATCGACAAGCTGCGCGACCAGTTGCTCTCCGACCGTGACGTGCGCATCGACGGCAAGGGCCGCATGTTCGTGGTCGAGGAAATGCAGGCGCCGCTGCCGGGCTCCACCTATGGCGCGCAGGACAACGTCATGAACGGCCAGCTGTCGCCGATCGACCAGACCTTTCTGCTGCACAGCAGGCCTGGAGCCAGCCGCACCATCTATCTGAATTTCGGTGGCGCCACGATCACCAACACGGCATGGAACGCGAACGGCAACACCATCACGGCAAAGCCGTTCGACATCGATGGCGTGCCCGGCGCCTTTTCAACCACCGAACTGCAGCGCGTTCAGTACATCTGGCAGCGGGTTGCCGAAGACTACGCGCCCTTCGACGTCGACGTGACGACGGAGGCGCCCTCCCCCGACCGCCTGACGCGCACCGACAGCAATGACCAGGTTTTCGGCACGACGGTGGTCATCACCGACAACACGGGTGTCTATTCCTGCAGCTGCGGCGGCATCGCCTATGTCGGCGTCTTCAACGACACATCTGATCACTACAAACCGGCGCTCGTCTTCTACAACATGCTCGGCAAGGGCGACGAAAAGGCCGTGGCGGAAGCGATTTCACACGAGGCAGGCCACAACATGGGCCTCAGCCACGATGGCACTTCGGGCACTTCCAGCACCGCCTATTACGGCGGGCAGAGCAGCGATCCGGTGACCGGCTGGGCGCCAATCATGGGTGTTGGCTACTACAAGCCGGTCGTCCAGTTCAGCAAGGGCGAGTACGCGACCGCCAGCAACCAGGAAGATGACTTCGCGGTGGCCCAGAGCTATGGCCTGCCGCTACGCGCCGATGACTACGGCAACTCGATCTACACGGCATCGGTGTTCCCGGGCACCGGCGGCGGCACGGTGGACGGCGTCATCGAGCGGTCGGGCGATGCCGACGTGTTCTCGATCACCGCAGATGCCGGGGCCTTCTCCGCCTCGCTGTCGCCCGCCAACCGCTCTGCCAATGCCGACCTGGTGCTGACGCTGCTCGACAGTTCGGGCGCGGTTCTGGCAACCAGCAACCCGCAGAACGCCCTCAACGCTGCACTGGATTACCAGCTTCCGGTGGCCGGCACCTACTACATCGCCGTCCAGGCCACGGGTCAGGGCGACGCGGCCAGCTCCGGTTATTCGGCCTATGGCTCGGTTGGCAACTTCCGGCTCGCCACCAGCTTCCCCGCTGCAGGTGGTGCCGCGCCCAATGCGTTGCTGACCGCCAGCGCCTCGTCCGGCGTCGCTCCTGTCGCCATCACGCTTGATGCCAGCCAGTCGAACGACAGCGACGGCACGGTGAGCTTCTACTACTGGGACTTCGGCGACGGCACCGGCGACAGCTCGGGCACCCTGCAGTCAGTCACCAAGACCTATGCAACTGCCGGCAGCTACAATGTGCGGCTGACGGTGGTGGACAACAGTGGATTCAGCGCCAGCACCATCCGGACCATCAACGTGGCCTCTGCGGCCTCCGTCAAGAGCGTGTCCGTCCGGACCATGAACCTTGCGCTGAAGGTGTCGCGGAAGGGTGCCGCCACCGCCAAGGGATCCATCATGGTCGTCAATCAGCTTGGCAATGCCGTGTCTGGCGCCGTGGTGACGGCGTCGTGGAGCGGCATCGTCAGCAAGTCCGCGGCGATCAAGACGAGGAGTGGCAAGGCCGCTTTCACCTCGCCGCCCACCGCCGCAAGCGGCTGCTACACGCTCACGGTCACCGGCATCACGCTGGCAGGCTACAGCTTCGACCAGAGCGCCCTGCCTACGACCCAGATCTGCCGCTGAGCAATTGCGCCAGCCGGGAGAGACAGGTGCTGCACAGGCGCTCTGCCCTTTCGGCGGTCTCGGCTTCGGCATAGCAGCGCAGTTCCGGAGCATTGCCGGACGGCCTGACATGCAGGATGTCGCCGCTCTTCAGCGTGGCGCGCAGGCCATCGGTGCGATCGACCGCCACCGGAGTCTCACCGAACAATCTCTCCATCCCCGCGGCAGACTCATCGGCACTTGCGAGAAGCGCCCGGCAGTCGGCGGGATTAATGTCCTGCAGGCGGCCACTGGCGCTGTGGCGTGATGGCAATCCGGCCTGCAGCCCGGACACAGCGCAGCCGCGCCGGCGCGCCGCGCTCAGCACGAGCAGCATGGGCAGCACCGCATCGCGGGTGGCCAGGGCGCCCAGCGGCTCCCGGCCCACCATTGCCGGCGAACCGAGCAGGAAGCCGCCATTCGCCTCGAAGCCGACCACCGGGTGATGCACTGCATCCTGCATCGCGGCGATGACATGGGGAGAGCCGATACGGGTCCGCCGCACCTCTGTGAACAGGCCCGAAGCTTCCAGCGCGGTCGTGCTGTTAACCGGCGTCACCACCGTGCCAGCGTGCAATTCCCGCGCACAAAGCAGGCCGAGCATGTCACCGCGCAGCCATTGGCCGTTCTCGTCGGCGATCAATGGCCGGTCGGCATCACCGTCCGTGGTCACGATAGCGTCTAGCTGCAGCTCGGCGGCCCATTGCTGCGCCAGCGCGCGATCCGCCTCGCGCACCGCCTCGGTATCGATCGCAACGAAGTCCTCGCTACGGGCAAGTCCGATTGTTTCCGCCCCGAGCCCGCGGAACAGGTCGTGCAGCAGATCCCGCGCCACCGAAGAATGTTCATAGACGCCGATCCGCAGTCCCTGAAGCGCCTGCGCGCCGAATGCCCGGCGATAGCGGTCGATGTAAAGCGACAGCGGCTGCGAATCGACCGGCGGCAAGGCCGCGGGTGGCACGTCATCGAGCGGCCCTTCGACGTGAAAGGCAAGGATGCGCTGCTCGTCGTCTTTCGAGATTTCGCCTTCCGCGCGGTAGAACTTCATGCCGTTGCGGTCGAAGGGAATGTGGCTGCCGGTGACCATGATGGCCGGTAACCCAAGCGTCTCCGCTGCAAGGGCAAGCGCCGGCGTCGGCAGCACACCGGCATTGATGGTGGCAACCCCCATGCGCCGCGCCGCATCATGGCAGGCTGCTGCGATGGCGGGGCTGCTGGGCCGCAGGTCATGGCCGATCAGCAAGGCCTTCGGCTTGCCGTCCAGCATCGCGAGAAAGGCGAAGACATAGGCCCTGCACAGGCCGGGTGTCAGGCTGGTCACCAGGCCACGCACGCCACTGGTGCCGAAGCCCGCGCCCGCCGCGCTGGCAATCTCGCCGAGGCGCCGCGTGCTGGCACTCATGCCGGGCTACTGCCGCGCATAGACGTCCTCGTAGCGGATGATGTCGTCTTCGCCGAAATAGCTGCCCGTCTGCACCTCGATCAGCACCATCGGCTTGTCACCGGGGTTTTCGAGCCGGTGCTTCTCACCGAGCGGAATGTAGACGGACTGGTTCTCGCTCACCAGCTTGACGCTGTCGCCCACCGTGACGCGCGCCGTTCCTTCCACGACAATCCAATGTTCGGCGCGATGGCGGTGCGACTGCAGCGACAGCGCGCCGCCGGGCAGCACCACGATGCGCTTCACCTTGAAGCGCTCACCATTGGCCAGGGTCTCGAACCAGCCCCACGGCCTGCGGTCGCTGCGGAAGGACGTGGCTTGCGCCACCTTCCGCTCCTTCATCGCCTCGACCGCATCCTTGACGCGCTGTGCGTCCGACTTGCGCGCCACCAGCACCGCGTCCGGCATGGCAATCGCGACGATGCCGTCCAGCCCGATGCCCACCAGCTGCAGCCCGTCATCCTCGGAGCGCAGCAGGCTGTCGCGGCAGTCGAGTGCCAGCACATGGCCCTCCTGCACAACGCCATCGGCTCCCGGCGTACCCTCGCTCCAGATCGCCGCCCAGCCACCGAGATCGGTCCAGCCGCCCGCGTAAGGAACGGCCCACAGATCCGACGACCGCTCCATGATCGCATAATCGATGGAGATGGACTCGACCGCCTCCCAGGCATCAGGCGCCAGCCTCAGGAACGAGAGGTCGGGCTTCGCGTCGTCCACGGCGCGCGTCACCGGCGGCACAAGCCCCGGTGCAAGGTTCGCAAAGGCACCGATCATCACGTCGCTGCGGAACAGGAAGATGCCGGCATTCCAGAGATGCCGCCCGGACGACAGCATGTCCTGGGCCGCCGCTAGGTCGGGTTTCTCGACAAAGCGCCGGAGCGGGGCGGCCTCGCCCGCTGCGGCCGTGCCCGCAAGCTCGAGATAGCCATATCCCGTCTCCGGCGCATGGGGCGTGATCCCGAACGTGACGGTGCCGCCGTGAGCCGCACGCCCGGCCGCGGTCGAAACGGCAAGCCGGAATGACGCAGGATCGGGCATCAGGTGGTCAGAGGGCGCCACCAGCACGAGCGCGCCGGGCGACTGCCTCTCGAGCCACAAGGTGGCGGCGAGGACTGCCGGTGCCGTGTTGCGCGGCGCAGGCTCGATCAGCACGGCGGCAGGCGTAATGCCGACGGCCGCCAGCTGCTCGCGCACCACGAAGCGGAAATCCGCCGACGTGACGACCACCGGATTGGCAAAGCCCGCGCCCGACAGACGCCGCGCCGTTGCCTGAAAAAGACTTTCCTGACCCACAAGGCGGGAAAACTGCTTGGGGAAACTCTGCCGTGAGACTGGCCAGAGCCGCGTGCCCGAACCGCCGCAGAGAATGACCGGATGAATGGGCCTGTCCGTTTTCGCCGTCATGTCCACCAATAATCTGCTCCGAATCTCCGACAGCTTACCGCGGTTGCGGTCGCCGGAGTGTTAAATGAGCCTCTGTCATCAGGCAAGCCGAGGCTCCCCGGCAAATTCCCCAAGGGCACATTCACTTCTGCAAATAACAGTTTCTACCCTTGATTGCAGGCCGGGAAATTTCCCTTCGGGTCTCTGCCGCTATCATCCAAAGTCCGACACTGCTCAAAATTTAATATAGAAAACACTATTTCTCAATCATCGGCTATAATTCATCAGCTATGATGTTGTAACCACGCAATCACGTGCTATGATGCAACGGTCTTCGCGAAGCAGGAAAATGACAACTCACCTTCGGAAGCCGACGGCAGCGAGCAGAGCACTGTGGACAAGAACCAGCTTATTTTCAGAATAAACCGCGTCGTGCGCAGCATCGAGGCGACGTCGGGCCTCGACGAGCTCGATATTTCCGCCCGTGCAATCCTGAGCTTCATCGGCGAGGCCGAAGCAGAACAGCGCACGCTGAATGTTTCGGATGTTGTGAAGGGCCCAGGTTTTGGCACCGCGCCGACTGTTTATTCCCGCCTGGCCGAACTCGAGAAGGCGGGCTGGATCAAGAGTACGCCAGACCCGCGGGATGGCCGCGCCAAGCAGGTTCTTCTCACCGCACGTGCGCGCCGTATCTATTCCAAGATGTCGAGCGAAACCCAGAAACTGCTGTCCGGTCAGCGGGCCTGACATTTCGCCGAGATCTTACTCCTGCGACAGAACCGCAGCACCAGAAAGACAAGCATAAGGGCCAGGAAGATGCCGCTGGTCCTGATGGCGACTTGGTGGCTTTCGGGATGCAACCCGCCCCGCAGCAGATGTTGCGGCAATGATACCCTTGACCAGGACCTGCTCTCTCAAGCGCCATCCCTCATCGTCATCGCAACGCAGGCTTGATGCGGAGAAATTGTAAAATTTCTCTTTTTCAAATGATAAAATACTATGACGCATTCAAAACTTATATGGATCAGGCATTTTACTGGGGTCCTATGAGTCAAAACACAACCGGATATGCCCGTCCATCAATCGCGCCTCGCTATCAGCCATCGAGTTCGCCGACCTGAGGCCCCCACGTATCTGACAGCGCGAAGCCCTTCACGAACGGGTCCACCGGATCGATGCGCAGTTCTTCGCGCCCATAGACCCAGGCTTCGCCGGTGATGCGCGGCAACACCGCCTTGAGGTTTCCCACCGCTGCCTCACCGATCATCTCGGCCCTGAAGGTGCCACCGATGATCGAGCGCGAGATGCGGCTGTCACCGGTCTTCACCAGCCCCCGCGCATGCAGCACCGCGAGGTTTGCGGAAGAGCCGGTGCCGCAGGGGCTGCGGTCGACGCGCCCGGGCTTGAGCGTGGTACAGGTCCGCACTGCGCCATCGGCGTCATGGTCGCGGAACATGACATAGGCAATCTCGTCGAGGCCCGCGATCTCGGGGTGAGCCACCGTGACCTGCTGCTTCAGCAGTGCCTTGATCTCGATCCCGGCCTCGGCCAGCGCGCGGGCATTGTCTGGCACAATCGAAAGCCCGATCTGTTGCACGTCCACCAGCGCATAGAACACGCCGCCAAAGGCGATATCGGCGCGGATCGTTCCCCACTTCGGCGTCTTCACCGCCTGGTCGAGTTGCAGCACGAAGGCCGGAACATTGTCGAGGCTCACGGAAAGGCAGCGCCCGTGCTTGCAATGCGCACGCGCCGTGATGAGGCCCGCCGCAGTGTCGAGCTTCACCACCGTCTCAGGCTCCACCATCTTCACACGGCCCGACTCGAGCAGTGCTGTCACCACGCAGATGCAGTTGGAGCCCGACATCGGGTGCGCCTTGTCCGCCTGGAGTACAATGAAGGCGGCATCCGCATCAGGCCGCGTTGGTGGCAGCAACAGGTTCACCGTCATCGCCACATGGGCGCGCGGCTCGAAGGTGACGAAGCGGCGGAGCGAGTCGTCCACGCTGTTGATATGGTTCATCTTGTCAAGGATGGTGGCCCCCGGAATCTCCGGCGCACCGCTGACGATCACCTTGCCGATCTCGCCCTGGGCATGCACCAGCAGAAGTTCGAGGCTGTCGTTCCACATGTGTACGTGCATGGGGACATCCTCCTTCAGAAACGGTCGACGCGATAGGGCTTCATGTCGACGGGCGGTGTCGCCCCCGTCATGAGATCGGCCATCAGCCGCGCATTGGTCGCGGCATAGGTGAGACCCAGATGGCCATGGCCCGTCGCATAGAACAGGCCCCTGGTCTTTGCGGAGGCTGACATCACTGGCACCGTGTCCGGAAACGCCGGCCGGTGGCCCATCCACTCGGTGAAGTCCTCGCACTGCAGGTTCGGCAGCGCTTCCTTTGCCCGCTTCACCGTTACCTTGGAGCGGCGGTAGTCCGGGGCCGCATCGATGCCCGCCATCTCCACCGTGCCACCGACGCGGATGCCGCCCGCTGTCGGCGTCACCATGAAGGCGCGCGCCGGCCAGATGATCGAATGTTTCATCGCGATGCCCGGCGCCATGATCTGCGTGTGATAGCCGCGTTCGGTTTCGAGCGGGATCGGCTCGCCCAGCTGTTTTGCCAGCTTCGCGGAATGCACACCCGCCGCGATCACCACCTCGTCGGCAGCGATGCGGCGGCCATCCTTCAGCAGCACGGCGCGCATCGCAGCACCGCGCTCGAAGCCAACCACCTCGCCCTGCTCGATCTTGCCACCCAGTTCACGCAAGCGCAGGGCGAGCTTCACCACGAGCTGGTAGGGATTCTTCATCGAGCGGTTCTGCGGGAACAGCACCGCAAGCCCGATCTTGTCGGAGAGTTCCGGCTCCAGCGCCTTGATGGCCTGCCGCCCGATCACGTCATGCGGGAAACCGAAGCGCTCGAGAATCTCGATGTGTTCGCGGTCGGCCTTGAACTCGGCTTCGTCGGTGTAGAGCGAAAGGCAGCCCGCCTCGGACAATTCGCTTTCAAGGCCCGTCTCCCTCAGCAGCGGCAGCAGGTCATCATGGACGCGCTGGCACAGGGCAGCGCCCTGCGCCTCCAGCTCGCGCAGCTTCGCAGGCCGCGACGCCGCGATGAAGCGCAGGAACCATGGCGTGAGCTTCGGCATGTAGGCAGGGCGCACGCGCACCGGACCTTCCGCGTCCAGCATCCAGCCCGGAATCTGCTTCCACACCGCAGGCCGCGAGGCCGGCATGAACTCGGTGACGGCGATGGAGGCCATGTTGCCGTAGGAGGCACCAGTGCCGGGCTGATCGCGCTCGATCAGCACCACGTTGCGGCCACGCCTCTGCAGCGCATAGGCCAGCGTCGTGCCGATGATGCCGGCGCCGATGACAGCTGTGGTCATGCGGATATCACGCCCAGTTGATGATCGGTTCCATGGCGGCGCGGAAGGCGGCCTTCTCCTCCGCCGTCAGCGGGCCCAGCGGCATGCGGCTTTCGCCCACTGGAATGCCCTGCAGCTCGCAGCCGTATTTCACCTTCTGCACGAACTTGCCGGATTCGAGGATGCTCATGGCGGTGAACAGCATTGCCATCTGCGCCCGCGCCTTCTTCATGTCACCTGCGCGGAAGGTGCGGTCGAGGTCGCAGCAGGCCTTGGCCATGCAGTTCGCAGGCCCGCAGATCCAGCTGTCCGCCCCCCAGAACATGAAGTCGAGGGCGGCATCGTCCGAGCCCGAGACCAGCTGCAGGCGCCCCTCGTAGCGCGCAAAGATCTCGATTGCCCGCTGCAGCACGCCGGAGCTTTCCTTGATGCCGATGACACGCGGATGATCCGCCAGCGCGTCGAGCACCTCGAAGCCGATTTCCACGCCATCCTTGCCCGGATAACTGTAAAGCACGATGTTGATGTCCACCGCGTCCAGCACCGCCTTGAAATGCGCAATGATCTCGGCTTGCGATGGCTTGGTGTAGAAGGGGACGGCCAGCAGAACGGTGTCGTAGCCTATATCCTTGGCCCGCTTCGTATTGGCAATGACGCCCTTCGTGTGCGGCGCGTTGGTGCCGGCGATCAGCGTCTCGCCCGCATTGGCGAAATCCTTCACGAATTTCAGAACCGCATCGCGCTCGCCATCCGACATGAAGCTGTATTCGCCGGTGGAGCCACAGGGCACCCAGCCCGTCACACCCGCGCCGCGCAGCATGGTGAGCAGCTTCTCGAAAGCCTTGAAGTCGATGTCCCCCTTCGCGTCGAAGGGCGTCACCAGGGCTGGCATGACGCCCGAAAGCTTCTTCTTCATCACCATTCACCAGTCCTTGAAGATCATCTGTCGTGTCTGTCGACTATCTGTTGGCAAAGTCAAGGGCGGAGCGGTCGACCATGGCGAAGACCCCCGAGACGGCGGCGAAGCCCTGTTTGGCGGGCCATAGCACCGTGGGCTGTGAAACCCAGCGGCACGACATCCTGTGGCTCGCACTGCCAATCCCTGCAATGCCCGCCACGCGGTCCTGATGCTTGACGCATCGCGCGAGTCGTTATATCTAATTGGGTATAACGATAGAAACGAGTACAGACATGCTGAGCCGCCGGACCTTTGCCACCGCCCTCCTGGCCGCAGCCGTCATGCTGCCGCTCCCCGCGTCCGCCGCCGAGAAGGTGACGGTCTTCGCCGCCGCCAGCCTCAAGAACGCGCTGGATGAGGTGAGCGCCGCCTGGAAGGCCGCGGCGGGCAAGGAGACCACCAATTCCTACGCCGCGAGTTCCGCGCTGGCCAAGCAGATCGAGGGTGCCGCTCCCGCCGACATCTTCATCTCTGCCGATCTCGACTGGATGAAATACCTCTCGGACAAGAAACTGATCGCCGAAGGCACCGAGGTCAGCCTGCTCGGCAACACGCTGGTGCTGGTCGCTCCGGCCGACTCCAAGGCCGAGATCACCATCGCCCCGGGCTTTGACCTCGCCGGAGTGCTGAACGGCGGCAAGCTGGCCGTCGGCGACGTGAAGGCCGTGCCCGCCGGCAAATATGGCAAGGCGGCGCTGGAGAAGCTGGGCGTGTGGCCACAAGTCGAGGGCAGCCTCGCCCAGGCGGAGAACGTGCGCGCCGCGCTGAAACTGGTCGCCACCGGCGAGGCAGCGGCCGGCATCGTCTACCAGTCCGACGCCAACGAGGAAAAGAAGGTCAAGGTGCTCGGCACCTTCCCGGAGGATACGCACCCGAAGATCGTCTATCCCGCTGCGCTGGTTACCACGTCGAAGAATGCCGCTGCCGCGGAATTCCTGGTGTTCCTGCAGTCACCTGCGGCGCTGGACATCTTCAGGGCGCACGGCTTCATCATCCGCGCCGGCAAGTGAGCCACCAACAATGCAAAGCCCGCAAGACCTTGCGGTTCTGCGGGCTGGAATATGTTTGTTACGGCGGAAGCTTAGAAACTTGCCAGATCAGTGCGCGCGGGCCGAATAACTGGGGCGCAGCGGCTGAGAGACGTCATCCATCCCGGCGTCCTGTTCGTTGGCTTCCACGAGCGCCGCACGCCGGCGCTGCAGATCAACCTGCACGGCAATCAGACTGGCGCGAAGGTCATGGTTCTGCTGGGTGAGAAGGCTGACCATGCGATCGAACTGACGCAGCTTCTCGTCGCGGATCTCAAGCTCATCAGCGCGGCGCTGGGTCTCAACGGTGATCCGCTCTCCCAGCTCATTCAAATCGCTTTCAGTGGCGGATGCGAGCACCTCGGCACCAAAGCCGACAATGAGGCTCAGGAGCGTCAGGACACCGGCGCCCAACAGCATGTTCGAATTTTCGGGAAGGGCCCAGACGTAACCGGCAAGCGGGAGGCTGACCAGCAGCACGGCCTTGCACACCATGCGAACGATACGACGTTTACCGGCGGTCATACTCAACATCCTCCAAAAACGTCCATCCCGGATTGGGTGTGGCCGAGCACGATGGTTTACTAAAAGACGTACTCGGTAGTGATACGTATCAGTTTTACTATATAATTCAATACAATCGAATTTTCTTTCTTAGCCTTAACCTGCGGCAGGTTGTCACAGCTATTGTCATTTTTGCCATAGAGCTAATATTCGTTAAACGCATGAGAAAGAGTGTTTTTTGGATGAGCCATGCAGCAGAGACATTTCTTGCTTATTTCCAGTTGAATATAAATCCATAAATAACCTATCTTCGCAATAACCGCTTCCTCTTGTGACCCCCTTAAACTGGTGCCTACTATCCTTCGGCCTGCAAATGAAAAGTAACATTTGCATGCAGAGCAAAGGGTACCGGTATGTCGAACGCGTCAATTTCGTCCAGCATGATGTGGCTTCCGGCCAGCCTTGGCCGGCCATCCCCGTCCTCCCTCAACGGCGAAACGCTCTACATGCTCGCCCTGCGCTTTGCCGCCCACCTCTCCTACTTCAAGATCGCCTCGACGCTCCTGCTGCAACAGGGGCTGAGCAATGGCGGGGTGGCGGTGGCGACGGCGGTCTATGCCATGGCCTGCCTCGCCGCTTCGCGGTGGATTGCCGGGCTGCGGCGGATCTCTGCCGAACCTCCCCATCCGGCGGTCCTGCCGCTGCTCGGCGCCACCGCCGTGCTCATAGCCATGATGGTGATGGGCCCGGTCCTCGCCACGCTGCTTCCGCGCCACCCGGAACGGATGATGGAGGCGGCCCACCTACTGCCCGCCTGGTTCGCCCTGCTGGCGCCCGTCTGCACAGGCTTCTTTGCGGCCCAGTTCCTGACCCGTCCCCGCCGCATCGCCGGCTGACCGGCAGCGACACGCGCCCTAGCCGCGCGCGTAGAGCGTCTGACCCCGCTTGATCGTCTCGACCACCTTGATGTCCTTGATCCTGTCAGGCGGCACGGTGAGTGGATTGCCATCGAGGATCACGAGATCGGCGATCTTTCCGGCGGTGATCGTCCCCTTGATGGCCTCCTCGCGATAGGTGTAGGCCACGTTCCGGGTTGCGCCCAGCAGCGCCGTGTAAGGGTCAACCCGTTCCTCCGGTGCCAGCACCTGACCCGACATGGTTGCTCGCGTCACCGCGGTGCAGATGGCTTCCATGACGTTCGGCGAGGCCGAGGGACAGTCGCAGTGGAGCGTGGCCCTGAGGCCCGCCTTGACGGCCGAGGCGAGCGGCGATTCCATGCTTGCCCGCTCGGCGCCCAGCAACGTCATCAGCAGGTCGCCATAGACCATCAGGTGCGGCGGCATCATCGACACCCCGATATCGAGCTGCCGGTATGTCGCAAGCTGGTCCGGCCGCACGAAGTAGGAATGCGCGATGATCGTGCGCCTGTCACCGGTCTTGCCCGTGGCGGCAATCGCCTTCTCGATGGCCCTGAGACTGAGGTCGATCCCGGCATCGCCATTGCTGTAGCCGAAGAGCTGGATGTCGTTGGCATAGGCATAGCCCACCCAATGCTCGACCATCTCCTGCGGCAGCAGCACGCCCTTCCAGTCCTTCGGAAAGCCGGTGGTGTCGAGATAGGGCTGGGTGAAGGCGGCGAGGCGCAGCTGGGGGGCCGCGTCGGTCGCGACCTGGTATCCCGGAATCTTCAGGCCGCGGTCGCCATGGCTGTAGGTTCCCCAGGTCCAGTCGGCATCCGCAACGATCTTGGCAGAGGCCGCATCAGAGATCGAAGGCATGCCCATGACGTCGAGCGAAATCACCCCCTGTTCGAAGGCGGCGCGCAGGTCCGTGACCTCGCCGGGCTGCAGCTGGTAGCTCTGCACCGTCGTATAGCCTTGCTTCGCCAGCAGCGCCTCGGCGGCCCGGAAAGTCTTGAACGTCGTGTCCTGTGAATAGCTGCCGAGGGCGGCAATCCGCGCGCCGAGGAAGGGCGCGAAGGACAGCTCCCCGGTCAGCTTGCCGGTCTTGGGGTCCTTGGTGATTTCGCCGGGCGGCGGGGACTTCGTCTCGGGCGTGAGGCCAAGCACGGCGATCCCTGCGCTGTTCACCTGCCCGGTGAGCGTGGAGAGGGTTGCAATCATCACCGGCGTCTCGGGAAAGGCCGCGTCGAGATCGCCAAGGCTCAGCGGCCCGTCCGACAGCAGCGACGCGATATAGCCATAGCCGATGACCCAGCCATTGAAGAGTGGGGCCGCCTTGAGCAGCGCGATGACATCAGCCTTGTTCTGCGGGGGCTTGTCGCTGAAATAGGCGAGGTTCACACCCAGCGTCTGCTGCGCGAAGAGCGTGAAGTGCCCCCAGGAGTCGATGAAGCCCGGCAGCATGGTGCGGCCCTGGAGGTCCACCTGCT
Source organism: Bradyrhizobiaceae bacterium (assembly GCA_947475225.1). GTDB lineage: Bacteria > Pseudomonadota > Alphaproteobacteria > Rhizobiales > Aestuariivirgaceae > Aestuariivirga. Next base: position 13,284 of record CANJMQ010000036.1, read on the forward strand.
TCGCCTCGCCCACGGCCGCCAGGGCCTTGTCCCGGCTTCCGGCGAAGGCGATCTTCCCGTCCTTGACGGCCACTGCCTCCACATAGCCGGGCGCATCCCCCTCCATCGTCAGGATGCTGCCGTTGTAGTAGACGACGGCATCGGCGGAGGACGAGGCGGCCTGCGCCCCAATCCCCCTTGCATCCATCGCGGCCACCGCGCCTACGGCAGCAACGCCGGTCTTCAGGAAGTCACGCCGGTCAATCTTGCTGGTCATGTCGGTTCTGCTGCGCTCATCGGCGTGATGCTGATCAGGTCCGGATGCAGAACAGCGACGCCGACTGTTCCAACACCGCATTCACGGTTCCACGCCTCACACTGGCACTCAAGAGCCATATTGCACAATCAGGCGCCCGCGACATCCGAAATGCCCCCGCCAAGCTTCTGAAAATGATGAATAAAACTGGTAGCGGGAGAGGGACTCGAACCCCCGACCCCAGGATTATGATTCCCGTGCTCTAACCAACTGAGCTACCCCGCCGAAGTGGCGCGGATATAGTGCGGTGGCGGGTTTGAAGTCAAGCCGCGTGTTCGCCCTCGTGGTCGCTGTCGTGGTCGCTGTCCGGGTCCTTCTGGATGAAGGTACGGTAGAGCGAGATGAACAGGAAATAGAGGCTCGCCGCCACCCACACCCAGAGCTGCACGTCCTCCACCAGGCCCCAGCCTGCCCGGTCCTTGGCCTGGATGATGAGGGAGAGCGACATGGCCGCCCACAGCACTGTCATCGGCACGGTGATTTCGCGCCAGTGGGCCACGCGCAGCGGATGCACGAACTTGATGGGGATGAAGGTCAGCACGCAGAGGAAGGCGATGGTGATGAGGTTGGTCCACGGCCCCGTCTGCAGCACGAAGAAATACAGCACCACCACGTTCCACAGCGCCGGGAAGCCCACAAAATAATAGTCGTCCGACTTCATGCCGACATTGGCGAAGGTGTAGCACGACACGGCCATGATGGCCGCCGCCGAGATCAGGCTCCAGGTCTGGCCGGAGAAGATGACGTTCACCGGCGTCATGTCGAACCAGTAGACCATGAGCGCCGGCACCGCGACATAGGTGAAGAAGTCGATGACGTTGTCGAGCGTGCGGCCATCGACGTTGGGCGTGTATTCGAGCACGCGCGCTTTCCGCGCCAGCGTGCCATCCACCCCGTCGACGAACAGCGCAAGGCCCAGCCACATGAAGGCCGCCACCGCGTCGTTCTTCAGCACCGAGACCAGCGCCAGGAAGCCAAGGACGATGCCACAGGTTGTGAAGGCATGAACGGCCCACGCGACACCCTTTTTTACCTCCCGGTCGAGGTTCGGGTGCAGGTTGATCTTGGCCAAGGCACGGATTCTCCCATGTGTAGGCCCGACTATAGGAAAGCCGGGTGCCGGAGGCAAATGTCTAGGCCCGGCCGATGAATCCGCCGCCCAGCACGCGCTGGCCCGGCCCCTCGCCCGCATAGAGCACGCAGGCCTGCCCGGGGGACACGCCATATTCCCCGCCGCGTATTGTGACGACGGGGCCCTCACCGTCCATCCTGATGTCGGCGGGCACCGGCGGCCGCGCCGAGCGGATCTTGGCGAAGATCGGCAGCGGCCGGGGCTCGAGCGCCTCACCCAGCCAGTTGAGGCCGGTGATGCGGATGTCCTGCTGGCGCAGCGCCTCGCGCGGGCCCACGATCACAAGGCGCGCCCGGGCGTCGATCCTCACCACATAGAGCGGCTCGGCCCCGGCGATGCCGAGACCCCGGCGCTGCCCGATCGTGTAATGAATGATTCCCTCGTGCCGCCCCAGAACCCGGCCCTCGCGGTCGACGATGTCGCCCGGCTCAACGCCCTCGGGGCGCAGCTTGCGGATGAGGGCGGCATAGTCACCGTCCGGCACGAAGCAGATGTCTTGGCTGTCAGGCTTGTCGGCCACCTCGAGGCCAAGCTCCGCGGCGATGGCCCGCGTCTCGGACTTGGTCAATGCGCCCAGCGGAAAGCGCAGGTAATCGAGTTGGGCCTGCGTGGTGGCAAACAGGAAATAGCTCTGGTCGCGGGACAGGTCGGCGGGGGTGAACATGTCGCGCCGCGCGGAACCGTCGCCGCGGGCCCGGCTCTCCACATAATGCCCGGTCGCCATCACCGCCGCGTCGAGTTCCTGCGAGCGGGTAAGCAGATCGGCGAACTTGACCGTACGATTGCAGGTGACGCAGGGGATCGGCGTCTCACCGCCGAGATAGCTTTCCACGAATTCGTCGATCACCGCTTCCTTGAAGCGGGATTCGAAATCGAGCACGTAATGAGGAATTCCAATGGCGGCGGCGGCGCGCCGCGCGTCATGGATGTCCTGGCCGGCACAGCACGCCCCCTTGCGCCGGACGGCCTCGCCATGGTCGTAAAGCTGCAGCGTGATGCCCACCACGTCGAAGCCCGCCTGCTTCAGAAGCGCTGCCGTCACGGTGGAATCCACCCCCCCCGACATGGCGCAGACCACGCGGATGTTCGACGGGTCTCCGGCAAGGCCGACCGTCTCGCGCACACCGTCGATGAGGGACTGTCCGATCATGATGACTGCTAAATGGGGGATGGCGGCTCGAAAGTAAACGGCTTCCGCTGCCCGGTTGTAGCGAAATGGGACCGGGGGAGTCGCGGCGTTTGGGAAATCTTCAGAACTACTTAGGCGATTTTTAAGAGGGCGCGCCTAGTCTGGGTGGCAGTGAGTAGGTGCGTATCGAGTTGGTTGAGTCTTTCATGAACGGTCAGTTGCGTTCCCGCGTAAATTACGTCATCGGCCCCGATGGTAGCCCGTTAACGGTTGCCGATCTGCCGCCGCCTGGCAATCAGCGCTGGGTGATCCGCCGCAAGGCGGAAGTGGTTGCGGCCGTGCGCGGCGGTTTGTTGAGTTTGGAAGAGGCGTGCGATCGCTACGTCTTGACCGTCGAAGAGTATCTGAGCTGGCAGCGGTCCATCGACCGCCACGGCCTCGCTGGCCTGCGGACCACCCGCATCCAGGATTATCGCGCGAACTAAGAGTCTCTGCAAAGTTGAAGAGCGGGGCCGGAGTTGATCTCCGGCCCCTTTCCATTGCGCGCCAATGTGGCAGACTGCGGCGATGAAAATTCTCGTCATCCACGCCCATCCGAAGATCTCGACCTCCGTCGTGCAGCACGCCATGCTGCGCGCCATCGAGGGGCTGGACGACGTCACCCTCGTCGATCTCTATGCCGAATATCCTGCCTTCGACATCAACGTGGCGCGTGAGCAGCAGCGCCTGCTCGATCATGACGTGGTCGTGCTGCAGCATCCCCTCTACTGGTATTCCTCGCCCGCCATCATCAAGGAGTGGCAGGACCTGGTGCTGGAAAACGGCTGGGCCTATGGCCCGGGCGGAACGAGGCTTGCCGGGCGCTTCCTGATGTCGGCGATCTCGACCGGCGGCCCGGAACAGGCCTACCACCACGCGGGCCGCAACCGCTTCGAGATCACCGAGCTCCTCGCCCCCTTCAACCAGACGGCCTGGCTCTGCTCGATGGCCTGGCTTGAACCCTTCGTGATCTATTCCGGCCGCCGCATGGAAGCAGCCCAGCTCTCCACCGCCACCGAAGGCTATCGTGACCTGATCGTCGGCCTGCGTGACGCCACCATCGACCCACTGTCACGGCTGGCCCCGGGCTACGCATTGCCGCCCAACTTCCACGACGGGATCCGCCGATGAACCCGCAGGATCTTCTCCTCGGCGCCTTCATCTATCTTGCTGCCGCGGTCGTTGCAGCGCCGGTGGCAACCCGCCTCGGCCTGGGGTCGGTGCTGGGCTATCTGGTGGCGGGCATGGTCATCGGACCGTCGCTGCTGGGCCTCGTCGGAGAAGAAGGCGAGAATGTCATGCACTTCGCCGAATTCGGCGTCGTCGTCATGCTGTTCCTCGTCGGCCTCGAACTGCAGCCCTCCCGGCTGTGGGAACTGCGCCGCCCGATCATCGGGCTGGGCGGGCTTCAGGTGGTGGTCACCGCACTGGCGCTGGGCGGCGGCGCGCTGGCCATGGGCTTTGGCTGGAAGGCCGCCGTCGCAACGGGCCTCATCCTCGCCATGTCGTCGACCGCCATCGTGCTGCAGAGCCTCAATGAGCGGGGCTTGCTCAAGACCTCCGCCGGGCAGTCCTGCTTCTCGGTGCTGCTGTTCCAGGACATTGCGGTCATTCCCATCCTGGCACTGCTGCCGCTGCTCGCTGCTGCACAGGCGCATGACACGCATGACACCTCGCTGATCGGCGACCTGCCCGGCTGGGCCCAGACCCTTGCAGTGCTCGCCGCCGTCGCCGTGGTGGTGCTGGCCGGACGCTTCCTCACGCGGCCGCTGTTCCGCCTCGTGGCCAACACGGGCATGCGCGAGGTTTTCGTCGGCCTCGCGCTGGTCATGGTGGTGGGCATCGCACTGCTCATGCAACTCGTCGGCCTGTCGGCCGCACTGGGCACCTTCCTCGCCGGGGTGGTGCTGGCCGAAAGCGAATATCGCCACGAGCTCGAGATGGATCTCGAGCCCTTCAAGGGCCTGCTGCTGGCGGTGTTCTTCATCGCGGTGGGTGCCGGCATCGACTTCTCGCTGCTGCTCGGCCAGCCGCTGCTGGTCCTCGGGCTTGTCATCGGCTTCATCGTGGTGAAGCTCGCCGTGCTCTTCCTGCTGGCCCGGCTGTTCGGCATGGGCATGCCGGATGCCTCGCGCTTTTCCTTCGCACTGGCCCAGGGCGGCGAATTCGCCTTCGTGCTGATTTCCTTTGCGGCGGGCCTCGCACTTCTCGATCCTGCGCAGGCGGGCCTGCTCGTCGCCGTCGTGGCGCTTTCAATGGCCATGGCGCCGCTGCTGATGATCTTCGACGCCCGCGTGCTGCAGCCACGTTTCGCCAGCGGCGGAGAAACGCGCGACGATGACCACATCGACGAAACCGGAACCCGTGTGATCATCGCCGGCCACGGCCGCTATGGCATGACGGTGGGACGCCTGCTTCAGGCGAGTGGCATCCGCGCCGTGGTGCTGGACCATGACGCCGAGCAGATCGATGCACTGCGGAAATTCGGCTACAAGGTCTATTACGGTGATGCCTCGCGCGCCGACCTGCTCGAAGCCGCAGGTGCCGCCGAGGCCAGGGCGCTGGTCATCGCCGTCGACGACCGCGAGAAGGCGCTGGAAATCGTCGAGACGGCGCGCCGCCACTTCCCAAACCTCCGCATCCTCGCCCGCGCCTTTGACCGCGTGCATGCCTACAAGCTGCTCAACGCCGGCGTGGAGGACGTCCATCGCGAGGTCTTCGCCTCATCGGTGGACATGGGCGAGCAACTGCTGGTCAGGCTCGGCCTCCACCCCTTCGAGGCAAGGCGCGCCGCACAGCGCTTCAAGGCCCATGACGAGACGCTCATCCGCCGTGCCGCAAGGCATGTGGACGACACGCAACGGCTGATCGACCTCGCCCGCCAGGGCAGCGAGGAAATCGAACGCGTGCTCGCCACCGACATGGGTGGCGCAGCCCAGTCACCGGACCATGGCTGGGAAGCACCGGATGCGACGAGATCGGAGTCGTAGAATATGCGTCTTCTCCCGCGTTGCAGGCGAGGACATTACCGCGCTAAAAGCCCGGCATCGCATGCCCCAAGAAAGCCCAGCCATGGCCGAAAACATCCACGACGTCCAGATCGACCCGCGCAACCTCAACATCCTGATCTCGGTCAACGGCAAGCTCACGCCGCGCGCCGAGGCGATGGTGTCTGTCTTCGACTCGGGCTTCATCCTCGGTGACGGCGTGTGGGAAGGCCTGCGCATGGTCAAGGGTGGCGTGCCCTTCCTGCGCGAGCACATTGAGCGTCTCTATGAAGGCGCCAAGGCCATCTTCATGGACATTGGCCTCAGACCGGAGGAACTGGTGAAGTGCCTGTTCGACTGTCTCGATGCCAACGGCATGGAAGACGGCGTCCACATCCGCCTCATGGTCACCCGTGGCGTCAAGGCCACGCCCTACCAGGACCCGCGCGTGACGATTGGCAAGCCGACCATCGTCATCATCCCCGAATACAAGACACCCAATCCGGAAAAGTCAGAAAAAGGCCTGTCGCTCCACACCGTCAACGTCCGCCGCGGTTATCCGGACGTGCAGGACCAGAAGCTCAACTCGCATTCCAAGCTCAACTGCATCACCGCCTGCATCCAGGCGGCCAATGCGGGAGCGGATGAAGCCCTGATGCTCGATCCGCACGGCTTCGTCGCCACCTGCAACTCGACGCATTTCTTCATCGTGCGCCGCGGCGAGTTGTGGACCTCGACCGGCCAATACTGCATCCCCGGCATCACCCGCGGCAACATGATCCGTCTGGCGAAGGAGCTTGGCATTCCCGTGTTCGAGAAGCCCTTCTCGCTTTACGACGTCTATGGCGCGGACGAAGCCTTCGTCACCGGCACCTTCGCCGGATTGATCCCGGTACGGATCATCGACGGCCGCCCGGTGCGCAATCCCCTGTCGACGGAGGACTGGTCAGGTGCCGGCCCCATTTCGCGCCGCCTGTCGGCTGCCTACAAGGAGCTCTGCGTGAAGGACGCGCGGAGGAGCCTCTAGCATGAGCACCAACATCGCCATGTGGTCGGGGCCACGCAACATCTCGACCGCCATGATGTACTGCTTCGGCAACCGGCCGGACTGCGTGGCCTGGGACGAGCCCTTCTATGCCTTCTCGCTCGTCCACCACGGCAATGACCACCCGATGCGCGACGACATCATCGCGGCGGATGATTCCGACTGGAACAGCCTCGTTGCGAAGTGCCTGAGTGCCGCGCCAAAGCCCGTCTTCTACCAGAAGCACATGACGCACCACATGTTGAAGGGCTGGGACCGCGGCTGGATCAACGGCCTCACCAACGCCTTCCTCATCCGCGCGCCCGAGCGCGTGCTGGCGAGTTATACGAAGAAGTGGTCGGACGTCACGCTGCGCGACATCGGCTTCGTCGAGCAGGCGGAAATCTTCGATATGGTGGCGCAGCAATCCGGCAAGGCCCCGCCCGTGGTCGACACTGATGACATCCTGAAGGACCCGCGCACGACACTCACCCGCTTGTGTGTGGCCTGCGGCATTCCCTTCGACGAGGCGATGCTGTCATGGCCCGCCGGCCCCAAGTCTTTCGACGGCGTCTGGGCCCCGCACTGGTACAATGCCGTCTGGGATTCCACCGGCTTCGGCGCGCCACCACCCGAACCGCCGCCGCTGCCGGCGGATCTCCAGAACATCGCGGATGAGGCACGGCCATATTATGAGCGGCTGAAAAAATTCACGCTGTAACCACAAGTCCCTTCTCCCGTCCGCAGGATGGGAGAAGGCGGCCAACAGGCCGGATGAGGGCCTCTGGCCACGAGTCCTGGCGGCCAAAAGAGCCCCAAACGAAACTCGCCGGGACATGCCCGGCGAGTTTGAAACCCAATGATGGCGCACAGCCCTCACCGCATCGCGGCAACCTGCAGCGGCATGGCCACGCCAAAGCCCATGGCGTCCTTCTCTGCCAGCATCTCGGCGCGGCGCAGTTCCTGCTCCTCGTTGGCAAGGACCATTTGCACTTCGTTCAGTTGGTCCTTCAACTCGCCGATCGAGCGCAGCAGATTGTCGCGCCGGGCGCGTGCCGACTTGGCTGACAGCGAATAGTTGAAATGGCTGGGATCGGCGACGCCGGTGCGGCTTTCCTCGAACTTCACCTGGGCATCGAGGTCGTCGAACTTCCTCGTGAAATCCTGGATCATGAAGTCGATGTCGGCAACCTGTCGCCGCTTTTCTTCGGTGCGGAAACGATGCAGCCGGAGGAGCGCTTCGCGTGAACGCATATTGGACCCCTTACTCTACTCACAAAACTTTCGAAGGCGCCCATACGCCCCCTTCCCACGATTCGCCGAATCAACTACGCAAGAGATTCGGGCAGTCGCGCAAGTGGCATGATGGCCCGGCAAGCTTAAGGGGCGGTTACCGGCCAGTTGTGCTGGGCCACATGGTTTCGGCGCTGTTGCGCCTCGGTTGGCATCTAGATGTAGAGGTTCTGGGGAATCGGCCCCTACATCTCGGTTAAGATGTCAACCAGATTCCTGTGTGGGATTAGGGTTTGTTAACCTTTCCCGTCATATCTTAAGCGTCATCGTTAACGGTTAGTTGTGCGCCAAGGCCTGGTCGGCCGCGCAAACCGGAAGGCTCCACGCAAGGGGCTGGGGACCATAGGGGATTCGAGATGAGGGTATTGCTGATCGAGGATGACACCGCGACGGCCCAGAGCATCGAACTGATGCTCAAGTCTGAAGGTTTCAACGTATATACCACCGACCTGGGCGAAGAAGGCGTCGATCTCGGCAAACTCTACGACTACGACATCATCCTGCTGGACCTGAACCTGCCGGACATGTCGGGTTACGAAGTGCTGAAGACGCTGCGTGTGGCCAAGGTCAACACGCCGATCCTCATCCTCTCCGGCCTTGCCGGCATCGAGGACAAGGTTCGGGGCCTGGGCTTCGGCGCTGACGACTACATGACAAAGCCCTTCCACAAGGACGAGTTGGTCGCCCGCATCCACGCGGTGGTCCGCCGCTCCAAGGGCCACGCCCAGTCGGTGATCATCACCGGCGACCTCTGCGTGAACCTCGACACCAAAACCGTCGAAGTGGGTGGCGCGCGCGTCCACCTCACCGGCAAGGAATACCAGATGCTGGAGCTGCTCTCGCTCCGCAAGGGCACCACGCTCACCAAGGAAATGTTCCTCAACCACCTTTATGGCGGCATGGATGAGCCCGAACTCAAGATCATCGACGTGTTCATCTGCAAGCTCCGCAAGAAGCTGGCCAACGCGGCGGGCGGCAAGAACTTCATCGAAACCGTCTGGGGCCGCGGCTACGTGCTGCGCGAGAACGCGCCCCCGATGGGCGAAGAGCTCCGCGAAAGCGCATAAGTTACGCACTGTTTACAAGAAGAGGCCGCCCGCTGGGCGGCCTTTTTGTTTATCGAGGATTCACACTCAAAAGCCGTCAATGGAACGCGCAATCAGACGGAACTAGGCTGCCTTCACCACCACGTCCGCCTCATCCATGTCCATGGCGAGCGTGAGGCCGGCGGAGCGCGCCAGTTGCTTGGCGTAATAGGGTTGCACGAGGCGGGCATCGAGAGCCGTCAGTTCGGTCGTTCCCGCCAGCACGCCTGCGACCGGCTCCGGCACCTTGGCGCGGTCGCCCGCGGCCCTAACCGTGAAGGTGTCGCCTTCGACGGTGACGGTGACGAGGCCACCACGTGGAATGCCCGCCATGGCCATCAGCATCATGTTGAGGACGAGCTTCACCTGCTGCTTCGGCCGGTTCTCGCGCGGCGCGTTCCACTCGAGCTTGACCTTTTCGTCGCCCACGAAGGCCTTGGCGATCTCGCCTGCCTCGCCCATGTCGATCAAGGCACCGGCGGAACCCGCCGCACCGAAGGCGATGCGGCAGAACTTGAGCTTCGCCGCGGCCGTCTTGGCCGAGGAGCGCACCATGTTGAGCGCCGTCTCCTTGGTCTCCTCGTCCATCTCCGGGTCGTCGATGAGTTCAAGACCATTGGCGATGGCGCCCACCGGCGAGATCACGTCATGGCAGACGCGGCTGCACAGCAGTGCCGCGAGGTCGAGGTCGGAGAGCTTCGCGTCGATGGCGGCGAGATCGGACATGGATGTTCCTTGGGCCAGGTGATTCGTGTGACTCTTGTACCACCCAGACCTAAATATTTCCGCATTGACGGGCCGGGTTTTCACGACCATGAAACCCCCGCAATGCGCGCCGGAGTGCCCTTCCAGATGAACCCCGTCCCCTCGTCCCTGCTGCAGTCCCTCGTCGAACTGTCGATCCATGCCGGAACCGAGATCATGGCCATCTACGCCACCGATTTTTCCGCCAAGGAGAAGGGCGACCTGACGCCGGTGACCGAGGCCGACGAGGCGGCGGAACGGATCATCCTCACCGGCCTCTCCATGATCGACGGCTCGGTGCCGGTGATCTCCGAGGAGGCCGCCTCGGCGGGCCGCATTCCGGACGTCGCGCACAAGTTCTTCCTCGTCGACCCGCTCGACGGCACCAAGGAATTCATCTCAAAGAACGGCGAGTTTACCGTCAACATCGCGCTGGTGGAAAATGGCATGCCGGTGGCGGGTGTGGTCTATGCCCCGGCGCTGAAGCGCATCTTCTGGGGCGAGAGGGGTATTGGCGCCGCGCATGGCAAGGTCGACGGCGATGCCGTTGCCGCCTGGCACCCGCTGCAGGTCCGGGCACTGCCTGCCGATGGCGCCACCGTCGTCGCCTCGCGCTCGCACCGCGACCAGGCGACGGAAGATTGGCTGAAGAAGGTCAAGGTCAAGTCGCTGTGCTCGGCCGGATCGTCCCTCAAATTCTGCCTCATCGCCGCAGCCGAGGCCGATCTCTACCCGCGCTTCGGCCGCACCATGGAGTGGGACACGGCAGCCGGCCACGCCGTGCTGCTGGCCGCAGGCGGCAAGGTCGTCACGGTGGACGGTCCGGCGCTGACCTATGGCAAGCGCGCCCGCGGCTATGACAACCCGGGCTTCATCGCCAGCGCCTGACTTGAGGAAGCGTTAACCAACGCGCAAGTCGGCGCTGTTACTCTCCACGCCATGAGGGGTTCTGCCATCGGCTCGCCATGAGCGGCTGGCACCGTCCCGGATGTCAATTGCGTGAGGAGTCCCATGCTGAAGAAGTCCCTGATCGTTTCGCTGGCGCTCGGCCTGATTGCAGCCGCACCGCTTCCCGCCATGGCCCAGACCACGGGTTCCGTGTCCAAGGCACAGGCCTCATCGAGCGACACCTTCTCGCCGGATGAAATCGTCTCGGCCGGCCACACCTTCTTCGGCAAGGCCTCGCGCGATTTCGCGCGCGCTGTCGAGACCGTGTTCGAGAAGCAGGGCCAGCCCACCGCCTATATCGTGGGCGAGGAGATGGCAGGCTCCTTCGTCGGCGGCCTGCGCTATGGCGAGGGCACCATCTATTACAAGACCGGCGAGCGGCAGCGCATCTACTGGCAGGGTCCGTCGGTCGGCTTCGACTTCGGCGGCAACGGCTCGCGCAGCCTCGTGCTGGTTTACAACTCACACAACCCCAGCGACCTCCACACCCGCTTCGGCGGCGTCGAGGGTTCGGCCTATTTCATCGGCGGCGTGGGCGTGAACTACCAGCAGCAGGGCGACATCGTGCTCGCGCCTATCCGCACCGGGGTCGGCGCAAGGCTTGGCGCCAATGTCGGCTACCTGAAATATTCCGGCAAGCCGACCTGGAACCCCTTCTGATCTCACCAGGCGGCCGCCCCCTCGGGGGCGGCCATCGTCCCGTCACGATTCCGGGTTGAGAGAGGGCACAGCCCGCCACAGGCTGGCAATCGCTGCGGCGATTGGCTAGTGTGGCGCGTGTTGCGGAGGCCTGATGTCTCAGACCGAGACGATATTGCTGATCGTGCTGGGGTTCTCGCTGGCGAGCCTCATCGCATTGTTCATGGCGCGCGGGCTTTGGACCGCCGCCATCAAGGTGGGCGCGCGCCGCATGCAGCGCCAGGTGCCTTCTTCCCTCGTCGGGCTGCAGACAGAGCGTGACCGGCTGCGCGCTGAATATGCCATGCTCTCACAGCGCCTGGGCGCCCGGCTCGAAACCGCCAAGACGCAGCTGGTCGAGCAGATGGCCGAGGTCAGCCGCCAGCGCAATCGCCTTCACGAACTGGAGGCGCTGGAAGCCAACCGTGGTGCTGACAACCGCCGCCTCGCCGAGCACGTGCAGGAACTCGAATATGCCCTCGCCCAGGCCCGCGCCCAGGAGCAGGATCTTCGCGGCGATCTCGCCGCCAGGGACGAGGCCATCGCCCGCCTCCGGCAGCCCCACAATCCCGCCAGGCCCGCCCCCGCCACGGCGCACCACCAGCCGCCGCCCGAGGATGATGCCGAAGCCCGCCTCCGCCAGCGCATCGACCGGCTGACCGAGTTGGCCAAGGCCCCGCCGCCCGATGATTTCATCATCCACGCCCCGCCGCCCCCGCAGGACGAAGACCCGCTGATGACCGAGCGGTTGGCCGAGGCCGAGCGCCACACCGAGGATCTCACGCGTGATCTCGAAAGGCTCAACGCCGAATGGCAGGAGCGGCTCGCCGCTGCCCCGCCCGCCACCGCCGAAGGGGAATCTGACGTGAGCGTCATTTCCCTCTCCAACCGTATCCGCGACCTCAAGAAGAACCTCGGCTCGACGTCCTGACGCTTGTTCCTGATGGAAGCGCAGGCCGGGAGTGACGAATGGCCTGCCTGACATATGAGACAGCGAGGCCTGCCATGCGCGGTCTTCTGCTCGACCAGTCCGCCACCTTCGCGCACCCGTTCCGTGAACTGATCAATCCCGACGCGTTCATGCGCGAGACGCCCTGCTTCGCAGCAGATGCTAAGGCCTGGCGCTTAGAAATCATCCTCTCCCGCTCCGTCAGCGGGAGAGGACAAGAAGACAGGCCGTCGGCGCCTACCGCGTCATCCACTCAGCCATGCGGTTGGCCTGCACGATGTTGCTCTCCTCATCGTTGCGGCCTTTTTGCACGAAGATGATGTTGTGATAGAAGTGCAGGCCCACGATGTTGAGATCAAAATAAGTGGGATCATAGCCGGGCGCGTGGATTTCCCGCCAGTTCAGCCCGTCGACAAGGTTCTTGAACAACTCCATCATTGACAGCCTGCGCGAGCCCGCCGTCTCCGACGTGCCGTATTTCGCCCAGTAGGAGGTCTGGGTATCCTCGATCACATACCACCCGCCCTCCTTCACGAACTGGAACAGCATCATGAAGGTGGCTGTCACATGCTCGCTGCGGTGGCTGCCGTCGTCGATGATGATGTTGAAGCCTTCGCCACCGGTGGCATCGACCAGGCCTGCCAGCACGCGGGGGTCGGCCTGCGAGCCCTGGAAGACGCGGATGCGCTCTTCGTTGATGTGCTTGGCGTAATAGTCGAGGCCGAAGATTTCACCCCTGGCAAAATAGTCACGCCACATGCGCAGCGATGCGCCGCCGCCAAGAGGATCCTCATAGCCGCCGATGCCGATTTCCAGCAGGCGCACCTGATGATCGCGCAGCGCCTGGAAATGCTGGTGATAGAGCGCCGTATAGCTGTGCCCGGAATTCTTGTCGGAGCCATAATGGGTGGCGAGCCGTGAGAGGTCGTCCTGTTCCGCGCCTGCCTGTTCCATGACGAAGCTCCTGTCGAGATTGTTGACGAAGGCCCGCTTGCCGAAGCGCGCCGCCTCGAAGGCGAAGCTCGAACCCGGCGTCCCGGTGATCACCGGGCAGCGTGCGATATAGAGAAAGTCCACGAAGGCCCGCAGGTGGTCGGGCAGGCCCGCCTTGCGCAGGCCGCGATAGTCCACGCACTGTCCGCCCGCCGCGGTGATCGCCGCCGCCACTTCGGCTGCGGCCTCTGCCTCGTCGCTGAACACCGCCACCGGCCCCCGGCATGACAGTGCTGCCGCCCAGCCGCGCAGGTCGCCCATCGCCTGGTTGCTTTCGGGGCTGTACTGCAGCAAGTCGCCGCGCCGCACCGTCATCGCCACTGCGGCGGTCGGCACGGCCTCCGCCAGTGCGCGGAACTCGGGCCGCGGCCGCAGCTGTGCATAGGCCTGCGACATCATGGCGTTCCACGCGGCGTCTGACAGGGCGCCCCCGAGCTTCGGCCCCAGCCGCTCGGCAATGCTGGTTTCAAGCAGGATCACCGGCGCGTCCGACCGCGCGATCAGTTCCGCCAGCGGCAAGCCACCGGCCGGGTTCTTCGGCAGCAGCAGCCAGTCCCGCTGCGCATTGCTCTGCACGACATACCAGCCATCGCCCGGCACCCACTCGCTGAAACAGGCAGAGACGGCGCGCATGTCGTCAGGCGTTGCCAGCGGCAGCGCCGTGCAGGGCTCGAACAGGGCGGCGAGACCGATCTGCTGCAGGGCATTCACATTGGGGCGCGGATCATTGGCCAGGGTGGGCGTCCACCAATGCAGGCACCGCCGCCCGGTCTGGCGCGCCAGCACCATGGCCGCGGCAATGGCTCGCAGCCTGTTCTCCAGTCCCGCCTGGGGGGAAATGATCAACGTCCGTTCGGTCAAGACCCCACTCCCGCCGTTCCTCCCTCCCTAATCGGCAAGCGGTTAAGATTTGTATTAAGCATCTGGCGCGGCAGTCCCCATCTTGCCGCCCGCGGCCACTCCCCTATGATCCCCCGCAATCGGGAGGAACGAGAATGGACAAGCCAACCTTCGACAAGTCGAAACTGCCCAGCCGCCACGTCAGCGTCGGGCCGGAGCGCGCGCCGCACCGGTCGTATTATTACGCCATGGGCCTCACGGCCGAGCAGATCGGGCAGCCCTTCGTCGGCGTGGCCTCGTGCTGGAACGAGGCCGCCCCCTGCAACATCGCGCTGATGCGCCAGGCGCAGGCGGTGAAGAAGGGCGTGGCCTCTGCCCATGGCACCCCGCGCGAGTTCTGCACCATCACCGTGACGGACGGCATCGCCATGGGCCACCAGGGCATGAAGGCCTCGCTGGTCTCGCGTGAGGTGATCGCCGACTCGGTTGAACTCACCATGCGCGGCCACTGCTATGACGGCCTCGTCGGCCTCGCCGGCTGCGACAAGTCGCTGCCCGGCATGATGATGGCCATGGTGCGTTTGAACTGCCCGTCGATCTTCATCTATGGCGGCTCCATCCTGCCCGGCATCTTCCGCGGCCAGCAGGTGACCATCCAGGACATGTTCGAAGCGGTGGGCAAGCATTCCGCCGGGCTCATGTCCGACGAGGACCTCGCCGAGATCGAGCGGGTCGCCTGCCCCTCGGCGGGATCCTGCGGCGGCCAGTTCACCGCCAACACCATGGCGACGGTGGCCGAGGCCATCGGCCTGGCGCTCCCCTACTCCTGCGGCGCGCCCGCCCCTTACGAAGTGCGTGACACCTTCTGCTACACCGCCGGCGAAAAGGTGATGGAGCTGATCGCGAAGAACATCCGCCCGCGCGACATCGTGACAAGGAAGGCGCTGGAGAATGCGGCGACCGTCGTGGCGGCTTCCGGCGGCTCCACCAACGCCGCCCTTCACCTGCCCGCAATCGCACATGAGGCGGGGATCGCGTTCAGCCTCTTCGACGTCGCCGAGATCTTCAAGAAGACGCCCTACATCGCCGACCTGAAGCCCGGCGGCCGCTATGTCGCGAAGGACCTGTTCGAGGCGGGCGGCATCCCGCTGCTCATGAAGACGCTGCTGGAACATGGCTTCCTGCACGGCGACTGCCTGACCGTGACGGGCCGCACCATGGCGGAGAACATGGCAGCAGTGAAATGGAACCCCGACCAGGATGTGATCCGCCCCGCCAACCAACCCTTCACCGTGACCGGCGGCGTGGTGGGCCTCAAGGGCAACCTCGCGCCCGAGGGCGCCATCGTGAAGGTGGCAGGCATGAAGAACCTGACGTTCTCCGGCCCCGCCCGCTGCTTCGACAACGAGGAAGCCTGCTTCGAGGCGGTCTCGAAGAAGCAGTACAAGGAAGGCGAGGTGCTGGTCATCCGCTACGAGGGCCCGCGCGGTGGCCCCGGCATGCGCGAAATGCTGTCCACCACGGCAGCGCTCTATGGCCAGGGCATGGGTGACAAGGTGGCGCTCATCACTGATGGCCGCTTCTCGGGCGCAACACGCGGCTTCTGCATCGGCCATGTCGGCCCGGAGGCACAACTGGGTGGCCCCATCGGCCTGCTGAAGGACGACGACATCATCTCGATCGACGCGGTGGAGGGCACGCTCTCCTGCAACGTCTCGGAGGCCGAATTCGCCGAACGCCGCAAGTCCTGGGCGCCGCATCCCCACGGCTACAACTCCGGTGCCATCTGGAAATATGCCCAGCAGGTCGGTCCCGCCGTCAACGGCGCCGTCACCCATCCGGGCGGCGCGGCGGAGACAAGCACCTACGCCGACGTGTGAGCAACGGGAAAGGATCGCCGGACTAAACATCACGCCCGGCGCTGATGCACAGCGAACATCATCATGCCCGGGCGTGTCCCGGGCATCTTCTTTCTCCACCCCTGTGGGAAGATACACCTCCGGCGCCGGAAACCTCTGTCGTTTTTCACAATGTCAATCAGCAGGAGGCACGAACCCTGCATATGGCATATTATAGGATTAAAATCAATAGTTGTGGTCGGTGTCGAGAGGAATTTTTACCTTGCTCCTGCAAACCTCTCCCAGCTTTCACCTTGCCCCGGCTTGCCAGGGGCATCCTCTCACTGCCGCCAAGAAAAAAGAACGCCCGGGTCAAGCCCGGGCGAAGTGACTGAGGGAATGAAACTCCGCGCGGCGCCGCGCCCTACTCCGGCAACCGGCGTTCAAAACGGCCGATCACCTTGCCCTCGGAATCCAGCAATTCCAGCCGGTCGCCGTCGAGCGTCATGGCCTTCACCTTGCCCAGCATGTCGAAGAAGGCCTGTTCCGCCTTCATGATGTCAGGCCGGCAGGCCATGCGCGTGGCCATCAGGGGAGAGAAGGACAGCCTGTCGCCGTCCATCTCGTACCTTGCACCGAAGCGGTTGCAGCCGCCCTGGCCGCCCACCCGTCCGCCATCGAAACGCAGGAAGGGCGCGTGCTGGCCCGCCCGCCCGGCGAGCACCCAGTCCGCCCCCGCCAGTTTTTCCGGATGCGCAAAAGCGGGCCCCGCCATAAGGCCAATCACGAGGCACGAAATGGCGATGATGCGGCGCACATGATCCTCTTCTCCGAAACTCCTTGGCCGAGCCTAGCCCAACCCTGCCCAGCCTGCCTAGCCGTCGGCCTTGAGGCGGACGGGCTGCATGGGCACCTCTTGGCGTACCAGGTGCAGCAGTACCAGCGCGGCACCCGCGCACAGCAGCAGCAGGATCACCATCAGCGCGGCCTCCTGCCCTTCGAGCGTGGTGATAAGTGCAAACAGCGCCGGGCCCAGTGCCGCCCCCACCCGGCCTGCGACCGTGGCGAGCGCAAAGAAGGCCGGGGCACTGCCGGGGGGCACGCTTTCCGCCAGAAAGCCGCGCAGCGCCGAAGCCGTAGCACCCACGCAGCAGCCGATCACGCCGACCGTCACCACCGGGATGAAGCGGCCGGAACCAAAAGCCATGAGCAGCAAAACGAAGCCCCAGGCCGACAGGAGGATGGCCATCGGCAGCAGGCGCGACCAG
Source organism: Bradyrhizobiaceae bacterium (assembly GCA_947475225.1). Classification (GTDB taxonomy): domain Bacteria; phylum Pseudomonadota; class Alphaproteobacteria; order Rhizobiales; family Aestuariivirgaceae; genus Aestuariivirga. The sequence goes on from CANJMQ010000036.1 coordinate 30,526, forward strand.
TTGGTCATCAGCATGTTCCACGCGATGGTGGAGGGCACGGAGATGACGTGCACGAGAAGCAGGAGCCAGAGGAGTTCGGGCAGCGTCTGCCCGAAGCGCGTGGCCAGGATGGGCGCCGTGAAGGTGACAACCACCGAGATCGCGAGATGGACGAGCATGGTTCCGGCCAGCAACAAGTAAAGTCCCGGGTACTTGCGCCACTGGCCAAGCACCGTGATGACGCCGGACAGATGCGGCGTGCCCACGCCGTCGCCCAGCGAGGCGAAGCCCGATCTCTTCATCAGCGTGAGCACGATCAGGAAGAAGGCTGCGCTGATGATGGCCAGCACCGCGAAGCAGTCCTCCAACAATGCTGGCGACGCGTCCTGCCCAGCCACCAGTCGCAGCAGGACCAGGATGGCGAAGGCCCCGCCGACGTAGCCGATGGCCCAGCCGAAGCCGGAGAGCTTCTGCCGCCACGCCTGCGGCAGCAGGTCCGGCAGGAAGGACTCGTAGATACTGGTTGCCGCGAAATAAAAGCTCTGGGCCGCCACATAGGCGGCGGCAGCCATGATGAGCGAAACATGCGGCGGCCAGGCCAGCGCGGCGATGGACAGGACGAGTCCCGCCGTCGCCCAGTTGAGAAGGCTCAAGCGCGACAGCCGGGCAGAGAGAGCGGCGGCGATCACGGCCGCGACACCACTCGCCAGGATTGCGCCCGACGCCAAGGCGCCCCAGGCAGCAGTCGGGTTGGCGAAATCCGCCATCAGTTCCCGGAAATAGAGCGGCAGCAGAACGGCCGGCGCCACGCCGAAGTAAACGGAACTGGCCACATCGTAGCCCGCCCAGGCCGCGGTGCGCCTGTTCAGCCAGCCTTGTGCGGCTTTTCCCGCCATGTGCCCCGCATTCCCCCGCGCCGAAATTCACATCAAATGTATTGCCTGAAGCATTTGGTCGGGCAACCTGCCACTATGTTGCCGCCAAATGTCGTCACTCGTCCGGTTGTAACAACCCACAACAGTCAGCGGAAGTGCTTATTGCTGCGGACGTTCATATTGCAACTTGGACAGGTGAAGACGTATGCCTGGACCTTCAGGAATGGCCGGGCAGCCTGCCGCCTCGAACGAAATGGGAGATGAAATGGACAAGACTTTCCTGAAGCGCCTGATGACGGGCCCGCTTCTGCTCTCGGCCGCCGCGGTGATCGCGCTGGGCTCCGCCCCCGCACCACTGCGCGCCGAAACTGCGCCGCCCGAGGCCGCCCAGGCCGCCGAGGAGGCGCCACTGCCGCTGTCGCCCGAGGAGCTCGACATCCTCGTGGCGCGCATCGCGCTCTATCCCGATGAGCTCGTGGCGCTGATCTCGGCCGCCTCGCTCTATCCGCTGCAGATCATCGAGGCCGAGCGCTTCCTCGAGGACTCCAAGACCAAGAAGGATTTGAAGCCCAAGGCCACATGGGACGGCAGCGTCATCTCGCTGCTCAACTATCCCGAGATTGTCAGGATGATGGCCGACGACCTCGACTGGACACAGCTGCTCGGCGAGTCGATCGTCAATCAGCAGGAAGACGTTCTCAACGCCATCCAGCAACTGCGCGAGCAGGCGGTGGCCAACGGCGTCATCAAGACCGACGAGAAGATGAAGGTGACCACCGAGGTCGATAACGGCCGCAAGAACGTCATCATCGAGCCGGCCAGCAGCGAAGCCATCTATGTGCCGCAGTACGAGCCGGAGATGCTCTACGAGCCGAGCTACGCCTACGCGCCGGTGACCTATTACCCGCAGCCCTACCCGTATTACTGGAACCCGGCCGCCACCTTCTTCGCGGGCGCCGTGACCGGCGCCATCTGGACCGCGGCAGTGGACTGGGACAATGGCTTCTGGGGCTGGGGCTGGAACAACAATTACAACCACAATCACAACAACAACTACTGGCACGGCAACGGCAACAACTGGGGCAACGACATCAACATCGACTGCAACAACTGCATCATCGGCAGCAACTTCAACGGCAAGCTCAACGTCAACAACGTTGACTGGCGCAATGTCGACCGCAGCAAGATCAACTACAACAAGAACGAATTCAACAAGCTCAACAACACCAATATCCGCAACGAATTCAAGAAGAACGACATCTCGAACATCAGCGACAACAAGCTGGGTAACAAGGTCGGCAACAAGGGCAACAACCTTGGCAACAAGGGCAACCTCCAGCGCCCCGCCACGTTGCCGGCAAACGGCGGCCTGCAGACCAAGGACATCCGCAAGAGCACCATGGAAGGCCTCAACAAGAAGCCGACCCAAGGCTTCAAGCCTACCGACAAGATGGCCCGTCCCGGCGACGGCGGAAACCTGAATGGCGGAAACCTGGGCAATATCAACAAGCCGGGCAACGGCAGCGGCAACCTTGGCAACGTGGCCAAGCCGGGCAATGGCGGTGCCAACATCGGCGACAAGATGGCGCGGCCGGCGGACATAAAGCCGAACCTCGACCGTCCGGTCGGCCAACCGCGTCCCGGAGCCACGCCGGACTATCGGCCCAAGACTCCTTCGCCAATGGGTGAAGTGACGCGTGGCCGCGATGCCCAGATGCAGTCCAACCGTGGCAACAAGGCGATGGGTGGAGGCGGCATCAACCGTCCTGACTTCAACCCCGGTGGCGGTGGCGGCGGCAAGGTCGGCGGTGGCAGCGGCGGTGGTGGCGGCAAGAAATTCATTCCGCCCAAAGGCAAGGGTGGCGGCGGCGGCGGCGGTGGCCGTGGACGTCGGCGCTGAGAAACCGGGCAGAAAGGACAGGATCATGATCAACAAGAATCTCGTTACCGCATTACTGCTCGGCACCGCGCTGGTCTTCGGCGCTGTGGCTGTGCCCGCGCCGGCCCACGCCATGAGCGACGATCTCCAGACCTATGTCGGTCCGGAGCCCACGCTGTTCGACACGCCCGAGGCGGCAATCGCCACCTTCAAGGACGTGATGGCCAAGGGAGACCTCCCCGCGATCTCCGCTCTACTCGGCCTCGACGCCGCGAAGGTGGAGAAGGCCGAGGACATCACCGACACCTTGAAGCAGATCCAGGAGGCCACCTCAGAGGGCGTCTCCATCGAGGAGGAAGAGGACCAGCGCGTCCTCGACCTTGGCAAGCAGCTGTGGCCCTTCCCCTTCCCCGTCGTGAAGGGTGAGGATGGCAAGTGGGCCTTCGACACGGTCGCGGGCCTCGAGGAGATCGTCAATCGCCGTATCGGCGAAAATGAGCTCCACGCCATCGACACCATGCGCCTCTACGTCCAGGCCCAGGAGGACTACTCCGGCGAGGACCATGACGGTGACGGTGTGCTCGAGTTTGCGCAGAAGCTGATCAGTACCGAAGGCTTGACGGACGGCCTGTACTGGCCAGCCGAACAGGGTGACGGGGAAAGCCCCGTAGGTCCCGGCCTCGACACCGCGATGCTGGAGAAGGCGAAGGCCGGCGATGGCTACTTCGGTTACAAGTTCCGCATCCTCAAGCGCCAGGGCGACAACGTGGCGGGCGGCGCGCATGATTATGTGGTCAACGGCAACATGATCAACGGCTTCGCACTGATCGCCTGGCCGGCGAAATATGGCGAGACGGGCGTTTCCACCTTCGTCGTCAACCAGGCGGGCGTGGTCTATGAGCGCGATTTCGGGGCCGACACAGGCAACATCGTGCCGAAGATCCTGAGCTTCAATCCAAGTGACAAGTGGGAACTGGTCGAAGACTGAGCACCACACCCGACCTAGACCAACAGGAGAGCGCCCGGCGGGTTCACCCACCGGGCGCTTCGTTTTCAGGAGCGGCCCCCCGTCAGCATGACGCCGGAGCCGTCGTCATCCTGTCGCACAAGCCCACCAGCATAATCCTTGCCGCTCACGGCCCCATCCCACAGGGCGGCACCAAGTCCTTGACTTGCTGAGCGCCCTGCATATCTGCGGCGCTCAGCTTTTCTGACCGGTTCCAATAAAACATCTTGTCAAATCTCAGCTGTCCTCAGAAGCAGGCTGCGTGAATTTGCAATTTTCAGCTTATTGACGAATTATCTTGCATTACCGCGCAGAGCTACCTATATCCCGATTATCGAATTTCGGCCTGATGGCTCAGCCTCGCGCGCGTTACGCTGCGATACTTCCCCTCTCTTCCAGAAAATCGGTAACCGGCCCTGTAATACCGCAGGCCGTTCTACTCTATATATCAAGGATCTACTGTGCAAACAGGTACTGTTAAGTGGTTTAACGCCCAAAAGGGCTTCGGCTTCATCGAACCCGTGGGCGGTGGCAGCGATGTGTTCGTTCACATCAGCGCCGTCGAGCGCGCCGGATGGACCGGTCTCAACGAAGGCCAGAAGGTCTCGTTCGAAATCGTGACAGACAAGCGTAACGGCAAGTCGTCCGCAGATCGCCTCCAGGCGGCCTGAACATAACCCAGAGCCTTTTTCCCGCGAGCCACGGATGTACTGGTGGCGGGTCGGAGGAGTCGAGGAGCGCCGGTGTCCGCACCGGCGCATTCTTTTTCAGTTCGAGGAGGCCCCGTGAAAATCTTCGTCAAGGACAACAACGTCGACCAGGCCCTGCGCTTCCTCAAGAAGAAGATGCAGCGCGAAGGCCTGCTGAGGGAGATGAAGGCCCACACCTTCTATGAGAAGCCCTCTGAAAAGCGCGTTCGCGAAAAGGCCGAGGCCATTCGCCGTGCCCGGAAACTGGCGCGCAAGAAGGCGCAGCGCGAAGGTCTGATCCCCATGCCGAAGCCCAAGCCGCGGCCGGTGCGCCCTTCCAATCCCTTCGCTCCCACCACCACCATGTCCAAGCCTCCCGCTGCCTGATTCTGCTGCGGCAGATCGGCCCAGCCGGAAGAATTTAATTTTTCCGGGCGCTGCAAGGCTGTTATTTTGGCAGGGCCTTGAAGCAGGAGAATTCGGCATGCATGTCCTCAGGACTACCCTGTTGAGCGGTGCGGCACTGGTTGCCATGGCAGGCGTTACCATGGCCGATGGAACGTTCGACGTTGACCAGTTGGCCGCCCAGGCGGCGCCAGTCCTGCCGCCTGGCACCCAGCTGATGGTTATCTCCAAGGCACAGCAGCCCGAGGTTCCGGGCCTTCCCCTCTCGACCAAGGACAAGGTCCGAATGGGCCCAGACGCCACCACCATCCGCATCCTGCCCGCAACCGACGCACCGGCAGATGGCACGGTCTCTTGGTCGGGCTACACCCGCGCCGGCGTCGTCTATCACGGCTCCAATTAGGGGCGGACGCAGCCTGCCGGGCCTCCTGCTTGCCGTGCAGCGCAGGACAGGCGCCCGGACAGCGATGAGCGACCAGCAATCGTTGGGGACGTCGTCTTGCGGTGCCAGCCGCCGAGTGCTTGTAGGCACATGGCAAACACCGAAGCCTCCATCAAGTCCCGAGGCAATGGCACCGAACAGGCGCAAGCAACGGCACTCACCGCTTCCTGATATCGACAGTCATGGTGGAAAGCCGGTCGAGGAGGTTGATGCGGTGCTTGAGTGGCCACCAGTCATAGAAGAATATTTCGAACGGTCGCCAGATCGCTACCCAACCCACAATGAACAATCCCTGTTCGGTCATCCGGACGAGGGTCGTCCGCTCGGCCGAGCGTTCCAGAAACTGAATGACCAGCATGCATGCGGCAAGGACAATCAGACCTATGGCAAGCGACAACCGGCCCATGCGGAACAACTCACGCAGTTCATGGCGGGTGCGGTCGGCGCGATAGCTGAAAGAGTTATGCAGCGCGGCTGGCAACTCGCGGGTCAAGTCGCGTGCGGCCTCACTCGGCGGAAGCTCGATGATCAGCCGCAGCGGCTCGCCGGATCCTGCCTCGTCGGCACATTGCACGATATAGTCAGCAGCACTGTCATCCAGGTCGCGGCTGCGAAACGGAGACGGATCGAAAGAATTCAGAAGCTGCTCCGGCGAATCGAGCTTGATCTCAATCATATCAGTCATCCAGGTTCGTTGACCACGGCGCCAGCCTCGCAGTGCTTCATAGACTGCACTTCACAATACAATGCCTGCAATTCTTCCCTTTACAAGGAAACCTCACGCCTTGAAAGACGACGGGCTCGGTCGTTCTATGCAGCCTGGCTTGACTCTTCTGCTGTTTCGTATTCCAGGACCAGAATGCCGAGCTTCAGGTCGCTGAACTTTTCGCGCAGCTTTTCCCGGATTCGCGAGGACAGTGACGCAATGGCAGTCACGTCGGCGGTACTCAGGAAATAAAGTTCAATCTCCACAAAGCGTTGCGAGCCGCTGCGCCGGGTGCGGATGGTGCCGATCTGCTCATAGGAGTCGAATTCACTGGCCAGGACACGAATGATCTCGAGTTGCTCGTTTTCCGGCATGGGAAGGTCAATCAAAATCTTGAAGTTATTCATGAGGAGGAGGACCGCTGCGCGCAGCATGTAGAGGCCGATGCACAGCGAGAAGACCGGGTCGATATAGTGCGCGAATCCGTCTATGCCCGCCATGTTCGAGATCATGCCTGCAGCCATCGCAAGGATGACGATCGAGTCGAAGCCAACGGCAACGCGGAAATCCACCACGTATGATTCGATGAGCGGGCTTTCAAACTGCCTGGAGAGCCTGGTGGCAAACCAATAAAGGTAAACACTCCTGATCAGGGATGGGATCATCGGCAATTGTGCGATGGTGAAAGCGGTCGGCGCGGGCGCGGGAAGGTCGGCAATCGAGTGGAAGATAATGTACAGGGCCACCGGAATGTTGAGCGCGCCATAGAGAAAGCCCGAAAAATTCTCCAGCTTTCCAGTGCCATGCGGAAAGCGAATGGAATCGGCGCTCTTCATGGCGCGGATGGTGTTGAAAGCGAATGCCTGAACAACAATGGAAACGCCGCTATCAAGCGCGAGTGACAGGATTGTCAGCGAATTTGAAAGGTAGCTTGTGAGGATGAACGCCGCGGTGAGCGGGATGAGTGTGAACAGCGAAATTCGCGAAAGCTTCGTCAGTTCATCAAGCATCGAGTTCAAGTTCATTGTGTTTCGTACTCCGAAGGCAGGATCTGAACGTGTCTGAACTCTGCCAGAGTTACATTACACCCCTCCTCGCAATCAATGCAGCATATCCGAACGGCACATCCAAAGTAATCATGCCACCGTGCTGTCGATCTGGGTGGTGACATAACTTGAGAGATGCAATTTCCGTCGGCACATCCTGTGTCGGCGCGTGGAATTGCGTGTTTTTGCTTAGAAAAAGTCCGCCGAAGCCAGGCGACATCCGGATGGCAGTTGAGAGCCATCTCGTACATCCATCACCCCTGAACAAGCCGCCATCACAACGCTACGGGCTAAAGGTCATAGCAACACGCTGAAAGCTGCCTTCTCAACGGGAGCCTCTTCACATGTCTTCTAAGACCTTCCGGCAATGTATCGTGTAAAAGCCGGAGCAATAATACCTCACTGAAGTGGCCGATTTGTTTGGCTGCGCCGGAGTAAAACTGCGGCAGTTAGAGTCCTTTGCCTGAGTTGGCAGGGGGCGGGGGATGAAGTCAGTGGAGCTATACGCGCGGGTTCGGCACGC
>CANJMQ010000037.1 GCA_947475225.1 Bradyrhizobiaceae bacterium
CGGTCGGCAATCCCTTCGGTCTCGGCGGCACGGTCACCACCGGCATCGTCTCGGCACTCGGCCGTGACATCGGCTCCGGCCCCTATGACAACTTCATGCAGATCGACGCCGCCATCAACCGCGGCAACTCGGGCGGCCCCGCCTTCAACCTCGAGGGCGAAGTCGTCGGCATCAACACCGCGATCTTCTCTCCCTCGGGCGGCTCGGTCGGCATCGGCTTCGCCATCCCGGCGTCGACGGCGCAGAACGTCATCGAGAGCCTGAAGGAGAACGGCAAGGTCACCCGCGGCTGGCTGGGCGTGCAGATCCAGCCGGTGACGGAAGACATCGCCGAGAGCCTGGGCCTCAAGGACGCCAAGGGTGCCATCGTCGCCGATGTGACGGAAGCCTCGCCCGCCCTCGCGGCCGGCGTGAAGCAGGGTGACACCATCCTGAAGATCGACGGCAAGGACATCTCCGACTCGCGTGACCTGTCGCGCCGGGTTGCGGGCATCAAGCCGGGTGACGCGGTTCCGCTCACCATCGTGCGCGATGGCAAGACCATGGACCTCGAGGTGAAGATCGGCACCATGCCGGACGATCCGAAGATGGCCTCCAAGGATGGCGGTTCGAAGGAAGCCGAGAAGACCGTGTCGCTCGCCGACCTCGGCCTCAAGGTTGCCTCCGCCCAGGACGGCGCGGGCGTCACCGTGATGGAAGTGGCCCCCGGCAGTGCCGCGGCCGACCTCGGCCTCAAGGCCGGTGACACCATCCTCGAAGTGGCCGGCACCGAGGTGCATGCCCCCTCGGATGTGCGCACCGCGCTGAAGGCCAACGACAAGAAGAAGGTCCTCATCCTGGTGAAGACCGACGAAGGCCAGCGCTTCATCGCGCTGCCGACCGCCAAGGGCTAACCCCAAGCACAAGGGCTAACCCCAAGCAGTAGAAGGCACGCGGATCACGCCCCAGCCCCCCGCTCCGCGTCTCGCGTGCCTTTACCGCGGAGGAGGCTGGTCCCGCCCCGGACCTCCTCCTCCGCGCCCCCTTTTCACCGGAGATGGAACATGCAAGTTAGTGAGCACGATTCCCACGTCTGGACAGCAACCCCGGCCCGCCATGCCATGCGCATCCTAGTCATCGAAGACGATCGCGAAGCCGCCAGCTGGCTGGTGAAGGGCCTGGCCGAGGCTGGCCACGTCGCCGACCTCGCTGCCGATGGCGAGGAAGGCCTGGGGCTGGCGCTCGAAGCCGTGCACGACGTGCTGATCGTCGACCGCATGCTGCCCAAGATCGATGGTCTCACCATCATCCGCAAGCTGCGCGAACTCAACATCAAGACTCCGGTGCTGATCCTCTCGGCATTGGCTGACGTCGATGAGCGCGTGAAGGGCCTGCGCGCCGGCGGCGATGACTATCTCGGCAAGCCCTATGCCTTTGCCGAGCTCATTGCCCGCGTCGAGAACCTCGGCCACCGCGCCAAGGAAACCCCGCAGTCCACCAGGCTGAAGGCGGCGGATCTCGAGATCGACCTCCTGACCCGCACCGTCACCCGCGCCGGCAAGCCCATCCTGCTGCAGCCGCGCGAGTTCAAGCTGCTCGAATACCTCGTGCGCAACGCCGGCCACATCGTGACCCGCACCATGCTGCTCGAGAATGTGTGGGACTATCACTTTGATCCGCAAACCAACGTCATTGACGTTCACATCTCCAGGCTGCGCGCCAAGATCGACAAGGGCCATGACGAGCCCATCCTGCAGACCGTGCGCGGAGCGGGCTACATGATCCGCGACAAGTGACGGGTCCGCTCAAGCTCCTCCGCACCTCCACCTTCCGCCTCGCGGCGCTCTACCTGATTCTGTTCGCGGTCTCGGTCGCGGCACTTCTGGGCTACGTCTACTGGAACACCGCCGTGCTGCTGCAGGAGCAGACGGACTACACGATCCAGGCCGAAGTACAGGCGCTGTCCGACCAGTACCAGCTGCGCGGCATCAACGGCATCCTCGACACGGTGCGCCGCCGCAGCACTGACGACACCGGTGCTGTCTATCTGCTCGCTGCACCCGCCGGCCAGCGCATTGCCGGCAACCTCGATGATCTGCCCGTCATGCCCAAGGGCGATGCCAACTGGATCGAGTTCCCGCTCGGCGTCCAGAACGGCGCCACGCGTGAAAACCACGTGGCGCGCGCCTTCTTCACGGACCTGCCCGGCGGCTTCAAGCTGATCGTCGGTCGTGACGTGGAACCGCTTCGGCAATTCGCCACCATCATCCGCCGGACGATCTATTATGCGCTGGCCATCGCACTGGTGCTGGGCCTTGGCGGCGGCCTTCTCATGAGCCGCAACTTCCTGCGCCGGGTGGACGCCATCACCGAAGCGAGCCGCACCATCATGGCCGGCAACATGTCCGGCCGGATGCCGGTGGCGGGCTCCAACGACGAGCTTGACCGCCTCGCCCTGGCGCTCAACGAGATGCTCGACCAGATCGAGAGCCTGATGGGCGCCATGAAGGAGGTCTCCTCCAATGTCGCGCATGACCTCAAGACGCCCTTGACCCGCATCAAGGCCCGCGTCGAGGCGGCCCTGCGCTCAGGCTCCGAAACGGAATACCGTGCGGCACTCGAGAACACGGTCGATGAATCAGACCGCCTGCTCGACACCTTCAACGCGCTGCTCTCCATTGCCCGCGCTGAGGCCGGCCAGGCGCGGGGCGGCCTCTCTGCCGTGGATGTGAGCGAACTCATCGCCGACGTGGCCGAGCTCTATGAGCCGATGGCGGAGGAGGAAGGCGGCACGCTTGTCGCCAGCGCCGCCCCCGGCCTGCATGTGCTGGGCGACCGCCAGTTGCTGGCCCAGGCCCTCACCAACCTCCTCGACAATGCGCTGAAGTACGGCGCCCGCGACGGCGAGACGCCGCAGATCACGGTGTCGGGCGCGCTGGAGGACGACAAGGTGGTCATCACCGTCGCCGACCACGGCCCCGGCATTCCCGCCGAAGACCGGGGCCGCGTCACCGACCGTTTCGTCCGCCTCGACGAAAGCCGCACCAAGCCCGGCAACGGACTGGGCCTCAGTCTGGTGTGGGGCGTCATGAAACTCCACAAGGGCGCACTGGTGCTGGAAGACAATGCACCGGGGCTGAAGGCGAGCCTGGTGCTGCCGATACGCACGCCAGCTTGATCGGCGAAAACGTTCTCACCCCAAGATTTTATCTTCTTACGGAAAATTTTAACACCTAAAAGGATTGCAAAAAAATTTTATACTTGCGGGGCGCCAACAGATAACGCAGGGACAGCCAGCTCCTCAAAAAGGATGAGTGGGGAGAAGATGAAGATTCCTTCACCAACTGGAGTTGGCTGGCCATGAGCAAGATGCGCGACGTTTCCCACTTCTCGCAATCGGCGGATCGCGGTCCTCAGCACACCGTACGCCGCAGTCCCTTCCGCGCTACGCTGTCGGGTGCACTTGCCATTCTGTTCATGTGCTGTTGCGTCTGGGCGACGAGTTCATCTCCCGCCGCTGCTGGCGTCTGGTATGACTGCCCGGTCGGCATGCACAGGTTTCTGGGCTGTGTGCAGCCTGACAAGCCGCCGCCTACCAACTGCCCGTTGATCGCTGGCGATCCGGTGGATGTGCTCACCGGCCGACTTTCCGAGGAGGTGACGGATTGGTCGTCGGGAGGCCTCTTTCCGCTTGAACTGAAGCGCTCATACACCAGCACAGCGCTGACGCTGGACGCCAGCCCCTATTCGAGTCTTGGCCGGGGTTGGCGCAGCAATTTCGACGCGCGGGTGCGGTTGAACGCGTCATCCGCCACCGGAGCCGATTGGGCCCACTTCATCCTTCCGGATACCATGGAGTATAATTTCAACAAGCAGAATGGCGCGTGGCAGTTCATGGCCATGGATTGGAAAGGCTCCTACTGGCCCAACCTTACACTTACGGCCACGAAACGAACCGATATGGATGTCACACTTGCCGCTGAAGGCGAGCAATTTGTGCTCCGCACGCCCAATGGGGTGAAATATGTCTTCGATACGGCCACCCATGCGCCTGATCCGCAATGGCACGTGGATGGCTACCGCACCCAGTTGCTCTCGGAGATCCGGTTTCCCGGGGGCTATGTCCAGAAGATTACCTACAGTGGCGATTATCCGTTTCGCATCTTTGATAATCTTGGCCGCTGGATCGAAATGCAGTTCTCAAAGGCGTCCGCACGGTCCACCCTGCTGTCGCAGGTGTTGACGAGCGACGGCACAATCCTGAAATACTCCTATCAGGACCGCCTTCCGGGTCTGACCTCTAATTCCGCCATTGACTTCATGGCGCTATCAGCAGTTTCCTATCCTGATCTTACCCCCGCCATTGATACGGACAATCCCAAGGTCGGCTATCAGTATCTCGATGAACCGGGCAGGCCCGGCCTGCTGTTGACCGGCATGACCGACGAGCGCGGCGTGCGTTTCGCCAGCTGGAGTTATGACAGCAAGGGCAGGGTGCTGAGCTCGGAACATGCCGGCGGCCAAGACCGAACGCAGTTCGCCTATGACGACGCGAACAGTGTGGTCACCGTCACCAATCCACTGGGCAGGTCAACGCGATACAGCTATCGCATGAACCCCGGTTTCGTTCGCCAGCTGGTGGCTGTCGGCGGCATCGCCACACCCGGCTGCGCAGCCAGCAACACGCGCTACGATTATGATTCGAACGGCTTCCGCAGCAAGGCGACGGATTCGGAAGGTCGGGTGACGACTTGGGTGCGCGACGGCCGTGGTCGACCGCTCACCACCACAGAGGCTGCCGGAACCCCCCAGGCGAGGGTGACGACCATGACGTGGCAGGCGGGCGGTTCACTTCCGCTCACGGTCAATTGGCCCGGACAGGTGAGAACCTTCACCTACAATGCGTCGGGCCAGGTTACAGGCGATACTGCGACCGATCCGGCAGGGCCCAGAGAGGCACGAACGACAAGCTACGCCTTCACCTCCTATCGGCCTCCTGCAGTAACGCCGCCGGGACCAACGGGCGCTCCCTTGTCCGATGTCGTGATCCCGGTCGCGAATCGAGGCGCGGATCAGGGCGTTTCCGGGTGGTTCAACCTCATTGGTGGGCTCTCTGTCGCCGCCAATCCCGGCAGTGCGTGTCCACCCTCCAACCCATGTTTTTTCGCCGCGCCGAATGGGTTGACGATCGCTGTTCAGGATGTTGCGGTGCCTCCTGCGCGCTACGCGGAGGTGGACTCAGGCAGCCGCGCTGCCAAAGTCACCTGGCTGCAGAACGGTTCGGATCTGGGGTCGGTCAATCTTCTGTATCTGGACAGCGCCGGATCGGCCATCGGCTCGCTCGTGACATCAACCCTGCAAAACGTGTCATCTCAGAGTTGGACCGACCGAAGCCAGTCCGGGGCCATTCCCTCCGGCACCAGAGCTATTCGCATTGTTATTCTCGCGATCCGCTCTGGGACCGACGTGCTCATCGATGATATCGCCCTGAAGCTCGTGCCTGACGGAAAGTCTGCCCCAAATCCATTCCTCATGGTCGTCAATCCGTCGGGATTGCAAGGTTCGGTAACTGGCTGGACCACCGGCGGCGCACAGGGACCCGCAATTGTCGCAACGGCACAGCAGCCCTGCACTTTCTGTACCTATTTCACCAATGCAGATACGGCGACGGGCGCGTCAAGCGCCGCACAGGTTCTGACCATTCCCGCAGACCGGATTGCCGAAATCGACTCGGCCCGCAGGGGGCTCGATATCTCCTGGCTGGCATGGGCAAATCAGCGAGAGGGGGAGATCTCGGCATCGGCCGAGTTTTTGGACGCCGCTGGCACACGCGTTCTGGGCAGGCGGTTTTTTGTCTCCACGGTATCGACGGCTGCCCTCACGCGCCAGCTTTTCAATGTCCCAGTCATTCCTTCGGGCACACGGCGCGTCAGGCTGACATTCTCAACCAGTTTCTTGCCAATTGCAGTTGGGTCCCGTGTCGCCGGCTGGTCGGACGTGAATGTCCAGCTTGTTCCACCAGCATCGCCGCCGACGGCTGTGGTCGATCTGCTCACCAGCGTCGATGGGTCGCTCCCCGGTGGCGCCGATACCGTGCGCTACGCCTATGACGCATCCGGCAACCTAACGTCCGTCACCAATGAACTGGGCCAAGTCACCCGCATCATCAAACTCGATGCCGGCGGGCGTCCGCTGAGCGTCACCGATCCCAACGGCATCGCCACCGCCATGGCTTATGACCCTCGCGGGCGGCTCACTTCGGTGACCGTCAATCCCGGCGCCGCCCAGGCCCGCACCATCATCGCTTATGATGCGGCAGGCCAGGTCACACGGGTGACCTCGCCCGACGGGTCCTTCCTCGCCTACACATGGAACGATGCACGGCGGCTCACATCCGTCACCAACAACGCAAGCGAGCGCATCGACAATACCTACAACGCCAATGGCGACCAGACTTCGCGTACCGTGAAATCCGCCTCGGGCGCCATCCTTCGCCAGCAGTCGGCCCTTTTCGACGAGCTCGGCCGGCTGATGCGCTCGATCGGCGCCGCCGGCCAGCAGACGCTATTCAAATATGACCGCACCGACAACCTCACCGAGGTGAAAGATCCGCGCGGCGGCCTGTTCGCCTATGCCTATGACGGGCTGCAGAACCTCGCCAGCCTGACGGATCAGACGGGCGCCCGCACCGGCCTCACGCGCGATGCGCAGAGCGAAGTCACCGCCTACCGCGATCCCCGCGGCCTAACCACGGCTTACGTCCGCAACGGATTCGGCGAAATCACCCAGGAAAGCGGCCCGGACGTTGGCACCACGGTGATCGTGCGTGACAAGCGCGGGCTGGCCACGAAGATCACCGATCCGCGCGGTGCCATCACCCTGCTCACCTATGACGCCGCAGGCCGCCTGGTGGAGGAGGCCTACCCGGCCGATCCGTCCCAGGACGTCAGCTACTTCTATGACGACACAGCGAACGGCAACAAGGGTATCGGCCGGCTGACGGGCGTAATCGACGCCTCCGGTGCCATGTCTCGTTATTATGACGCGCTTGGCCGCGTCATCGCCGAAACCCGCATCATCGCCGGCAAGAGCTATTCCACCACCTATGCCTATAATGCGGCGGGCCGCATCACCGCCATCACCTATCCCTCTGGCCGTGTGGTGAGTTACACGCGCGATGCGCTCGGCCGCGTCACCGCCGTCACCACGAAGGCCACCGCCGCCGATCCGCCGCTGACCGTGGCAAGCGGTATCGCCTGGAGCCCCATGTCGAGCCGGCTCACGGCGCTCACCCATGGGAACGGGCTCACCGCCGCTCGCGCCTATGACGGCGATGGCCGCCTGACGTCCGTCAAGCTGGCCAACGGCGCCACCCGCCTCGTTGACCTGTCCTACGCTTATGCTGACGGCATGAACCTCACCGCAGTCAACGACAATCTGGCCGCCGCAAATTCCGTGGCGCTGGCCTATGATGCCGCCCAGCGGCTCGCGTCTGCGCGCGGCCCCTGGGGCGGCCTCACCTATGCCTACACCCCCAATGGCGACCGCTCGCAGGAGGTGTTGACACCGCCCGGTGGAACGGCGCTCACCACGGTTCTGAGCTATCCCGCCACCTCCAACCGCCTCGCCTCCACCAGCGCGGGCAGTATCACCACGCGCGCCTTCAGCTATGATGCTGCGGGCAATCTCGTCACCCAGGTCATGGGCCCGCTGCGGCTGGCCTTCGCCTACAATCAGCGCAACCGTCCTGTCACCGTCACCCGCACGGGCGACGGCACGCAGACCTCGACTTACCTCTACAACGCGCTGGAGCAGATGGTGCAGCGCTCCAGCAATGCGCCGGGCGGCCCCGCGGGCACGGTGCATTACATCTACGGTCTCGATGGCTCGCTGCTGGCGGAGGCGGACGGCTCCACGGGCAAGACGCTGAGGGACTATATCTGGCTACCCATGGGTGACGCCTCGCCCGCCGCCGACAACGACAATGAGGAGGGCGCCTCGCCCCCACCACTGCCCGTCGGCCTGGTTACGGGCGTCAACACCACCACTCCCCAGTTCCTCATGGTCCACGCCGACCACCTCGGCCGCCCGCTTCGCCTGACGGATGCCACCCGCGCCACCGTTTGGGCTGCGGCCTATGATCCCTTCGGCCAGCCCTGGCAGATCACCGGCACGGTGGAGCAAAACCTCCGCTTCCCCGGCCAGTACTTCCTCATCGAAACCGGCCTGAGCTACAACTGGCACCGCATCTACGACCCGGCAACAGGGAGATACACCCAGCCCGACCCGCTGCGGTTTGTCGATGGGCTGAGTGTCTATGGCTATGCCGGGGCGAGCCCGATGATGCGGGTGGATCCGGAGGGGGAACAGGTCCGAATACCAATCCCCGGCGCTCCGCCAATTGGGCCGGGGCCGTACCGAGGTAATAAGTCGGGACCTGACTGGAAGCCGGGGCTCAAGCCAAGGTGGCCAGCACAGCCTCCTGGAATGATCGACTACATTTGGAACGGGTGCGAGTGGATACTTAGGCGCTTCTCATCCGGGAGCGGTGGGGGTGGGGGAGACGATGATGATGACAAACGCTGCCAAAGAGTTGAAAGTGAGTGCCGTGAACGCTGTGTTATGGTTCTCGACAACGCCGCCCTACCAGACAGACAATCGATGAATTATCACCGATGCGTAAATCAGTGCAGGCATGATCAACGCTGTGGAGGACAGGACTACTCAGATGGATGGGATAATGGAAGACTTGGCACCCCTCGCCCATGGCAGTGATCGGACAAGTGCACATGAGCCCTGAACATCGAAAAATGGATGAGTTGTTGGGCCAACTAAAGCTCAAGGTCTCAGAAGTCCTGTCACGCTACTCAGACGAACCGGCAAAGATGCTCTTGGAGGATCTTCTTAACTGTTTGATCAAGGCATCTGAGACTCACTACCAATTGGTCAGAGTTGAGGAAGGTGAGAGATTCAGACTCCAGGAAAGTGACTATCACGAAATTTTAGATTCATATCTTCCTGTACTTCGACTTTTTACAACATTGCGAAAATCTTACCCAAAATCTGTCTATGAAATAGCCGTCGTTTGTACGTTTGACGAGGTGCTTGTGCATCACTGTGAGGGCCAGCAGTAGTAAACGCAATTCGTGCAACGGCTCATGGCTTGGGCTGCCCTCCGCTGACGCCTCGCCCGCCACCGACAACGACAATGAGGAGGGCGCCTCACCCCCGCCGCTGCCGGTGGCCCTCGTCACGGGGGTGAACACCACCACCCCCCAGTTCCTCATGGTCCACGCCGACCACCTCGGCCGCCCGCTTCGCCTGACGGATGCCACCCGCGCCACCGTTTGGTCCGCCAGCTACGATCCCTTCGGCCAGCCCTGGCAGATCACTGGCACGGTGGAGCAAAACCTCCGCTTCCCCGGCCAGTACTTCCTGATCGAGAGCGGCCTCGCCTACAACTGGCACCGCCTCTACGACGCATCGACGGGGAGATACACCCAGCCCGACCCGCTTCGGTTTGTCGATGGGCCGACTGTCTATGGCTATGCCGGGGCGAGCCCCAATCAAAGGGTTCGGGCGGGTCTGGCGGAAATGGCGATGATGCGTACTGTAAAGCGGTTCGACAGCAATGTTACGAGCATTGTACAGTTGCACTTGATAGTTGCGCGCTGCCAGACAGGCAGTCCATGAATTTTCCTCGTTGTGTTAACCGGTGTATGTTTGATCAAGGTTGTGGAGATTAGGATTAAACAGATGGTTAGGATAACGGAAGACTGGACACTCCACGCCCGTGGTTGAATTGATGAGACAGAAAGATCAATAATTCAAATGACGTTCAGTCTCGCTGAGTTCAACAAGAAAATTGCAGAAGTAGGGAATAGCATTTCTCAGGCGCTTGAGGGAATGATCGCAGATGATCAATTGTTTGCTCTGCGGGACCTGATCTTGGCTCAGGTGAGAGTTTGTTTGCTTCACTACAAGCTGATGGAAATTGAAAAAGACGATCGCCTCGTGCTAGGCGGTTCAGCCTTTTCGAGTGTGATGAACAAGCATTTGGAATTAGCAAAGTTTTTCAGAAGTCTTCCGCAGTCGGCGCAAAAGCCGATTTATGAAATGGAGAGTACAATATCACTCTACAAGTCCATCTCCCACCATTTTGAAGAAGGCGGCTCACTAGGAAATAGCAAGTAGAGCTTACTGCAACGGCAAGGATAATGATCCTGGGATATCGAGTGGTCCTCCAGTGGTTGAGCGCTTGGTTCACAGTGGCGATTTCCCCTTTCGTCCAATTTGCACTAGAACCACGACATGCTTCTGAACCCACCCCGCGCTGCCCTCGACCAGGACGCCGTTGCCCTGTTCCGCTCCGAAATGCCGTCTGGCGCCATTGCGGCGGAGGCGCTTGGGCTGGCGGAGGACATTGCGGGGGCGTCTCCCTTTCTCAGGCAGCTGATGCTGCGTGATCCGGCCTTCGCGGGCCGGGTGTTCGCCGAGGATGCGGATCAGCTGATGGCACTGGAGCTCTCGGGGCTGACGCTGATTGACCCGGCGCTGTCTCAGGCCGAGGTGATGGCCCTACTGCGGCAGGCGAAGAAGCGGGTGGCGCTGCTTGTTGCGGTGGCCGATCTCTCTGGCCGCTGGAGCGTGGAGCAGGTGACGGCGGCGCTCACCGATTTTGCCGACATGGCTCTGGGTGCGGTGATCTCCTGGCTGCTCAGCGACTATGACCGGCAGGGCAAGGTGAAACTCGCGGATCCGTCCAACCCGCAGGCCGGTTGCGGCTATGTGGCCCTCGCCATGGGCAAGCAGGGCGCGCATGAGCTCAACTACTCGAGCGATATCGACCTCATCATTCTGTACGACGCGCTCACCCCGCTGCTCGATGATCCGCATGAGGCGGCAACCTTCTTCGTGCGCTTCACCAGGCGCCTCGTGCAGATCATGCAGGACGTGACCGAGGACGGCTATGTGTTCCGCACCGACCTGCGCTTGCGCCCTGATCCGCGCGCCACGCAGGTGGCGATCTCGGTCGAGGCGGCCGCCATCTATTACGAGAACCAGGGCCAGAACTGGGAGCGCGCCGCGATGATCAAGGCGCGCCCCGCGGCGGGCGATGGCGCACTGGGCCTGGAGTTCCTCGACCGGCTGAAGTCCTATATCTGGCGCAAGTACCTCGACTTCGCGGCGATTGCCGACGTGCAGTCGATGAAGCGGCAGATTCATGCCGTGAAGGGTCACGGCGAAGTCAAGGTGCGTGGCCATAACCTGAAGCTGGGGCGCGGCGGCATCCGCGAAATCGAGTTCTTCGTGCAGACCCAGCAGCTGATCGCCGGCGGCCGCAACCCGAAGCTCCGTGGGCGGAGCACCATCGCCATGCTGGAGGCGCTGGCCGATGCGCAGTGGATCACCCATGAGGCGGCGGCCGAGCTCACCTCCGCCTATCGCTTCCTGCGGTCGATCGAGCACCGGGTGCAGATGGTGAATGACGAGCAGACCCATGCACTGCCCGCCGATGACCGGGGGCTCCTGGCGATGGCGCGGTTCTGCGGCTTCGATGATCTGGACAGCTTCGATGCAGAGGTGCGTCGGGTGCTCGAATGCGTGCAGGGGCATTATTCCCGGCTGTTTGAATCCGCCGATGAGCTGGGCACGGCGGGCGGAAGCCTGGTCTTCACCGGCGGCGAGGATGATCCGGAAACCATCGAGACGCTGTTGCGCATGGGCTATCGCAGTCCGTCGGAGGTCTCGGCGACCATTCGCGGCTGGCATTTCGGGCGCTATGTGGCAACCCGCAGCGCCAAGGCGCGCGAATTGCTGACGGAGCTGATGCCAAAGCTGCTCACCGCGCTGGCCGCGATGGGTGACGCGGACCTGGCCTTCCTCGCCTTCGACCGTTTCCTCAGCAAGCTTCCGGCGGGGGTTCAGCTGTTCTCGCTGCTGAAGGCCAACCCGCGGCTTCTTGACCTGCTCGCCACCATCCTCGGCAGTGCGCCGCGGCTTGCCGAACAGCTGAGCCGCCGGTCGCAGGTGCTGGATGCCGTGCTTGACCCCGGCTTCTTCACCTCGCTGCCCACCGAGGCGGAAATGGCGCAGCTGATTGCCGCCGCCATGCCGGAGGGCGTGGTGCTCGACGAGGTGGCGGACCGGGCGCGCATCGTCGGCAAGGAGCAGGCCTTCCGCATCGGCGTGCGCGTGCTGTCGGAAACGGCGGGTGCGGCTGAAACGGGGCTGGCCTTCTCGCAGCTCGCAGGGCTTCTGCTGGGCCGCCTGCATGCGGCGGTGATCGAGGACATGGAGCGACGCCACGGCCGGGTTCCGGGCGGGCGCAGCGCGGTGATCGCCATGGGCAAGCTTGGCGGCAACGAGATGACGGCGGGCTCCGACCTCGATCTCATCATCGTCTATGATGCGCCCCCGGGCGTCGAGATGAGTGACGGAGCAAAGCCCTTGAGCGTGGCGCAATATTATGCGCGGGTCTCGCAGCGGCTGATCGCTGCCGTCTCGGCACCGACTGGCGAGGGCGTTCTCTACGAGGTGGACATGCGGCTGCGGCCCTCGGGCAGCAAGGGCCCGGTGGCGGCGAGCCTCGCGAGCTTCGAGAGCTATCACCGCGATTCCGCCTGGACCTGGGAGAAGCTGGCGCTCACCCGCGCCCGGCCGGTCTGCGGCGATGCGGGGCTGATGAACGAGCTCACCCGCCATATCCGTGGCGCGCTGTGCGAACCGCGCGACGCGGCGAAGGTGCGTGATGACATTGTGGACATGCGCAGGCTCATGCTGAAGGAGCAGGGCACGGGCGGCGTGTGGGACGTGAAGCGGGCGAGGGGCGGCCTCGTTGAGCTGGAGTTCATTGCCCAGACGCTGCAACTGATCCACGCCCATGCGCAGCCTGCCGTGCTGGATACCAACACGCTGGCGGCGCTGCAGAAGCTGCACGGCGCAGGGCTCATGGCCGATGTCGACCACGCGGCGCTGAAGCGGGCGGGGCTGCTCTATCATCGCCTCACCCAGATGCTGCGCCTCTGCCTTGATGGGCCCTATGATCCGGCCAAGGCGCTGCCAGCCCTCAACCTGCTGGTAGCCAACACCGCCGTGACGCCGGATATCGCCACGGCGGAAGCGCTGCTGGCGGAGGCCCAGGGCGAGGTGGCCGCAATCTTTGACCGGCTGATTGGTCCGGCATCCTGAAAATTCCGCGACGGATTCCCGTTCCCCCTGCGTCTTGGTTTCAGGACAGCCAAAAGGAGGAACCGTCCGATGCCCCGACTGACACTTGCACTCGCCTTTTACGGCGCCATGGCCATCGTGCCCGCCACGGCCTTTGCCATGCAGCCCTACCTGCCCCAGAGCCCCAAATCCTTCACCAGGGCGGATGTCGATGCCAATGGCAAGATCACCGCTGCCGAGCTGACCCCGCGCGCCGAGAAGCGCTTCGACAAGCTGGACGCCGACAAGAATGGCGCGGTTTCGACGGCGGAACTCAACGACGCACTGCAGAAGGCCATGGAGCGCCGCCGTGACCGCATCATCGCCGCCCTCGACACCAACAAGGATGGCGCGGTTTCCCGCGCCGAACTCGATGCCTCGGTGGACCGCCTGGTGGCTGCGGCGGACAGCGACCATGATGGCGGCGTCACGCTGGAAGAAGCACAGAGCTACCGTCTTGCCAAGCTCAGGAAACCCGCTACGGCTACCGGAGTGCAGGCCAACTGACGCAGACACCGGACCCAAGCCTTGACGCCAGAGCCATCGGCTTTCCCGCAGATGACGGATGCCGGCCTGTTGCAGGCCGCCGCCGCCGGCTCTCATGCGGGCTTCGCCGAGATCGTCAACCGCCATTACCAGCCGGTTTACCGGCTGGTGTGGCGGTTGACCAATGGAGCAGCAGATGCCGAGGACATGGCGCAGGACGCCTTCGTGAAGCTGTGGAAGAACCCCCTGCAGGTGCGCGAGGCCGGCGCCCTGAAGGGGTGGCTGATGCGGGTCGCCGCCAATGCGGTGATCGACCGCAGCCGCCGGCCGCGCGCCGCCACGCTCGACGATGCGCCGGAGGTCGAGGACCGGCAGGCCCGGCCCGACGCACCGCTGGAGCGGGCGCAGGCCGCGCGCCTGGTGGATCGCCGCATTGCAGAGCTTCCCGATCGGCAGCGCCTGGCGCTGTCGCTTGTGTATTTCGAGGGGTTGACCAATATCGAGGCCGCGGCCGTTCTGGAGGTGAGCGTGGATGCGCTCGAATCCCTCCTGGCACGGGCGCGGCGTGGCTTGAAGGACAGCCTGGCGGCCGAGTGGCGCGACCTGCTCGGCGGGCTGGCTGAAATGGGGCAGTGAGAGACGGACATGGAACAGGACAACAATCGTTCTGATGATCGTGAGATCGACGCGGTGCTGGCGCGCGCCGCGACGCCGGCGCTTCCCGGCGGTGCGGTTGACAGGCTGATGGCCCGCATCGCGGCGGAGCCGCAGGAGCGCAGGATCGTCCAATTCGCGCCGCGCCCGCCTGCCAAGCGTCCATTCTGGCGTCTTGCGGCGGCCGTGCCGCTTGCGGCCTCACTGGCGCTCGGCATCTGGCTTGGCGCCAATGGCAAGATGGATTTCATGATGCCCAACGCCGTCACCGGCGGCGTGGCGCTGAACGATGATACGACGGTGGATGATCTGGGCGGCGTGGGCGATGCCTATGCCGAGGAAGGCACGACATGAGCGACCCTGTCACCACGCCCGACAAGCCGGGAAGGCGCGCCCATTGGCTGATGGCGGCGCTGATTGCCTCGCTTGCAGTCAACCTGCTGGTCGCCGGCGCAGCGGCTGCCCGCTGGTATGTGGGCGTCGGGCCGGAGCGCTATGCCCGCCTCACCCAGACGCAGCTGATCCCCCGCAATTTCTTCCGCGACCTTGACCGCGCGCGGCGCACCGAGCTTCTTGCCGTCTTCAAGGCGCAGGACAAGGCGGTCCGCGAGGGGCGCCGCGCCGTCAAGGCGCAGGTAGTTGAACTCGCCGATGCGCTGGAGGCTGAGCCCTATGATGCTGCCCGCGTCAAGGCGGCTGTCGAGGGCTTCACGGCGAAGAGCGAGGCGCTGTTCATGACCGGCGGCGGTGCCGCGCTGGAGTTGATCGACAAGCTTGGCCCGGAGGAGCGCAAGCTGATGGCCCAATACCTCCGCACCCGCGATGACCACGGCCGGGGCAAGCCTGGCGATGACAAGAAGCCGGACGCGCCCTGATAGCCTGGCGTTCAGCCCACTGGATCAAGGCCGACGAGCAGCACCTCGGCTGAACCACTGATGGAGAGGGTCCGCGCGTGCCGGGCGTCGAGCATCACGGTGTCGAAGCGGTTTGCCACCACGGCCGGGTCTTTCATGGTGATCCGGCCACTGCACACGAACAGGGCCGCCGTTTCCCAAGGCAGATCGAGCGCGGTCGAGCCGTTGACAGACACCTTCTTGAAATACGCCCGCTGCCGGTCGCGCTGCACCATGATGCTGAGGTCAGTGACGGCGCCATCCAGCAGACGGCCATGGACCTCGGCCTCGCCGGGGAAATCGATATGTTCCCCGCCCTGCAGCTGCCGGAGGCCATGTGCGCCAAAGCGCAGCTCCAACCCTGCGCCTTCGAGAATGTAGAGGCGGCGGTCGGCTCCCTCGAAGCGCGAGAAGGCACCGTCCTGCGCCACCTCAGCCATCGAGATGCGCCAGTCGAAACTGCCAAGGTCGCTGTCCGGTGGAAAGCACGCGATCTGGCGGGTAAGCCCACCGCCGTTCTTCCATGGCCTGGGCGTGAGGCTGTCTCGCGTGATGAGGCGCAAGTCTCAGGCGACCTTGGCGGCAGCCTGGCGGAGCGGGAAGGTCACGGTCACTTCCGTGCCCTGGCCCACCGTGCTGCGGATGGTCAGCGTGCCGCCATGCAGTTCGACGAAGGACTTGGAGATGGCCAGGCCCAGGCCGGAGCCGCCGCGCGACTTCGTGAACTGGTTCTCCACCTGCTCGAAGGGCCGGCCCAGCTTCTCGATGTCGCGCGCCGGAATGCCGATGCCGGTGTCGCGGATGGCAATTGCCATCACGCCGTTTGCGGCCAGCGCCGAAACGCTGATGCGCCCGCCTTCGGGCGTGAATTTCACGGCGTTGGAGAGCAGGTTGATCAGCACCTGCTTGAAGGCGCGGCGATCGGCCCACAGGGTGAAGCCCTGCGGCACCTGCCGCTCCACCGCGACGCCGCCCTCGAAGGCGCGCGGCGTGATGATGCGCATCACTTCGTCGAGCGCCGCATCGACCTGCAGCGTCTCGCATTCGAGCGACATCCGGCCCGCCTCGATCTTCGACATGTCGAGGATGTCGTTGATGACGTCGAGCAGGAACTGGCCGCTGCGATGGATGTCGCTCGAATACTCGGCATATTTGTCGGAGCCCATTGGCCCGAACATCTGCGACAGCATCACCTCCGAGAAGCCGATGATGGCGTTGAGCGGTGTGCGCAGCTCATGTGACATGTTGGCGAGGAATTCGGACTTGGAGCGGTTGGCGGCTTCGGCCCTCGTCTTCTCGCGGGCGTATTTGTCGGCGAGGTCGGCAAGGCGCTGGGCCTGCTGGTCGGCGAGCAGGCGCTCCTTCTGCAGGTCGCGCACCGTCATCATCAGCTCGCGCTCGGACATGCGCAGCCGCTCTTCCTGCAGCTTCAGCGCGGTGATGTCGGTGCCGACCGACACGAAGCCACCGTCCTTGGTGCGGCGCTCGTTGATCTGCAGCCAGCGGCGGTCGGCGAGCTGCACCTCGAAGGACTGGCCTTCGCCACCGCCTTCGCCGCGGATGCCGGTGCGCTTGGTGATGGCCGGTTCCTTGGCGGAGCGCACCAGATCTTCATAGGGCGTGCCGGGAACGCAGACGGGAGTGGGCAGTGAATGGAACTGCTGGTACTTGGAATTGCACAGCACCAGCCGGTTGTCCGCATCCCACAGCACGAAGGCTTCCGAGATGTTCTCGATCGCGTCCTTGAGGCGCAGTTCGGCTTCCTTGTTCAGCGTGTCGGCAAGCTTCTGCTGGGTGATGTCGAAGACGATGCCCATCAGGTGCGGGTTGCCTTCCACCTCGCCCGGCGCCAGCGCCACGCGGGCCCTGAGCCACACATAGTGGCCGTCCTGGTGGCGCATGCGGAATTCCTGGTCGAACGAGGTGATCTGGCCGTCGAGCAGCTGTTCGACGGCTTCCTCGAGCTGCGTGTCGCTCTCGTGGATGCGGGCCGCCATTTCGCCGAAGCTCAGATAGTCGCCCTTCACCGGCATGCCCAGCATGTCGAACATCGAGCGCGACCAGAAGATGATGCCGCGGTTCACGTCCCAGTCCCACATGCCGCACTGGCCGCGGTCCAGCGCCTTGTCGAGCCGCGCGGTGGCGACGCCGAGGATAGAGTCCGCCTCCGCTGCCTTGGCTGCCTGCCAGTGGAAGGCAGCGCCCAGCAGCATCAGCACGAAGAAGGTGACGATGAACAGCGCGGTCACCTGCGTGACGGACGAGCGCCACGCCGACAGCACGTCCTGCTGGCGCTGCAGCACGATGAGCGTGCCGGGATAGTCACCGAGGTCATACATCGAGACGAAGGCTTCCTCGCCCGAGGCCAGCGTGAGCGGTGCCATCTCGCCGGTGTTGATCGGCGCCTGCGTCACGAAGCTGGGTGACAGCATGCTGGTGATAAGCTCGCCGTCCATGTGCCGGGAGGCGGGAACGCTGGCCGCGATCTCGCCTGTGCTGCTGGCCACTGCGAAGCTGCGGTCCTCGGTCAGGGCCTCTTTCGGCAGCAGCGACCGGAGAAACCCGCTGCTCAACACCGGTGGCGTGCTGCCTCCCGCCTGTGCTGCGAAAATGTCGGCCTTGATGCGCTGGGCGACGAGTTGTCCATACAGTGCGGAAAGCCGGTTCTGCTCCGCCACATGGGTGGTGCGGCTGTCGGTGAGCTGCACCAGCAGCGCGCTGCCGAGCATCAGCAGGAACAAGACGATCAGTGACGTGATGAGAAGGCGCAGGTGGCGTTCGCCGATGGTGATGCGGAACCGGCCCGGCCACGGCGAGGAAACCCTGAGGACCCTCTCCTTGAAGAACAGCTCGCCGATGTGCGTCTTGCCCAATCTTTTCCCCTGAAACCCTGCCGCCCCACGGCTGGGAGACTTTGAAAACACGGACGCCACCACTGATCGAATCACCGGCTATTGATTCGAAAAGGGGGTGATTTGTCCAGTGTTTATAAAGGGATTCAGGATGCTGCAATCTTCGAGACGATCTCGTAGACGTCGCGCGACAGGGAGGGCTCGGCAAGGATCCGTTCGAGTTCCGCCTGGGCTGCCGTTTTTCGACTCGAATTCAACAGCTTGCAGCTTCTGAAGCCGGTGGCCAGCCGTGCGGCGACCTGCGGGTTGATGGGATTGAGCTTCAGGATCGCGTCGGCGATCACCCGGTAGCCGGAGCCGTCTGCGGCGTTGAAACCCGCCGGATTGCCGCCTGCGAAGCCCGACAGCAGCGCATAGACCTTGTTGGGCGTCGTCCACTTGAAGTCCGGGTGCCGCGTCAGCCGCTCGATGCGGGCGGCCGAATCCGGACCTTGGGCCTGGGCGTTGAGGAGCAGCCACTTGTCGATCAGCAGGTGCTCATGGGCGTGCCGTGCATGGAAGCGCTCCAGTGCGGCCTCGCGCTCCGGGCATTCGACCTGCGCGAGCGCGGCGAGTGCACCCATTTCGGCACTCATGTTGTGCGCCGCTTCGAATTCGGCCAGCGCCTGCGTGATGCCGTGCTGGTGGTCGCCCATCACCATCAGCGCAAGCGCCGTCTGCCGCAATGCCCGCCGCGCGGTGGAGGCAGGATCGGGGCGATAGGGCGCGGGTTCGCCCGTGCGCCGCCAGATCGCGTCGAGTTCCCCCGCGAGTTGTGTCGCAATGGCGTTGCGCAACCCGTCGCGCGCCGCGTGGACGCTGTCCGTGTCGACATCCGCGCCCAGTGCGGCGGCGATCTCGCTCTCGCTCGGCAGCACCAGCATCAGTGCCTTGAAGGCATCGTCCACGGCCGGATCATCGATGATCTTCTTCAGCGCCGCCGCATAGGCCGTGGCGTCGGCTTCCGTTGCCGTTCCGCGATAGGACGCGAGGACGAGGTTGCGGCCCAGCCGCTGGCCCGCTTCCCAGCGATTGAAGCTGTCGGCGTCATGGCCCATCAGGAACAGCTCATCTGCCGTGGAGAGGTTGGCCTCCATCTTTACCGGAGCCGAGAATCCCCGGTTGAGCGACAGCACCGGGCGCTTTGCCACGTTGTTGAAGCGGAAGCTCTGGCGCTGCTCCGTCAGTTCGATGATTGGTGTGTTGAGTGCGCCAACGCCATCGAGATCCAGCGCCATGTCTGCCCCATCGGGGCCGATGAGGCCGAGCCCCAGCGGAATATGCAGCGGCTGTTTCTCCGCCTGGCCCGGCGTCGGCTTCACCTGCTGCTCGAGGGTCAGCGTGTATTGCTTGGCGGCGGCGTCATAGCGCCCTTCCGCGGTCGCCGTGGGCGTGCCCGCCTGCGTGTACCAGCTGAAGAACTGCGTGAGGTCGCGGCCTGATGCCTCCGCCATGCATTGCACGAACTGCTCGACGGTTGCCGCCTCGCCGTCGTGGCGCTCGAAATAGAGGTCCATCGCCTTGCGGAAGGCCTGCTCGCCGATCAGCGTCTGCATCATGCGGCAGATCTCGGCACCCTTCTCATAGACGGTGGGCGTGTAGAAATTGTTGATCTCGATATAGGCCGAGGGTCGCGGCGGGTGCGACAGCGGGCCGTTGTCCTCCGGGAACTGCCGGGCCCGCAGCGTCTTCACGTCGGTGATGCGCTTCACCGCGCGCGAGCGCAGGTCGGAGGTGAACTCCTGGTCGCGGAAAACCGTCAGGCCTTCCTTCAGGCAGAGCTGGAACCAGTCACGGCAGGTGATGCGGTTGCCCGTCCAGTTATGGAAGTACTCATGCGCGATGATCGCCTCGATGTTCACATAGTCGCCGTCCGTCGCGGTCTCCGGGTTGGCGAGGATGTACTTGTCGTTGAAGACGTTGAGCCCCTTGTTCTCCATCGCCCCCATGTTGAAGTCGGGAACGGCGACGATGTTGAACACGTCGAGGTCATATTCGCGACCGAAGCGTCGCTCGTCCCAGCGCATCGACTCCTTCAGCGACTCCATCGCCCAGGCACAACGGTCTTCATTGCCCTTCAGCACATAGATGCCGAGCGACACCTCGCGGCCGGTCATGGTCTTGAAGTTGTCATGCACCGCGCCAAGGTCGCCCGCCACCAGCGCGAAGAGGTAGGAGGGCTTGGGGAAGGGGTCGTCCCACACGGCATAATGTCGCGTGGTGCCGCCGAGCACGCCGTCTTCGCGCGGGTTGCCGTTGGAGAGCAGCACGGGCACCTGCTCGCGCTCGGCTTCGATCCGCACCGTGTAGCGCGCCATCACGTCCGGCCGGTCGTAGAAATAAGTGATGCGCCGGAATCCCTCCGCCTCGCACTGGGTGCAGAAAACGCCGCCCGAGACATAGAGCCCCGAGAGCTCCGTATTGGCGGCGGGGTTGCAGGTCGTCACGATGTCCAGCGTGAAGGCGCGCTGCGGAACGTCGGGGATGGTGAGCGACTGATCGCCGACGCGGTAGTGCTCCGGCTGCAGCGCGATGCCGTCCAGCATCAGCGATTGCAGCTTGATGCGCTCGCCGTCGAGCACCAGTGGCGCGTTCTTCTCGGTGCTGGCAGGATTGGGCCTCAGGCAAAGCCGTGCGCGCACCTCGGTCGCCTGCGGGTCGAGCCGGAAATCAAGGTCCACGGTGTCGATCAGGTAGGCCGTCGGCGTGTAGTCCGCGAGGTGGATCGGCTGTGGCGTCTCGGTCTTCATGCGGCTAAAACCTCAGAATGCGTTGAAAGCATTGAAGCCATGAGCCGTGCCTTTGTCAAAGAGCAAGATGACGTCCCCGAGGACCTGCCGGAACGCCCGGTAAGCGCCAATCCGAACATCGTGACAGAGCGTGGGCTGAACCTCATCGAGGCCGAGATCGGGGCCTGCCGCAAGCGCCTTGCGCAAGGCCAGCACGACCAGGACAAGGCCACCATTGCGCGGGCCTCGCGCGATCTTCGCTACTGGACCCTCAGGCGCTCCACCGCGCAGCTCGTCGCGGGGGCGGGCAAGCCCGAGACGGTCGGCTTTGCCACGCGCGTCACCATTGCGCGCGACGATGGGCGTAAACAGGTGTTCTCCATCGTCGGCGAGGACGAGGCGGACCCGGCGCAGGGCCTCATCGCCTACACCTCCCCCATGGCGCGTGCATTGATGGGAAAGGGTGCCGGTGACGTCACCGAGGTGCCGGGTGGTGAGGTTGAGATCGTGAAGCTGGATCCCGTTGTTTGATGGCGTCATCCCGGCTTTCGCTGGGGTGACGCCATCAGACAAAGCTCCGCCCGGCGCTCCCAAGGCGTGGCCACGCCGGGGAACGGGAGGGGCAGGGCCGGAAGGCGGCCTTGCAAAACAGATTCACAATGTCAATCAGCAGCAAGCACGTCAGAGAATAGATACCTAACATAGGCCAGGCAGAAAATCAAGGAAAATAATCCCTCATCATCCTCTCCCGCGAGGCGGGAGAGGAGGGGGCCCCGGCGCAGCCGGGGAAGGTGAGGGGAAGCGGCGGTGGGCCCTAGAACCGGTCGACCCGGAACGGCGCCATGTCGATGTTGGTCTTGGCGCCCGTCACCGCCTCGGCGATCAGCCGCCCTGTGCTCGGCCCCCAGGTCAGCCCCATGTGGCCATGCCCGAAGCCGTACCAGACATTCGCGGTGGTCTTCGACGGCCCGATCACGGGAAGCGAGTCCGGCGTGCCGGGGCGTCGCCCCATCCAGCGTGTCGTCTGCTCATCGGGTTCGCGCAGCCCGGGCAGCACGGTCTTGAAATTCGTCCACAGCGCATCGGCGCGGGCATAATTGGGTGCTGCATCAAGGCCCGCGAATTCATCAGAGCCTGCCAGCCGCAGCCCCATTTCCATTGGCGTCGCCGCGCCGGGCTTGCCCGCATAGGTGAGCGAGCGCGACAGGTTCACGCCGGAGTTGGGCAGCACCATGTGATAGCCGCGCTCGGCCTCCAGCAGCACCTTCTCGCCCAACTGTTTTGCCAGCAGGTGCGAATAGGCGCCCGCGCAGATCACCAGCCGGTCCAGCTTGTGCAGGCCATGGTCCTTGAGCCGCAACCCGCTCACGCGATTGCCATCGCGCTCCAGCGCCACGACGTCATCCTCCAGCACCGTGCCACCGTTCTTCACCACCTCCGCTGCGATGGACTTCACCGCCCGGCCCGGATTGGTGAGGAAGTACCAGCCGCCATGGAACACGCCGCAGTGGACATTCTTGCCGAGTGCCGGCTCCAGTTCCCGCGCCTCATCACCTGACAGGCGCCTCATCTCATAGCCATAGGCCTTCTTGACCTCCCGCTCGGAGGCTTCCGAGAGGTACTGTGCTTGCGTGTCATAGAGCCTGAGCGTGTCCTGCTGCCGGATCATGTCTGCCGTGCCTGCCGCCTGCAGCAGCGTCTCGAAGTCCGAGAGCACCCGCATCGCAAGGTCGGCGCGCGCCGCGGTGATCGCCTTCACGCGGTCGGGCAGCGAGTTGCGCGCAAGCGACAGGAACCACGGCAGCGCCTTGGGCAAATAGGACCAGCGTATGGTGAGCGGCCCCAAGGGGTCCATCAGCCAGCCCGGGATCTTCGTCAGCATGTGCGGGTGCACGGTGGGCACGATCTCGGCAAAGGCAAGACCCCCGGCATTGCCGAAGGATGCGCCTTCGCCCGGCGGCACGCGGTCGATGATGGTCACTTTGTAACCTTCGCGCTGCAGGAATGCGGCAGCCGAAACGCCGACGATGCCGGCGCCGATAATGGTGGCGGAAGGTTGTGTCACGATGCGAATGCCCTGAAGTAATCGACGCAATGCGCCTCGAAGGCCGAGACCAGACGTGTCTTGCGCATTTGCTTCAGCGCCGCAAGAGCGATGACGCCGCGCGCCACCTCGTCCGCAATGGGCCGCACGGCGAGTTCCTCACCGGCATAGGAGTGATCGCCAAAAGGCCTGGTGACGAGAATGGAATAGCCGAGCCCCTGGCCGACGAGTCCGCGCACCACCTCCAGCGAGGGTGACGAGAAGGCCACATTCGGCGTGATCCCCGCCGTCTCGAGGATGCGCGTGAAATAGGTGCGGCTGGGTGCGATGTCGAGCAGCACGAAAGGCTCGTCCTTCAGCGCGACGAGCGGCACGTTCTTCAGCCGGGTGAGGCGGTGCCTGCCCGGCAGCAGCACATGTGGGGCGAAGGAGGCAAGCGGCGTCACCGCGAAGTCCTCTGGCATGTCGACGTCATAGAGCAGCGCGACGTCGAAGTCGCCGCTGCGCACGCCCTTCAGCAACTCGTCCTGTGTGCCCTCCGCCATGCGGATGGTCACCTGGGGGTGCAGGCTGGTGAAGCCCTTGATCAGTGGCGGCACGAAGGACGGCGCGATGGTGGCGAAGCTCGCCAGTGCCAGCTGGCCCTCGATGGTGGTGCCCGCCGCCGCCGTGTCGCGCTGCAGGTCCTGGGCATGGGTGATGAGGTTCCGCGCCTCGGCGAGGAAGCGGAGGCCCGCGGGCGAGGGGCTCACCCCCTGGGCATGGTGGCGGATGAACAGCTGCAGCCCGATCTGCGCCTCGAGCTTGGCCAGCGAGGCCGACAGCGTTGGCTGGGCGACCCCCAGATGTGCCGAAGCGGCCGCCACCGAGCCATGGTCCCAGATCGCCACGGCATACTCGACCTGGCGCAGCGTATAGCGCAGCATCGTAAAATCCTATTCAAGGTACCGTTATAATCTATTTTTACGAAGCTAGGCCGGGTGTCAAGGTCGGACGATCTGAACGGAGGGAACGGGCAGATGAACGCAATGGCAAAGCCGCCCGTCCGGGTGGAGGATTTCCTGGCCGCCATGGGCTTGGCCGCCACCGGCGTGTCGGTGGTGACGACCGACGGGCCCCATGGCCGCTTCGGACTGACGGTGAGTGCCGTTTCCTCGGTATCGGCCGAGCCTCCGCTGGTTCTGGTCTGCATCAACCGCAAGAGCCCGGCCGTGGCGGCGGTCGAGGGCAATGGCATCTTCGCGGTCAATCTTCTCTCTGCCGCGCACCGTGCCTATGCCGAAACCTTCTCGGGCCGCCCGCGCGAGGGCCGCCCCTTCGATTTTTCGAACCATGACTGGCGTGACGGTGACACCGGCCTGCCGCTCGTCGCCGATGCCACGGCCGTCTTCGAATGCGACCTGCATGACCGCCTCGATGCCGGCACGCACCGCATCTTCATCGGCCGGGTCGTCGCCGCCCATCAGGGCGCGGCAGACCCGCTCGTCTATTGCAACCGCGCCTTCCGGCGCATCGTCACCCACGAAGGACTCTGAGACATGATCAGGACTGGCGAACAATTCCGTGACTCGCTGCGCGATGGCCGCGAGGTGTGGATGAACGGCGAGCGCATCAAGGACGTGACGCGCCACCCGGCGTTCAAACCCCTCGTCGACATCCGTGCCCGCATCTACGACATGCAGCACGAGGCGAAGACGAAGGACATCATGACCTATGAGGAGAATGGTGAGCGTTTTCCCATCGGCCTGCGGCTGCCCTTCGAAAAGAAGGACTGGGACGACAAGCGCCTCGCGGTTGATACGGTGATGAACGACATCGGCGGCGTCGTCACGCGCGTCGGTGACGAGACCATCGGCGAGATGTGGTCGCTGTGGGACGGCAAGGACATCCTCAACGAGATCGACCCGCGCTTTGCCGAAAACATCGAGCGCCACATCCATCTCGTCATCAAGAACGACCCGTTCCACGTTTCCGCCAACACCGACCCGAAGGGTGACCGTTCCAAGCGCCCGCAGGACCAGGACCCCGACATGCTGGTGCATGTGGTGAAGGAAACCGACGCCGGCATCATCATCCGCGGCGCCAAGTATGAAACCGCGGCGGCCTATTCGAACCAGGCCTTTCTCAAGCCCACCATCGCCAACTGGGGCGATTCAAAGCTCTCGGAATATGCCCTTGGCTGCATCGTCAGGATGGATGCGCCGGGTGTCAAACACATCTGCCGCACCGGCTTCACCGGCCGTGCGTCGGAGCGTGACTACCCCCTCTCGAACAAGTTCGACGAGGTCGACACGCTGATGATTCTCGACAATGTGCTGATCCCCTGGGAGGACATCCTGTTCTACCAGCACACCCGTGCCGCCGCCTTCATCCGCCAGACGCTGCACCGCTACTCGGCCTTCCCCTTTGTGCAGCGGACACTCAGCTACGCCGACCTGATCATTGGCGCTGCGCTCTGGAACGCCAGGCAGACCGGCCTCGACAAGCAGCAGGCGGTGCAGGAGAAACTCGCCGAACTCGCCATCTGGCGCGAGGGCATCAATGCGCACTTGACCGCCTCCATCGCCACGGGCGAGCGCAGTCCCAATGGCCTGCTCATGCCCAACCAGTCGCTGCTGTTCACCGGCCGCTGCCATGCGCTCAACAACCTGCCGCGGATGATGCACATCGCCCGCGAACTCTGCGGCGGCCAGATCTGTGTGACGCCGGACTCTGCCGTCTTCGACCACCCGGAAACCAAGAAGTGGATGGACAAGTACTATACGGTGAACGACGAGTGGCAGGCCGAAGACCGCCGCAAGCTGCTCGCACTCGCCCGTGACGCGCTGAACTCGGACTATGCCGGCCACCGCCTCACCTTCCAGCTCTTCGCCCAGTCAGCGCCCTTCGCCCAGTCGGCGGCCGTCTACCGCACCTTCGACTGGAACCATGCGCTGAAGTTTGCGCAGAAGGCGGGGGGACTCTCTGATAACATCTGGGGTGTCACCAAGCAGGCCGCAGAGTAATCTTCAGCGCCAGAATCACGAGGAAGACAGAGCCATGACCGCCCACAAGCGCATCCGCCCCTTCAACACCAAGGAAACCTATCCGGAGCAGAAGCTCGACAATGACCTCTGCCAGGCCGTGGTGGCCAGGGGCACCATGGTGTTCCTGCGCGGCCAGGTGGCCCAGGACCTCGACACCCGCGAGTCCCTCCACGTGGGCGATGCTGCGGCGCAGACGGCCAAGACCATGGCGAACATCAAGATGCTGATGGAGGAGGCGGGTGGCCACATGGACCACATTTGCCGCATCGTGGTCTACCTGACCGACATCCGCTACCGCCCGGACGTCTATCGCGAGATGGGCAAGTGGCTGAAGGGCGTGTTCCCGTGCTCCACCGGCCTCGTCATCACCGCGCTGGCGCGCCCTGAATGGGTCGTCGAGATCGAAGTCACCGCCGTCATTCCGGACTAGGAGAGCAGGCATGGCCCAGTCACCGGATGTGAAGCGTGCGCTCAAGACGCTGGCAACGGTGGCGGCCACACCGTTTTCGCAGGCGGACACCATTCCGCCCATCCTCTACTCCTCCGAAGACGTGCACCGTCTGGAGAAGGAGCGCATCTTCGCCAAGGAATGGGTGTGCCCCGGTCTCGCCGCGGACCTTCCCAACCCTGGCGACTACATCACCTTCTCCATCAATGACCAGCCGGTGCTCACGCTGCGCGGCGAAGACGGCGTGGTGCGCAGCTTCTCAAACGTCTGCCTGCACCGCATGATGCCGCTGGCCGAGGGCCGCGGTTCCTGCGGGCGAAAGCTGGTATGCCCCTATCACGCCTGGACCTATGACATGCAAGGCAAGGTCATCGGTGCCGGCCACATGGGCGGCCGCGACCCGACCTTCGACAAGAAGCAATATCGCCTCGCCGAAATCCGCACCGAGATCTGGGAAGGCTGGGTCTACGTCACGCTCAACCCCGATGCGCCGCCTGTTGCCGGCCTGCTGGCACCGCTGCTGCCGGTGGTGGTGAACTATGGCATGGAGGGCTACATCCCGGTCATCCACCAGGATCACACCTGGGCCACCAACTGGAAGCTCCTCAACGAGAACTTCATGGAAGGCTATCACCTGCCTGTTGCGCACAAGGCGACGGTGGGGGCGTGGTTCCCGGTTGAGGACACCGTGTTCCCCGAGGCGGTGCATGACGCCTTTACCTATCAGACCTTCACCAAGGACGAGAACGCGCGCTATGGCCGCGCGCATGCCTCCAACACGAGGCTTCAGGGCAAGGAACGCTTCACCTCCATCCTGCCCACCATCTTCCCCACCCATATGTATGTGCTGGCACCCGACCACCTCTGGTACCTGTCGCTCCGGCCGGAGGGCACGGGACAGGTCCACCTGCGTTTCGGCATCGCGCTGGCGCCCGAGGTGCATGCGGCGCTGGGCGAGGGCAGGGATGCCTGGGTGAAGGAGTTGGCTGACTTCTTCGACCGCGTGAACGCCGAGGACAAGTTCGTGGTCGAGGGCATCTACCAGGGCTCGCGCGCACCGCTCGCCTCGCGGGGCCCCCTCAGCTGGCTCGAGCGCGAGATCCATGATTTTGCCCGCTACCTTGCCAAGAGGCTCTGCTGATGGCGCATCGCCGCACCGGGTTCTTCTTCGACGAGAAGTGCCTCTGGCACTTCGGCAAGCCCTTTGCGCTGTTCTTCCCCGTCGGCGGCTGGGTGCAGCCACCCAATGCCTCCGGCTTCTGCGAGAGCCCTGACAGCAAGAGGCGGCTGAAGAGCCTGATGGATGTCTCGGGCCTCACTGATGTGCTGGATGTGCGCACGGCACCGATGCTCGCCCGCGAGGACCTGTTGCGCGTCCACCCTGCCAGCTATCTCGACCGCTTCGCGGAGTTGAGCGCGAAGGAAGGCGGCGACATGGGGTTTGAATCGACCTTCGGGCCGGGTGGCTATGACATCGCGCGCGTTTCGGCGGGGCTCGCGGCGGAGGCTGTCGAGGCGGTGGTGAAGGGCGAGATGCGCAATGCCTATGCCTTGTCCCGCCCGCCCGGCCACCATTGCCTGCCGGATACCGGCCTCGGCTTCTGCCTGCTCGCCAATGGCGCGCTGGCCGTCGAGCGGGCGATCGCGCGGCATAAGCTGAGCCGTGTCGCCGTCATCGACTGGGACGTGCACCACGGCAATGGTACCGAGGCGATCTTCTATGAGCGGCCTGATGTGCTCACCATCTCGCTCCACCAGGAGCGCTGCTTCCCGCTGGACACCGGTGCCGCGAAGGATCGCGGGCGGGGCAGGGGCGAGGGCTACAACATCAATGTGCCGCTGCTGCCCGGCGGCGGCCACCAGACCTATGTCGATGCCATGGAGATGATCGTGCTGCCGGCGCTGGAGCGCTACCGGCCCGAACTCATCGTCGTGGCCTGCGGCTATGATGCGAGCGTCGTCGATCCGCTATCGCGCATGATGGCTCACAGCGAGACCTACCGCTACCTGATGCAGACGACGCTCGATGCAGCGTCAGACCTTTGCAATGGCCGGGTCGTGGTGATGCATGAAGGTGGCTATTCGGAGGCCTATGTGCCGTTTTGCGGCCACGCGCTGATCGAGGCGCTGGCGGGACACCGCACCGAAGTGACAGATCCCAATCTCGATTATGCCCAGAAGCAGCAGCCGAACGAACACTTCCAGACACTGCAACGCCGCCTTCTCGAAGAGATGGCGAAGGAACTCTGACGGAGAATAGAGCGCATGACCTTTTCCATCGCCGGCCGCTGCGCCAAGTCAGGTGCCTTCGGCGTTGCCATCACAACGTCGTCGATCGCCGTGGGCGCGCGCTGCCCCCATGCGCGCGCCAAGGTCGGCGCGGTCGCTACCCAGAACGTGACCGACCCCAATCTCGGGCCTCTGCTGCTCGACTACATGGAAAAGGGCATGAGCGCGCCTGATGCCATCGCGGCGGTGACGAAGGACCGGCCCTTCATCGACTATCGTCAGCTCACCGCGGTCGACAACCAGGGCCGCTCTGCCACATGGTCCGGCAAGAACATCCTCGGCACTCATGGCGTCTCGGAACAGCGCGACTGCGTGGCGGCGGGCAACCTGCTCAGGCACGCAACGCTTCCCAACACCATGACGGATGCCTTCGCCGCCAATGCCGACCAGCATTTGGCCGAGCGCCTGCTGCGGGCACTTGAGGCGGGGCTGAACTCAGGCGGTGAGGAGGGGCCGGTGCATTCAGCAGCCCTCATCGTCTATCACGAACAGGCCTTCCCCCTCGTCTCGCTGCGCGTCGACTGGGATGACGAAAACCCGATCAAGGTGCTGAGACGCCTGTGGGAAGACTACAAGCCGCAGATGGGCGCCTATCTCCAGCGCGCCGTGGACCCCACGCAGGCGCCGAGCTACGGCGTGCCGGGGGATCCGTAACGCGCGTCTTCTCCTGCGTCTTCAGCGGGAGAAGAAGAGACCCGTTGCGGCACGCAAGGGGGAGATGACGGGAAGCCACTTGCCGGCCTTCCCTTCCGAGGCGGCGTCCCCTCACCTTCCCCAACTTCGTTGGGTCCCCGTCCTCTCCCGCCTTGCGGGAGAGGACGACAATCAATGACATTTCCGTGAGCCCCTTCCCAACTTGCCGTCGCATTGCCAGATTTCTCTCCGCGACAGGAGAAACCGATGGCGAGAACCTACAAGGGCGGCTGCCTCTGCGGCCATATCCGTTTCGAGGCAGAGGGGCCTGCCCTCAAGCCGCACAGCTGCTCCTGCACCATGTGCCAGCACCACTCGGGCGCGCTGACGCTGCACTGGGTTGAGTTTCCGGCGGACAAGGTGCGGTGGAGCGCAAAGCCTTCCGTCTGGCGCTCGTCGGACTATTCCAGCCGCAGCTTCTGCCCCAATTGCGGTTCCACGCTGGGTGCCATCGACGACAAGCCGGTGGTGGCGCTGGTGCTGGGCAGTTTCGATTCCGCCAACCGCAAGGAACTGGCGCCGGAGTATCAAGCCCATGTGGGGAAGAGGCCGAAGTGGATGAAGGAGTAGGGATTTTACAAGATCATCATGCGCGGGCTTGACCCGCGCATCCTTTTCGCGGCCACCAAAGACAAGGCCGGGTCAAGTCCGGCCCTGATGAGGTGGAGAGAACAGGGTTATGCGGAAAGCTTCTCCACCAGCCGCTCCAGCATCCGGTCGCACTGCGCCATCTGCGCCTCGCTCACGTGCTCGTCGGGCTTGTGTGCCACCGCGATGTTGCCGGGGCCGCACACGACGGCGGGCGTGCCCAGTGCCTGCTGGAACAGGCCGCCCTCGGTGCCGAAGGTGATCTTGCCGGTGGAGTTGCCGCCAGTCAGCGCATGCACGAACTTCACTGCCTCGCTGTCCACGGGTGTGTTCATCGCGGGATAGCTCTGCAAATCCATGAAGTCGAAACGCGCCTTGTCGAAGACGCCACGGTAGCCCTCGGCGATCTTCTCCGCCGCCACCTTGATGCGGGTGACGATAGCGTGCTGGTCGTCCTCCGGCAGGTAGCGGATCTCGAAGTCGAATGTGCAGCGGTTCGGCACGATGTTCATCACCTCGCCGCCCTGCATCTTGCCAACGTGCAGCGTGGTGTAGGCCACCTCGTAGTCGCCATCGCGCACGCCGTTCTCGGCGATGTCCTTCTGGATGGCGCGGATTGCGCCGATCAGGTCGCAGGCCATGTAGATCGCATTGACGCCGATGGGGGCGAGGCTCGAATGCGCTTCGAGCCCATGCGCCGTGACGCGGAAGCCGAGCTTGCCCTTGTGGGCGGTGACGGCCTGCATCATGGTCGGCTCACCAACGATGCACAGGCGCGGCTTCACCGGCGCGTCCTTCAGCAGGTCGAGCAGACGGCGCACGCCCACGCAGCCGATTTCCTCGTCATAGGAGAAGGCAAGGTTGATCGGCGTATGCAGTTTGCGCTGTGTTGCCATCTCGGCAGCGCGCAGGCAGCAGGCGATGAAGCCCTTCATGTCTGCCGTGCCGCGCCCGAAGTAACTGCCGTTGCGCTTCTCGAGCTTGAACGGATCGGAGGACCACGCCTGACCCTCGACCGGCACCACATCGGTGTGGCCAGAGAGCACGATACCCGGCACGTCCTTCGGCCCGATGCTGGCCCAGAGATTGGCCTTTCGGCCG
The DNA here is from genome assembly GCA_947475225.1 of Bradyrhizobiaceae bacterium. Classification (GTDB taxonomy): domain Bacteria; phylum Pseudomonadota; class Alphaproteobacteria; order Rhizobiales; family Aestuariivirgaceae; genus Aestuariivirga. The sequence goes on from CANJMQ010000037.1 coordinate 31,031, forward strand.
TCCTCATTGTGCACCAGCATCGAGTCGATGCCGATGCCGCCAAGGAAATCGCGCACATAGGCGATGAGATCGAGATTCGAGTCGCGACTTACGCTCGGGAAGGCGATCAGCTTTTCAAGGTGTTCGAGAGAGGTCTTCATGGGGGCCCAATGTCGCCGCGGTTATGACCGTTCCTGCCGGGAAATTTGACACATGTCAAAGCGGGCGCGGGCAAGCTGGCCTATCCATCACAGGCACGGTGGTTTCGGCCATCGCGCTGGCGGGGTGGGTCTCCTGAGAAAGTCAGCTGTCGCTTCGTTCCCCCCTTTCCTGGGGTCCCCCCGCCTCCTCCCCCTGCCTGGGTCCTGTGAAAACGGGACCCTTTTTCTGTATCAGGGCCACTGCGCTCCCACACGCGCCGTCTCGATGGCATAGAGGGACGAGGTGGCGGTGATGAACATGCGCGACTTGCCGTAGCCGCCGAATGTGAGGTTGGCCACCGTTTCCGGCACCAGGATGCGGCCGAGGCGCTCACCCTCCCTGGTATAGCAGTGGATGCCGTCACCCGCCGAAATCCACAGCAGGCCTTCGGTGTCGACGCGCAGGCCGTCCGGCACCTTCTCGTTGATGACGGCCACCACCCGGCTGTCCTTCAGGGTCTTGCCGTTCACCACCTTGAAGCCCCGCACGTGACGCGGGCGGCCCTCCTCGAAGCCGAAGCCATCGCCGCGCGCGTAGCCTGAATCGGCGACGTAGAGTTCCGTCTCGTCGGGCGAGAAGGCCAAGCCGTTCGGCCGGTCGAAGTCATCGGCCACCACTGTCAACTCGCCATTCGCGGGGTCGAAGCGGTAGACGTGATTGTTGCCGATCTCGCTTTCGGCCTTGATGCCCTCGTGATTGGAGATGATGCCGTAGGGCGGATCGGTGAACCAGATGGTGCCGTCGGATTTCACCACCACGTCATTGGGCGAGTTGAACCGCTTGCCGTTCCAGTGGCTGACGATCATCTCGTAGCGCCCGTCCATGTAGGTGCGGCTCACGCAGCGCCCGCCATGCTCGCAGGAGATCATGTTGCCGTCGCGGTCGCGCGTGTGGCCGTTGGTGCGCTGCGACGGCTGGCGGAACACCGACAACCCGTTGATGGGCGACCAGCGCATCATGCGGTTGTTGGGAATGTCGGAGAAGCGCAGCTCGTTCAGTTCCGAGAACCACACCGGCCCCTCGGCCCAGATGAAACCGGTGGCGAGCTTGGTCAGCGCCGCCCCGGCGGGGAACAGCTCGAGAAAGCGGGCACTGTCGGGTGCAAGGCAGGCGGCGTGTTTGCTCATGGTCTCAGCCCTTGATGATGGTGGGAATGCGGGTGGCGGGCGGCGTGTTGCGGCTGCGCTGGCATTTGATCTGGCCATCGATCACCACCATGCCGATGCCCGGCAGGTCGCCGAGCGCGATTGAGTGCAGCAGGTTTTCACCCGCCGAATGCTGCGCTGTGTCCATGAACACGAAGTCCGCCGCGCGTCCCACCTCGATGAGGCCGCAGTCGAGCTTCCTCATGCGCGCGGTGTTGCCGGTGGCAAGGCAGATCGCCTGCTCGGCGGGAAGCTCGCCCAGCGAGGAGAGCATCGACACCATGCGCGCGATGCCCAGTGGCTGCACGCCCGAGCCCGCCGGCGCATCGGTGCCGAGCATCACGCGGTGCAACTCGCCCATCTCCCTGGCCAGTCGCAGCGTGTAGATCGCGGCGCGCTCATTGCCGTTGTGCACGATTTCGAGGCCGCGCTTGCAGCCCTCGCAGATGCAGCGGATCTGCTTGTCGGGCAGGGCCGTGTGGCCGCCGTTGATGTGACCCACCACGTCGGTGTCGGCATCGAGCACCACGTCGGCGTCGATGAGGCCCGAGCCCGGAATGGAAGGTCCGCCGGTGTGGATGGTGCTCTGGATGCCGTATTTCCGTGCCCAGGCCACCATGCGCCGCGCGGTGGGTCCGTCCTTCACGCCGCCGAGGCCCACTTCGCCCAGCAGCGTCACGCCGGCATCGGCGAGGTCCTTGAAGTCCTGTTCCACCATCTCGGGTTCGATGCACGGGGCACCCGCATGCACCTTCACGCCCGAGGGCCGGAAGTTGGCAAACTGCCGTTGGGCCGAGATGGCCAGCGCCTTGAGGCCGATGACGTCGCGCGGGCGGCCCGGCGTATGCACCTCGCCTGCCGAGATCATGGTGGTGACGCCACCATTGAGATTGGAGTCGATCCAGCCGATCTGGTTCTGGCGCGGCGTCCAGTCGCCCGCCACGGGGTGGACGTGGCTGTCGATCAGGCCCGGCGTCAGCGCCGTGCCATTGGCGTCGATGATGTGGGTGGCGTGTTCCTGGTCGATGTCCTTAGCGCGGCCGATCGCCGTGATCCGGCCATTCTCTGCCACCACCGTGTCGGCATCGAGGATCGGGTTTTCGATGGCGCCCGACAGCAGGAGGCCGATGTTGCGGATCACGAGTTTCTGCGGACCAGCGGAGCCGGCCGGGGCGTCATGCGCCATGTTGTCCTCCTGGCAAACGCGCTGCTTCTGGGGCAGCGTCAGGGGTGTCATACTGCGTCATGGAAGGGTGCCTGTCGAGGGCAGGGGAGAAGCATGAGGATCATCCGCAAGACCGATCTTGTCGAAGGCCGCTGGCGCAATGGCATGGGCGTGTCATGGGACATTGCCTCCGACCCGCCGGGCACCGATGATTTCGGCTGGCGCTTCGCCATCGCCCGCATCGAGGCGCACGTGCCCTTCTCGAATTATCCGGATGTCGACCGCATCTTTACCCTCATTGAGGGCAATGGCCTCGACCTTGAGTTCGAGGGCCAGCGGAGTCTTGCCGTCCATCGCTGCTTCGTGCCGCATCCTTATCCTTGCGACGTGCCCACCTTCTGCCACCTGCGCGATGGCCCGTGCCGCGCGCTGAACCTGTTCACCCGGCGCGGCCGCTGGCGGGCAGCGGCGGACATCCTGTCGAGCGGCGCGGAGATCAGTCACCCCGGCCCCTTTCTGCTCTTCGCGCTGCAGGGTGGGGCGGACGTCAACGGCCATGCGCTGGGCGAGGGCGATGCCGCCATCGCCGCCGACAGCGTCAAGGCCGATACGGAGGGCTTCCTGTACGCGGCCCGGCTGTTTGCCCAGTGATTGGCCTGCGGCGGCTTTCCCGCTAGAACCCCGCCAGACAGATCGGAGACAGTTTCATGAAAGCACGTGTTCAGTGGCTCGACGGCCGGGCCTTCGTCGGTGAATCGGGCTCAGGCCATGCCGTGGTGATGGATGGCGCGGCGGAGGCCGGTGGCCGCAACATCGGCGTCCGCCCCATGGAGATGCTGCTGCTGGGGCTGGGCGGATGCACCGCCTTCGACGTGGTGATGATCCTGGAGCGGATGCGTGAGCAGGTCACGGGCCTCGACATTGCGCTGGAGGCCGAGCGCGCGGCGGAGGACCCCAAGGTCTTCACCCACGTGAAACTCATCTACAAGGTCACCGGCCGCAATCTGAAACCCGCCAATGTGGAGCGCGCGGTAAACCTCTCGGCCGAGAAATATTGTTCCGCCTCCATGATGATCGGCAAGACGGCAACCATCGAGCACAGCTTCGAGATCATCGAGGACGGCGCGGCCGCCACGACCTGACGGGATCCGCGGGAGACACCCGCGGAGATTTCCTTTTTGGGCTCTTGTACAACTCTGGGTATATTTTGGCCAGAAGCGCAGGGCCTTGATGTCGGGAGGGGGCTTCGCAAAATGCATGGCCTTCCCGGTTGCGTTCCGGAAACCCCGTAAAACAGGGGCCCCGCGCCTCGGACGGACCTTAACCATGCCCCCACCGGGACTGGCTTGGCCCCGGCAAATCGGCTTATGATTTGCCCAATGTCAGGCGGTTGTCTGGCAGCTTTTTCGCAGAAACTTGCCCGCCCCGCGCTTTTTCGGCACGACGGCGGGCATTTTTGTGTTCGGGAAGTTGCGTGAATGTACTAATCTTCTTGCGGGTTTAAACGTGGAGAAGGGACGACTCATGACCAACAACGTAGCCAATGCGCGTGGCCTCGGGGCCGGCGCTCAACTGTTGCACGGGCTTGCCAAGCACTGGTGGATGCTGGCGCTTCGCGGCGTCGCCGCCATCGTCTTTGGTGTGCTGGCCTTCGCCTGGCCGGGCATCACCATCCTCAGCCTCGTCATGCTCTATGGCGCCTATGCGCTGGTGGATGGCGTGTTCTCGATCTTTGCCGCAGTTGGCGGCGGCACGCCGGCACCGCGCTGGTGGCTGGCCGTGGTCGGTATCCTCGGCATCCTGGCGGGCCTCATCGCCTTCGCCAATCCGGTGCTGGTGGGGCTTTACCTGCTGTGGTTCATCGGCGCCTGGGCGATTGTCAGCGGTGTCATGGAAATCATCGGTGCCATCCGGCTGCGCAAGGAGATCGACAATGAGTGGATGCTGATCCTGCACGGCGTCGTCTCCGTGCTGTTCGGCATCATGCTCTTCGCCTGGCCGGTGACCAGCGCGATGGCGCTCATCTGGGTGATCGGCGCCTATGCCATTGCCGCTGGCGTGATCATGATCGCGCTGGCCTTCAAGCTCAGGGGCCACGCCGGCCACGCGAACTGATCTTTCGCGTTCTCGCGTGTTGTGGAGAGCGGCCTTCGGGCCGCTCTCTTTTTTTGCGGGCAAGCGCGCTGTCTCAGGTCGGTATCAGTCCTGCCGCCGCGCGCTCTTCGGGCCGCGCACTCTCCGCCAGCCCCGCCGCCACGCCGCGACGGTCAGCCTCGGAGCGGTTCTGGCTCATCTTCTTCTTGCCTTCGAGCCGGGTGATCGGAATGCGCAAGCCCACAATGCCGCGCAACTGTGCCGCCATGTAATCCTCGGGCGCGTCGCTCACCTCCCATGGCTTGGCGCGCGCGCCCTCATGCAACTCTGTGAGCCGCGTCACCACCGTGAGCAGGCGGGCCGGATCGTCGAAGAATTCGACCGGGCCATGGGCATGAACCGTCACGTAGTTCCACGTCGGGACCACCTTTCCCGTCTCCTGCTTTGTCTGGTACCAGGACGGCGTGATGTAGGCATCAGGCCCCATGAACACTGCCACCGCCTCGCCGATCACCGGCAGCCGCCACTGCGGATTGGCCCGCGCGAGATGACCGTGGAGCGTTCCGTACTGGCCTTCGCTCTCGTCGAGCAGCAGCGGCAACGGCGACACCTGCGGCCCCTCCGCCGTGGCCGTTACCAAGTTGGCAAGCCGCGCGGCGCGAATGGTGGCAAAGACGCTGTCGCGGTCTTCGTCGTTGAAGGCAGGCGGCATGTACATTTGCTATGGTCCTCTTCTGCCCTGCGGCATCGCGCGAAAGCGCTCTGGCGCGAAGGTCCGCTTATGCCGGCGCCGGGCAGACCAGCGGAATCAGTAACCCGGACGCCGCGCCAGTGAAAGGTCAAAGCTTTGCGCCATTTGGCGCAGGCGTATCACCGGTTGACCTGCTTTCGCATCGCGGCGCTGATGTGGCTCATCTTCGCGCCCTCACTCCTGCCTCTTCATCTCTGCTGAAGCAAGCAGCGCGGGGCTTCCGCTCTACATTGCGGAATGGTCCCTATCAACAGGCTGATGGTGGGGCAATTGGTGGGCGATACTGGATCAGCGCAACGAAATGAGATCAACGAGTGCGACTGTCACGCCGGTAAAAATCCACCCATTTGTACTTAAGCCCGCATTCGCCAGATGACACACTTATTTCTGGCAGACTTTCAGCGATTAAGGTATATATATCAGTAGTTTAATCTGAACCACATGAGGCCATCATGGAGAACCCAGCGGGTGAATCGAGTGATGGTAC
>CANJMQ010000038.1 GCA_947475225.1 Bradyrhizobiaceae bacterium
GACCAGGCGTTCTGCCAGAGCTGGGTGTAGGAGTTCCACAGCTGCATCTGGGCATCCATCAGCTTCTGCGGGTCGTTCATGTAGGACTTGGTGATGGCGCCGAGTGTCTTGGTCACCTGCTCCACGGGCGTGAGCTGGGCCTCGGCCTCGGTCAGCATCGGGTTCGGTCGCTCCGCCACCATGCGGGCAATGCCCGCCGCCTGCTCGAACACCTTTGCCATGTTCTGGGCGAACTGCACCGGGTCGGCGAGGGTGTATTGGGAGGGCAGCGGGGGCTTTTCGGACATGGACTGCTCTTGAAGGGCGAATATGGCGGAACTGTAAAGGGATGCGGCAAAAAGGCAAATTGGTCATGAGGGGGGAGGCTCCATTGATTCCATCACCCCGGCGAAGGCCGGGGTGACGGCAGTTCTGGGGGTTCCTTGCCCTCCCGCCGGTCTCCCGCCATAAGATGGAACGCGTTGAGGGAGATCGGTCGCTTGCAGCCCACGCCATCCAATCGTCTGCTGCAGGGATACCTTCTCGGCCTGCTGGGCGTCTCCATTTTTGCGCTGACCCTGCCGTTCACCCGGATTGCCGTGCAGGAAATGAGCCCGCTGTTCCTGTCGATCGGGCGAACGGTGGCGGCGGCAGCTGTTGCGGGTCCCTTGCTGCTGCTGACGCGGCAGACGTGGCCATCTCGCCGGGACTTCAGGACGCTGGCCATTGTCGCGGCCGGGGTGGTGCTGGGATTCCCGGTTCTGTCGGCCACGGCCATGACCATGGTGCCGGCCTCGCATGGCGGCGTGGTGCTGGGGGCGCTGCCGCTGGCGACTGCCATCATGAGCACCGTGTTTGCAGGCGAGCGGCCCTCCGCAGCTTTCTGGTTCTGGGCCGTGGCGGGTTCTGCGGCCGTCGTGGTGTTTGCTGTCTGGGAGGGTGGCCTGAGCTTTCATGCGGGCGACATGCTGCTGGTGCTGGCGGCGGCGAGCGCGGGCATGGGCTATGCGGCGGGCGGTCATCTCTCCCGCAGCCTCGGAGGATGGCAGGTGATTTGCTGGGCCTTGCTGGTTGCCCTGCCGGTGACCTTGCCGATCACCCTGTTTGCCGCCAGGGGGTTGACCGGGCACGAATCCGGCACGGCATGGGCCTGCTTTGCCTATCTCGCGCTGATGAGCCAGCTTGCGGGGTTCTTTGCGTGGAACCGCGGCCTGGCGGTTGGCGGCGTGGCCAAGGTGGGCCAGGTGCAACTGCTGCAGACGTTCCTGACGCTGGGCGCCAGTTGGGCCATTCTGGGAGAACGGCTCAATGCCGGAATGTTCATCTGCTCCGTCTTCGTGGGTCTCTGCATCTGGTTCAGCCGGAAGGCGCGGGTCACCAGCAAGCAGGAGACGTTGCCAACCCCTGCGTCTCCCGCCATAAGACGCGCGAGTTGAGCAAGATTCACCGTTTGGCGGGTTTGGTACGATGAAACAGGCTTTGCGTTTGGGCATTGCAGGACTGGGAACGGTCGGCGGCGGGGTGCTGGACATCTTGACCCGGCACAAGGACCTGGTTGCGGTGCGGGCAGGACGGCCAGTCGAGGTGGTGGCGGTGTCAGCCCGGTCGAAGGGCAAGGACCGCGGTCACGACCTCTCCAGCATCACCTGGTACGACGACCCGGTGAAGCTGGCCTCCGACCCGAACGTCGACGTCTTCGTGGAGCTGATGGGCGGCGAGGGCGACCCGGCCAAAGCCGCCGTCGAGACCGCGCTGAAGGCTGGCAAGCATGTGATCACCGCCAACAAGGCGCTGCTGGCGCATCATGGTTCCGCACTCGCGCGACTGGCGGAGGAGAAGGGCGTGGCCCTCAACTTCGAAGCCTCGGTGGCGGGCGGCATCCCCATCGTCAAGACGATCCGCGAGGGCCTGGCCGGCAACCGCGTGGGCAAGCTGTTCGGCATCATGAACGGCACCTGCAACTACATCCTGACCAAGATGGCCAACGAAGGCCGCAGCTTCGCCGACGTGCTGAAGGAAGCCCAGGCGCTGGGCTATGCCGAGGCGGACCCCACCTTCGACGTGGGCGGCTTCGACACGGCGCACAAGCTGGCGGTGCTCACCTCGCTGGCCTTCGGCGTGGAGGTGAACCTCAAGGCCATCGACATTGAAGGCATCGAGCAGATTACGCTCGACGACATCCGCCAGGCGGGCGAGATGGGTTACAAGATCAAGCTGCTGGGCGTTGCTGTGGCCTCCGAGCAGGGGATCGAGCAGCGCGTGCACCCGACACTCATTCCCAAGGGTTCGCCCGCGGCTGACACCGATGGCGTGTTCAACGCAGTTGTGGTGAAGGGCGATTTCGTGGGCGACCTGATGCTGGAGGGCCGCGGTGCGGGCGCGCATCCAACTGCCTCTGCCGTGCTCTCGGACGTCGTCGACATCGCGCGCAGCAATTTCCGCCCGACCTTCGGCATTCCGGCCAAGGACCTGCGGCCTTACAAGGCGGCACCCCAGAAGGCCCACGAGGGCGGCTTTTACGTGGCGCTCACCCTGCAGGACAAGCCGGGAGCCGTCGCCGCCGTAGCCAAAATACTCGCGGATGAAAAGATTTCGATCGAGAGCATCTTCCAGCGCGGCAAGCAGGAGAAGGACGAGGCACGCGCCACGGCCCCCTTCATCCTTATCACCCATGACACGGTGGAAAGCGCCATGCGCGCCGCTCTTGAACGCATCGAGAAGGACGGCCATGTGGCCGGGCACCCGCGCATGATCCGGATCGAGAGGCTTTGACGGGCGAGGCGAAACCGCGCGCCTTCCTGAACGTCGAGCGTTCGGCCTCGGCACGTCGCTGGAAGGCGCGGCTTGAGGACCCGCGGGCCGCCGAAGCGATTTCGCAACGCCATGAACTGCCGGAGATCATCGGCCGCGTGCTCGCAGCGCGCGGCGTGGGCGTGGACGACGCCGAAGCCTTCCTCAACCCGACGATCCGAACGCTGATGCCGCAGCCCTCCGCCCTGCAGGACATGGAGAAGGGCGCGGCACGCCTCGCCGAGGCCATCACCTCGGGTGAGAAGATCGGCGTCATCTCGGATTATGACGTGGACGGAGTATCGTCCGCTGCGATGCTGACGCTGTTCTTGAGAGCGGTCGGCTCTTCGTGCAGCGTGCACATTCCCGATCGCCTCACCGAGGGTTATGGCCCCAGCCTGAAGGCAGTAGAGAGCCTCAAGGCGCAAGGGTCGCAAGTGCTCGTGACGCTCGATTGCGGTGTGATGGCGCATGACCCGCTGCTGCGTGCCGCCGAGCTGGGCCTCGTCACCATCATCGTCGACCATCACCAGGCAGGCGAAATTCTTCCCGAAGCCTATGCCGTCATCAACCCGAACCGGCAGGATGACGTTTCGGGGCTGGGCTATCTCTGTGCCGCCGGGGTGACGATGATCTTCATCGCCGCTGTCAACAAGCTGCTCCGGCTGAAGGGCTGGTATGGCGAGACACGCCCCGAGCCCAACATGCTGCAGTGGCTGGAACTCGTGAGCCTTGCCACCATCTGCGACGTGGTGCCCCTGAGGGGACTGAACCGCGCCTATGTCACGCAAGGTCTCAAGATCATGGCGCGGCGCGAGAACCTGGGGCTTGCCTGCCTTGCCGACGTGGCGCGGCTGAAGCGCAAGCCCGATACCTATGCGCTGGGCTACCTGCTGGGCCCACGCATCAATGCGGCGGGCCGCATCGGCAATGCAGCGATGGCGCTGACGCTGCTGACCACCCAGGACAAGGGCGAGGCCGCGCACATCGCGCAGGAGCTGGAGCGGCTGAACCGCGAGCGCCAGGAGATCGAGATCGCCGTCGTCGACCAGGCCATGATCCAGGCTGACAACATGCTGGGCAAGGAACGCCACGGCAGCGTGCTGGTGGTTTCGGCCAAGGGCTGGCATCCGGGCGTGGTGGGCCTTGCCGCAGCACGGCTCAAGGAGCGCTTCGGCCTGCCCAGCTTCGTGCTGGCGGAGGACAGGGACGGTAAGCTGGCATCGGGCTCGGGGCGCTCCATTCCGGGCGTCGACATTGGCACCGCGGTGCGTGGCGCCTTCGAGGCCGGGCTGATCGTCAAGGGTGGCGGGCACGCCATGGCGGCGGGCCTCACGGTCGAGAAGGAGCGGCTGGGCGACCTGCGCGCCTTCCTCGACAAAGAGCTTGGCCCCCAGGTGGCCGCCGGGCAGGATCGGGCACTGTCGATCGACGCCGCGCTGACCGCCGGTGCCGCCACGCTGGAGCTGATCGAGTTGCTGGAGCAGGCGGGGCCATATGGTACTGCGCATCCGGCGCCGGTTTTTGCTTTTCCCAGCCACCGGGTGCTCTACGCCGCACCCGCCGGGGGTGACCACATCCGCTGCACGATCGCCTCGTCCGACGGCAAGAAGCTGAAGGCCGTGGCGTTCCGCGCCATGGGCACGGAGCTTGGTGAATTGCTGTTGAATGAGAAGCAGTTAGCCGTGCACATTGCCGGTCGGCTCACGATCGATGACTGGTCGGGCAGCCGCGTTCCCAGCCTCCACATCGAAGACGCCGCGCGCGTTTCGTAAGGCTTGCCAAGGCAGCCGTTCCCCCTTATAGAGCGGCCACTCGCAAGCGAGGGCGCCCTTCGTCTATCGGTTAGGACGACAGCCTTTCACGTTGTAAAGACGGGTTCGACTCCCGTAGGGCGCGCCACTTCCCCAACCCATTTTTTTGTACGCCGTGGGATGGGACCTGCGAGACAAAACTGATGACTGGAATGTCAGATCGGCTGCGTAATAACTGCTCACCGCTCTTGGCTGAGTTTTCGACCGCCTCGTAGCGCGCGGCGGTGCACTGACCCAGCCGTGATTCATGCGGTCTGGACATTGCAGCGCTCTTCCGAAACGTGATCTGGTGGTTGGTCTCTTATACCTCCGCGTTTCCAAGACAGTGGGACGGTGTGACCTCGGCGGACGGCCAAGATCAGCAGAATGATGCCTGCTGTGGCGCACAGCAAAAGCACAGTCACTGACCGTTGCGAGTTGAAGCTGCCACCCGTCAGGAAAGCCGGTCCCTGAGTACTGTCCCGGATCAAGCCCGGTTCGCTGGCAGTGCCGGAAACGGTGCCGGAAAGCACAGCTGACCGGAGTGAGTTGCACGCCATGTGAAATCCGAGGCGGTGCCAGAGGCGGCGCGTGGCGGATGAGGCCATGGCCAGCAAAAGTCAGGCGTCGCCTTCAGTCGTCCATGGGAATTTGCATGGTACCCCGCGCTAGCCCGTGACCAGCGGGAAAGTGACGCCAATTGCCCATGCGAAAGCCAATGCCGATGCCACGGCCGCAACCAACGGATGGCCCGTCTTTGCGTAGGTCCAGCGACTGAGTAGGCCATAGACGATGAAGAAGGGGACGATCACCGGGATGATGATAATCAGAAAAAACAATCGTTCGGGGTCAAGCTCCACGGCAATGGCAAGTGAAATGATAAATGCGACCTTCGTGACGGCATAGGCGCCGCGCGCCGCACCACGGCCACGCGTCAGCCATTCGTCAGACAAGAAATAGGGCAGGGTACCAAGGAAGAGAACAGCTACCAGCATGGGTCGGCTGCCAACGGGGACAAAGGATGTTACAAAACTGTCCAGAGGCCAGACGATTCCAACGAAACCATACCCCACCACGGCAAGCAGTGCGAAGAGGAAGCTTGCCGGTGCCGTCTGCTGGGCATGCTCGCCCTTTGACCAACTGCCTTGCCACACAAGCAAGGCGCAAGTGATGAGACCATACAGGAAGAAATGTACGGCCAGGTAATCTCCCACGAGCACGGGAAGGAAATGCGTTGGCACGAAGCGCAGCAGGAGCGGTGTGGCGACGGCGGGAATGAGCACACCGGGCCACATGCGCCGCCACTGGAGGCCTGCACCCATGGGAAGCGGTTGGATGCGGGGCAAAAGCGAGGAGAGTGGCCAGCCAAGCATCACGACACCGCCGAGCAGCGCCACGATCCAAGGTCCACGACTATCGATTTCCGGTGTGGCCTGGCGAGTGACGCCGAAACTCTCGTCAAGCCAGGCGAGCGACTCCCGCATCGTCACCTCGTTGAACAGAACGCTGGCATGTTCCGCATGAGGACTGAAGGCGGCACGGCGCGCGGTTCCGGCCCCGAAGTCGCCATAGGTCACACCGGCTTGAGGAGGTTCGGGCGCTGAGACCAGCCCGACATTCCGCAGGGCCTCAGTCTTCAGTGTGCCCTCCCACTCACCGTCGATCATCAGAAGATTGCGTGGCGCGAATGCTGTCACCGCGGGCGAAAACATAGATACTGCAATTGTTGCGACGACAGATGGATCACTCTCGGCGAAGCGCACGATAATGTCGGAGGCCATGGAGTGACCGAGCACGGCGATGCGCCCATCTCCAAGTGTGCGGGCCTTTGCGGCGACCGTCGTGACGTCTTCGAGGAGTCGCCGGGTTGCTCCTTCGATAAGATTGACGTCGCCACTCATCCCTTGGGGGTTTCGTCCATGGCCCGCGAAGTCGAAGGTGATCGCCAGGTAGCCGTTGCGCGCGAAGGAGAGTGCGAAGGACTTCATCAGTTGCTGCGATCCCGCAAACCCGTGCGCGATCACCACGGCCGGTGCCTTTCCACCGCCCGGCAGTTGATATGCGGTTGCTGGGATATCCCCAATTGTCATCCGGGTGGCCGTGATCCCCTGCTCTGCAGACCTCAATTGCCAGAGTGCCACGGCAATGAGCGCTAATGACAAGATGGCTACAATGATCCTCCTCGGCGTCAATCCATTCACCTGCAGCGTTCGCGCATCATCAATACAAGACCCAATGCCTATCGGTTACCATCGGGCCGCTTTGCAAGTAATTCAAAGTGAAATTGCATGGAGATATATATGATCTTGCGAGACAACCTTCTCCATAACCCCATTGGGCTGGGAGAATGTCTTCGATGGCCCTGGAAAGCCCTGATATTTAGCGCAGATTGAAGCTCTTGAGGCATGCCGAGGCGGTGGTGGGAGTCGGTCAGACCTGCCCCGACCCCAATCCCTCGATCACCTGAGGCTGGAGTTTTCGCGGAGCAGAGTAGTTCGCCGTGTGGCGTGAAACGGTCAAACGCCCAGACAGCGGATTCAGGCCTGCAGAGGTTCCCCGTTAAAAGAGAACACCCATCGGGCGCTTCATGATCTGTTCGAGTGGCAGGGCGGCGAGCATGAGGGGCAGGAGCGGCAGCAAGGTCACGGCCGTGAATGATACGAGGTCGTCCATGCTGACCGGCGTGGGGCGCATCGCTCGGGCCATGTCATAGCTGCCACCGAGATCGGCGAGCGACTGGACGTCGGCGGTGCTGAGGAAACCGAGCCCGCCGCACCGGTCCGGGTGGCTGGGCTGTAGGTTCAGCGAGATACCGGACGCCTGCCACAGAAAGCGGAACCAGATGGGCAACCGGACATACCAGCGGCAGAGCACGAACTGGAAGGCCGGAAGGCTGACGATGACATACCGACTGCCCGCCATCGACAGTGGCCGAGTGCCCCCGGCCCCGCCGGGCGGTACCAGTGTTGCCCGTTGAGTGCCTCCGAAGGCGGGCCCCACGAAGCCAATACCGATGCACCACCCACGCCCGGCGAACCGGGCGTGGGTGGCCGGAGTGTCAGTGGTTGGCGCTGCTCGTCGATTCTTCGAGCGTGCGCAATACGGCGTCGAGGTTGAACGACGCGGGCTTCTGGCGCGGCGGGAACTTCTTGAAGTTCTCGATCTGGCCTGCCACCGCGGCCTGCATGCCATAGACGATGTAGGCGTGGCTGATGACCCAGTCCCAGTACGTGTTCGAGTTCTCGTCAGCGCGCTCGAAGGGATCTCGCCTGAGGTTGAACATCTTGGGCGCGCGAAGCTTCACGAAGGGCTCGAACCAGCACTGTAGAGTCTTGGCGCGCTGTTCCATCAGCACAACTTTCCAGTCCTGCATGCGGATGGCGAGGATGTCGCCGTCATCGCTGACATAGAAGAAGGACTGCCGCGGGCTCTCCTTCGTCTTGCCGGTCAGGTAGGGCAGCATGTCAAAGCCGTCAAGGTGGACCTTGTAGGTCCGGCTGCCGATCTTGAGGCCCTTGAGCAGCTTTTCCTTGATGTCCGGCTCGCCCGCCGCAGCGAGGAAGGTTGGCAGCATGTCCTGGTGCGAGACGATGCCGTTGACCACCGAGCCCGCCGGAATGTGCTTCGGCCAGCGCATGAAGGCCGGCACACGCCAGCCGCCTTCCCAGTTCGTGTTCTTCTCTGAGCGGAAGGGCGTGATGCCGGCGTCGGGCCAGGTGTTATAATGAACGCCATTGTCGGTTGAATACATGACGATGGTGTCGTCCGCGATGCCGAGCTCGTCGAGCTTGTTGAGCATCACGCCGATGTTTTCGTCGTGCGCCACCATCACGTCATTGTAGTCGCCCTGGCCGCTCTTGCCCTTGTGCTTGGGCGCGCAGTGGGTGCGGAAGTGCATTGCGGTGGTGTTGTACCAGACGAAGAACGGCTCATCCGCCTTGTGCGCATCGTTGATGAATCGCAGGGCGTGCTCGGTCACTTCATCATCGATCGTTTCCATCCGCTTCTTGGTGAGGGGGCCGGTATCCTTGATCTTCTGGCCACCCTTGCCGTCTGCCCAGCTGTGGATGACGCCGCGCGGCCCGAAGCGCTTCTTGAACTCGGGGTTCTTTGGATAATCCGGATCCTCCGGCTCTTCTTCGGCATTGAGGTGGTAGAGGTTGCCGAAGAACTCGTCGAAGCCGTGCTTGGTGGGCAGGAACTCATCCTTGTCGCCCAGGTGGTTCTTGCCGAACTGGCCGGTGCGGTAGCCGTGTGGCTTGAGCAGTTCGGCAATCGTTGGATCTTCCTTCTGGAGCCCGACGTCGGCGCCCGGCATGCCCACCTTGGTGAGGCCGGTGCGAATCGGGTTCTGGCCGCAAAGGAAGGCAGCGCGGCCGGCGGTGCAGCTCTGCTGGCCGTAGTAATCGGTAAAGGCCACGCCCTCATTGCCGATGCGGTCGATGTTGGGCGTGCGGTAGCCCATCTGGCCGCGGCTGTTGTAGCTGATGTTCCACCAGCCGATGTCGTCTCCCCACAGCACGAGGATGTTGGGCTTCTTCGACTTTTTAGGCTTCGTCGCCATCGCTTCGTCTCCTGTTTTAAAATTGCAGCACGATCAGATCAGTCGCAGAAACACGCTGAAGAAGGCAAAGATGCCCACCATCAGAAGAACGATGGCGACGGCGATGACCGGGGACTTGCGCCCCTCCTTGGTCAACCCGGCAATCTGCGCGTAGTCGCCGCTCCACAGGTACTTGATCGTCCAGCGATACTCCCACATCGACACGATCAGCGAGCCGATGCCGGCAAGGATCAGTGCGAGGCCGAGGTAGCGTGGCGCATTGGGAAAAGTGGCGGGACTGGCACCTGGCATGTCCTGCACGCGCTGGAAGAACTGCACGATGGTGAACCCGAAGGCGATGAGCGACACCGCCGTACGGATCCAGGCAAGGATGGTGCGTTCCACCGCCAGCCGCGTCCGCAGCCAGGCGAAATGCGATTCAGCAGCGACTTTCACCGTGAAGCGGGACTCGGTCTGCGGCGTGGTATCCGTCATGTTCGCTCGTCCTTGGGTGTGGCTGGAAGCGGGCGAACACCCCATAATCGGGCCAGCCGCGCGAAGGGTCCGCGCAGCAGCAGGTAGGGAATGAAGGCGAGCAGCACGGCAACGATTGCCGCTTCACCGGGATAGAAGGTCTTGAATTCGATCAGCTGATAGACGATGTCCATGCCCAGCCCGAGCAGAATGACGCGCGAGGTGGCAATGACCCCGTCATAGATGCGGTCCACGCGCTGGGTGGTGCCGGTGACAAGACTCCAGAAATAGGGCGCGGTTCCACTGCGGGCATCGCGCACGCCGTCGATGGCGGCCATCACCGCCGCCATGACGGGCTGCAGGATGAACCGGAAGGTCATCGGGCCGCCGGGCCTTTCGGCGATGCTCGTGAAGATTCGCTCGCGCACATCCGCCGAGAAGCCGTGCAGCACGAGGCCGACCAAGGCGAGGATGACGACGAGGGCAAGCGCGAGCTGCGCCAGCAAGGTCTGTGTTCTGGTGGCGGTCCTTGCCATCAGGCGTCGTGCCCGGCGCGGATGATGCAGCGGAAACCGACATGGCTCATCGAGGTGTCGACGGGCTGCGCATGGCGGGCGGCCGGGCGGTAGCGCCGGCAGTAGTTTGGCGCGCAGAGGTGCGAACCGCCCTTCACCACCTTGCGCGGAATCCTGAATTGCGGTTGGCGCGGGTCGTAGCTCTGCTGCTCGCTGACACCGCGCGGGTTGGCGGGAACACAACAGCTCTTTTGCGTAGGTGCGTGCTGGTCCGAATACCAGTCGGTTGTCCACTCCCAGACATTGCCGATCATGTCATAGAGGCCGTAGGGATTTGCCGGATAGGTACCGATGGGCGAGGTGCGCACGAAGCCATCCTCGGCGAGGTTCTGCCACGGGAACTGTCCCTGCCAGGTATTGGCCATGTGGCGGCCGCCGGGGACGAGTTCATCGCCCCAGGCAAATTCCGTGCTGTCCAGGCCGCCGCGTGCCGCATGTTCCCACTCGCTCTCGGTGGGAAGCGCCTTTTCCGCCCATGCAGCATATGCTTCCGCATCCTGATAGGAGATGTGCACGGCGGGGTGGTCCTCGATGCCGTCGATCGAACTGTCGGGACCATAGGGATGGCGCCAGTCAGCGCCGATGATGAAGTTCCACCAGTTGGCGTAATTGGTGAGATCGACAGGGTGACTGGGTGGTGAGAACACCATCGACCCCGGCTTCAGCATCTCCGGTAGGATGCCGGGATAGTCCTTGGGGTCGGGTGCGATTTCCGCGAAGGTCACATACCCCGTGGCATCGGCGAAGGTCTGGAATTGCCGATTGGTGACGGGTGACGCATCGATCCAGAAGCCGTCGACGCGCACCCGATGGGCGGGCTTCTCCTCCGGGTAGTGCCTGTCGGACCCCATGACGAATTCGCCACCGGGCACGAACAGCATGCCGGTGGCCGGAGCACGGGAAGCCGGTGCCGCTTCAATGTTTCGGTCACTCAAGGTCATGAAGTTGCTGTCGCCGGGCCAAACCACAATCACTGTACTCACGGTCGTACTGCGCTATAGCGCCTTCAAGGGGTGGCAATTGTGTGGCGGTGGCAAGTTACCGCCGAACACAATTGCGGTAGGAATAGTTGTAATAGACCTGCCAGCGGCTGGTGGAGGCGAGCAGACCCGCGCCGCCGCCGATCAGCGCGCCGCGGCCGGCATTGCGCCCGGTGTTGCGGCGGCTCTGGCTGGCGATTGCGCCAATGGCGGCGCCGCCTGCTGCACCCGCGGCAGTGGTGCGCCGGGTGTTGCGGTCGGCGTAGCGGCGAGCTTCTGCCGAGCACTGGCGGCTGCGCTGGGCCGAGACCGTGGACGAGGCTTCGGCGCTCGATGAGAAGTCAGGTGCGGTGACCGGAGCGGAGGCCAGCAGCGCCAAACCGATGGCGGAAACGCGAATGAGTGATCTGAGCATGGTTGTTCCTCCTGCTGCATAGTTCAACTGAAACGGTAGTATGACTCGCAAGTCGGCACCAGCGGAATGTTGGTTTTCATACGAAACTTTGGATCGCCAGTCATGCATCTTGCAGGTTGCGAGCCAGTTGGCTGCGAAAGCGGTGGTCGCGCTTCAGGTGCCATTCGCGGCTCATGGCATCCACGCGGGTGGCGAGTTTCTCAATATAAAGTAGCGACCATTGGTGGCCACGCGTCGACTTCGCGCCCGTGCCCCCATTGTGCTGTCCCAGTCGGCGCGATGGGTCGAACGTCCAGCCCACATATGTCCGGGTGCCGCGCGGCGTCAGCGTACCGAGCACATAGACGTAGCCGATCGGCTCATCCGCTGGTTCGTTCCCGGTGGCTTGTGTATCGGCTTGCACAATGACCCTTGAAGCGAAATTCCGGTGAAGACGCAACATCTGGCCGACGAAACCCTCTGGGTAAAAACGTCGAGGATGATTTCCCGCTTCCTCATCTACGGCTGGGCCGTTGCTGCCACGACGCGCGCTACAGCGTACTTCTTGAAACACCATATGACATGCTTTATTACCGCATCGCGGGTAGGTCGTATTTGTGCGGGCGGCGAGCAGAAATGCGGAATTCCATTCCCGCCTAACGGTTATCACTTATTGAACTGCCGGACACGGTGGCTCAAAAAGACCTCACGACTGACGGGATCACTCCCGATTCCCGCCCCACAACAAGGACGTTCCCATGAAGAAGATCAAGCTTGCCGTGTTTGCCGCCGTGGCGCTGACATTTGGCCTCGGCGAAATGCCGCCCGCCGGCCAGAATAGCGTGCCCTCGCTCTTTGGATTCATCAACGAGGCCGGCGCCGTCGTCGGGCGTCCGGCGACGCCGGGCAGCGTTGCAGGTGTGGCTCGCCGCACCACGCGCCGTACCATTCGCCGCCGCGGCGCCTATTACGCCACCATTCCGCACGGCTGCCCGCTTGGCAGCTACTACGGCTACCGCCTCTATTACTGTGGCGGAAATTATTATCAGAAGTCCGGCGGTGGCTACGTGATCGTCTATTTCTGAGGCTCGCAGAACATTCAAATAAAAACGGCGCAGGGCCAGCCCCGCGCCGTTTTCACGTTCTTGACGGGCTTACCCGGGAACGCAACTGCCATTGCCGTCGGGCACGAAGCCCTTGGGGCATGACTGCTGGATGTTGCCGCCCGTATCGTTGGTGCCCTTCTTGCTTCGCTGCGGCTGCAGAAGCTGCAGCGTGTTGGGATCAAGCTGCAGGTTGGGCTGGCGCGGCTGTGTGACGTTCGGCTGGTCCTGCTTGTCAGGCACGCAGGTGAAGCGCTTCTTGCTGTAGTGCCAGCCGTCCGGACATTGCGTCCGCACGCGGCGGTCAGGCACGCAGTTGCCATTGCCGTCGCTGTGGTAGCCCGTGCCGCAGGGCTGCTCATAGCTGACCTTCTCGCAGCGCCCGGCGGCCGACATCTGCGTACCCTTCGGGCAGACGCAGCGGCCGCGAGTGTCGCGGATGGTCCCGGCGAAACACTGCGCCACGCACTTGCCCCGCACGCGCTCCTGCCCGTTGGGACAGGACGGCGTCACGCAGCGGCCATTGTTGTCGCGCACCTGGCCCTGGTCGCAGGGCGGCAGGCAACGGCCGTTGACCAGCGTCTCGCCCTGCGGGCAGCCGCAGCTGCCGTCGCTTTTGCGCACGAGGTCCTTGCGGCACAAGGGCAGGCACTTGCCGCGGACGGTTTCCGTGCCTTGCGGGCAGCCGGGGGTCACGCAGCGGCCCTTGGCGTCGCGCAGCTGCCCGGTCTGGCATAGCGGCACGCACTGGCCGCGATACTGCTCCTGGCCCTGGCGGCAGCCATTGTCCGGCGGCAGGCAGCTGCCGGTCTGACGGTCGCGCGTATAGTCCTGCGGGCAAGGCGGCAGGCAGGTGCCGCGGAAGCTTTCCCAGCCTTGCGGGCAACCCGCATCGGGCGGCACGCAGCGGCCGTTTTCGTCTCGCGTCAAACCCTGGTCGCAAGGCGGCACGCACTGGCCTTGCAACGTGTCGTAGCCGAGTGGGCATTCGGGTGGTGCGCACTGGCCACGCAGGTTGGTGTAGGTCCCATCCGGGCACTGCTGTGGCACGCAGTATCCATACGGATCGCGCTGTGTTCCCTGTTCGCAGGGCGGCAGGCAGCGGCCGTTGTAGTTCTCATAGCCCTCGGGACACTGCGGCGGTGGCGGTATGCAGCGCGTCGGGTGGTCGAAGTCGCGCAGCGTTCCGGGCGGGCAGTTGGGCAGGCAGATCCACTGGTAGCCTGGCGGCCAGTTGCCGGGCGGCACGCATTGGCCGGACTGCGGGTCACGCGTGTAGCTGGTGGGGCAGGGATCTTGATAGTAGCTGCGGCACAGGCCCTGGCCGTCACGATAGGTGCCGTCCGGACATTCGGTCACGCACTGCAGCGTGTTGGGCGAAAGCACCATGCCGGCTGGGCAGTCGTCCTGCGTCCGGTCATAGTCGGGCACACAGTCATCGGGATTCTGCAGGTCGCGGTGGTAGCCGTCAGGGCACTGCGGCAGTGGCACCTGCTCATTGCCTTCCGGGCAGCCGTGCTCGCAGGGGGGCGTGCAGAGCCCGGGATAGCCGGGGTAACGCAGCCAGCCATCGGGGCAGGCGGGCAGGCAATAGTCATCATATGGCTGCTGGCCTGCGGGGCATGCCGGCGTGACAGTCGTCGTTCCGCAGCCGCATGTGGCGCATCCACAACTGTTTATTGGTGCGGAACAGAGACTGTCGGCAAAGGCGCGGGGTACACCAGGAGAAAAAGCCAGTGCCAGCCACAGGACGAGGCCCAGGCAGAGTGTGTGAATGAAAGTCGGTCTTGATGCGGCACGTTCACGCGTATGCGTCATGGCTCAAGCCCCCCGACGTCGCTTCCGTTCCCGTCGTGTACGTTAGCAGACTGGAGATTTCCGTCAACGCGCAGCTTCGGAGGTCGCTGCGGATGCCGGGGCAACGGTCCTCAGGGCCATGTCCATCGGGCCGGCCTAGGCCGCGTCGGCGGTGCCATCATCAGGGTCGGGCATGGCTCGCATGACCGCGACGATTTCCTCTCGTGCACTGTCGAAGGCCGCAACGCAGGCCGGATCGAACTGCTCGCCGGCATTGTCTCGGAGATAGGTGAAGGCATTGGCGAGGGACCAGGCGGTCTTGTAGGTGCGGAAACTGGTTAGTGCGTCGAACACGTCAGCAACCGCCGCGATGCGGCCGGAAAGCGGGATCTGCTCTCCCCTCAGCCGCTGCGGATAGCCTGAACCGTCCCAGCGCTCATGATGGGTGAGTGCGATGTCGGCGGCCTTCTGGAAAACCTTGGATCGGCTGCCCTTTAGCATCGCGTGGCCGATGCGGGTGTGCTCTTCCATTTCCCTGCGCTCCTGGAGTGACAGGAAGCCGGACTTGCGCAGCAGCGTGTCGGTCAGGCCGGCCTTGCCGATGTCATGCAGCGGCGCGGCGTAAAGCATGTCACGGCAGAAATCCTCTGACAGGCCCAGGTTGTGCGCGAGGATCGAGCAGAAACGTCCCATGCGCTGGCTGTGCAGCGGCGGAACGCGGTCGCGGACGGCGGCGACCCTGACCAGCGTTGCGATGTAGTCCTCCTCGCGCGCGGTGGTGTCCGTCGGGGTGGAGGCGGGAGCGTCCCATGGCAAAACATGCGGGCCAGCGCCGTCGCGATGGCCCGTGAGGCTCTGGATGCGGGCGCGGAAATCGACAGGGTTGATTGGCTTGCCGAGCACCTCGGTGATGCCGGCATCGGCGGCGCGTGACCAAATCCCGGTGTCGGCCTCGTCCACGGCCAGCAGGATCGGCTTGTCCTTCAAGCGCGGCTCACCCTTGAGGCGGAGCGCGAGTTCGATGCCGTCGATCGGTACCATGCGGCCGGCGAAGACAGCGATGTCGTAGTCTAGGCGGTGGAGGTTGGCGAGCAGCATGTGCGGATCGGTCTGCAACTGGGTGACGCAATCGGGCAGCTTGCGTACAAGCATGTCCATGAGGGCGAGGTTGGTTCTGTTCTCATCGACGATCAGGACGGAAAGTTTCGCGCGCATCGTATAATCCCTGGAAGCAAGACTGACTGTTGGTATGAAGCGGATACGCGCCACTTCATGGGCGAGCAGGCCGGGGTTTGCGGGGGCCAGCGGGCCCCTGCGCAGATCGCGGACGAGGGCGCCCAGAACGGTGAGCCCCAGCGCCTCGGCGGAATCCAGAACTTCCGCCAGCACCGCCAGCGCGGCGCGCTCATTGCCTGACGATATGGCGGCCGCAAGCTGCGACTGCAGAACGGGCATGTCGGCCAGGAACAGCCGGAGGATGTCGCGCAAGCCCGCTTCCCCGACATCAGCGAGGAGGCTTGCGAGGCGCTGTTGATCCCACACCTCGATGGGCGCGGGTCGGGGATCGGCGTCCGTGAGAGCGTAAGCTGTCATGGGGTCCTGCAGGTCGAAGGCAGGCGGATTCGGGGCCTGCCGCATGGCGCGGGAGTGATGCCGGGGCATACCGGCGGGCGGAGCGGCTTGATGCCTCGGCCACTGGGGCCGCCGCCTGCAATGAGCTAAGCTTTCCACAAAGGTATTAAAGTGCTTACAATCGCATCACGAAAATGTCCGGTCAGGCGTTCAGAGAACAGTTACCAAGCCCGGGCCAGCAAGAGAGGAACTCGCCATGGCACTCGGCAAGACGCTGCGGACAGAACTCGACGAGATCAAGGCTGAACTTTCGCGGTTGCGCGAGGCTGGGATTCCACCCGCCGGAGAGACGGCTGCCGCGGGTGGCATCCATGACCAGATCGCGGAACTCAACCGCCTCGTCCAGGACCTGCTGGAGAACGCCGAGGACACCATCGCGGAGCATCCGGTGGCAACCGTTGCCGGAGCGCTGGCGCTTGGTATCGTCATTGGCCGCCTCACGGCGCATTAAGGACATCGTGACATGACCCTCAACAACCTCTCGCGCCACATCCGGCTCATCGTGCGCGGCGAATTGCTGATGCTGCAGGCCAAGCTCTCCTTTGCCATGAAGCGCTCGGCCTTTGTAGGCTTGGCGCTGCTCTTTGCTGGGCTTGGCCTGGTGTTCATCAACATGGGCCTGTTCGCGTGGCTGTTGCCGCTGTGGGGGCCGGTATGGACGCCGGCGGGTCTCGGGCTGATCAACCTCGCACTCGCCGCGGTGGCGCTGGCCATCGCCACCTTCGTCAAGCCCGGGCCTGAGATGGCACTGGCCGAGGAGATCCGCGACATGGCCGCGGATTCGATCGAGACCGAGGTCAGGTCAGCGCCGCTGATGGGCGGGCTGGGCGGCGGCTCCATGTCGGGTCTGGTGCTGCCAGCCATCACCACGATCATCGGCGCCATGGCCAGGCGCCGCAAGGACAAGGCCTCATAGGTCTTCACACTCCATGTTCGTCATCGAGGAATTCTGATCGTGCCAATCGACTTTTCTCCGGTTCTTGACCGGCGCACCCTCATCGTTTCGCCACTCGCAGCAGTGGTTGGGGCAGGCGATGCCGCCGCGGCGTCGGTGGCTGGCACTGTCTATACCGGTGACGTGATCCAGGGGAAAAAGGTGGTGAGTACGCTGGACATCGCCGACCTCGAGCCCGGCCGCAAGCATCTTCTCTACTTCCAGGGCGTGCAGATGCCGACCGGGCAGCATTGGTACGTCTCGGTCATCGTGGCGAAAGGTGTGAAGCCCGGCAAGCGCATCACCCTGACCAGCGGCGTCCACGGTGACGAGATGAGTTCGATCCGCACGGTCCAGATGGTCATGGACCAACTCGACCCGGGCAACATGTCCGGCAGCGTGATGGCTGTTCTCGACATCGCCCGGCCGGCATTGGAGGGCATGCAGCGGCGCTGGCTGAACTAGGGGCGCGGTATCGACCTCGTCGACATGAACCGTGAATGGCCTGGTAATGAAAACGGCACCAATGCCGCCACCCGCCAGGCCGGCCTGCTGTTCAACAGGCTGCTGAGGCCGAACTCCGACGTGGCGATCGACTTTCACACCGGCACGACGGGTCTTGAATGCAGCGACTTCATCATCGGCAACCGGCAACTGCCGGAGGTCGGGACGATCATCGATCTCTATCCCATCCGCCAGGTGTGGGACACGCCTGCCTATCCAGGCATCCTTCACAATGCCTTCACGGATGTCGGCATTCCCAGCATCTGCCCCGAGGTTGGGGCGGCCCGCATCCTCGATGCGACACTCATTGCGCCCTTTGTGGAAGGCACAATGAACGTGCTGAAGCACTATGGCGTGGTCGCGGGTTCCGTGGGGCGTACATCGGTTGATGCCAATGTCTTTATCGGAGACAATGCCTTTCCGGTCATTGCCAGCCACGGCGGCTTCATCGAACATCTGGTGAGGCTCAACGAGCGGGTCAGCGCGGGGCAGACGGTGGTCATCCAGCGCAACAGCTTCGGCGAGGTGGTTGCGGAGTATGCGAGCGCCGTCCATGGCGAGGTTGGCGCCATCCGCAGCGATGCCAGCAGTGAACCTGGCAATGTGCTGATGTTCATCCTGTTCAAATCCACGCCCGCCGGCAGCGACGGCAACTATCCGGAGTAGCGGCGGCAGCCGCAACGTCGGCCAGGCGCCTGTCTCCGCAGCCGAAGGCGAGCGAAGAGCAGGGCGATGAGGCGGAGAAGATATGCGTCGTCAGTATAGCATGAAGCGTTCTGGTGCTTGCCTCCGGGGGGAGGACCGCTCCATGATCCTGATTGTTCGTGTGAGTGAAAAGACGGGGAAGCGATGCTGGACGATCTGAAAGGCAAGGTTGTGGTTGTGACGGGTGGCGTCACCGGAATCGGCGGCGCGGCCTCGCTGGCCTTCGCCGCGGCGGGGGCAAGGGTCTTCGCACAGTATCTGGGCGGCGGCGCCGAATTGATGGTGATCGAAAGGGCTGGAATCGCCACGCTGAAGCTGGACCTGACCGAAAAGGGAGCAGGTGAGAAACTGATGGACGCCGCCATCGCGCGCTTCGGCCGCATCGACGTGCTGGTCAACAATGCCGGCAGCCTCGTTGCGCGCGTGCCGGTTGTCGATGTCGACGATGATTTCATCGACAGGGTTTTCGACCTGAACTGCCGCCAGCTCATTCACTGCTGCCGCCTCGCGGCGCGGCTGATGAAGGCGCAGGGCTCGGGCAACATCATCAATGTGACGTCGATCGCGGCGCGCAACGGCGCGAGCCCTGGGGGTGCTGTCTATGCCGGGGCCAAGGCCTTCGTCTCGGCCTTCTCCAAGACGCTGGCCAAGGAACTCGTCGGCAATGGCGTGCGCGTCAACTGCGTGTCGCCGGGAACGATCCACACCGCTTTCCATGACCGCTTCTCGGATGAGGCCAAGCGCGACGCGACGCGCAAGACCATTCCCATGCAGCGCCTCGGGCTGGCGCAGGATTGTGCCGGAACCTTCCTCTATCTCGCCAGCGACGCAGCGAGTGGCTATGTCACCGGGCAGGTGATCGAGGTCAATGGCGGGCACTTGATGGCATGAGCCTGCAAACCCTCCAGCGCTCCCTGCACCCGGACGTCACGGCACCTGATGGCTCAGAGGTGCGCATCCTTGCCGCCACGTCGCGCGGTTCAATGGCGCAGTTCACGCTGCCGCCTGGTGCCATTTCGAAGGCTGTGGCGCACCACAGCGTGGAGGAGGTGTGGCTCTGCACCCATGGACGCGGCCGCATATGGCGCAAGTTCGACGGTGATGACGTTACGGTGGAACTGCGGCCGGGAATTTCCATCGCAATTCCGGTGGGTGCGCACTTTCAGTTCCGCAATGACGGCGATGAACCTCTGCACTGCGTCGGCGTCACCATGCCGCCCTGGCCGGGAATGGACGAGGCGTATGAGGTGGCGGGGATCTGGTGATTGACGATCCTTCCTTCATCATGCCGGAGCTCGTCCCGGATATCCTTTTCGGTGAACGCGAAAAACAATCGCCGGGTCAATCCCGGCGATGATCAGAGTGGAGGGTGACCCGGGAAGAGACGGTGCGCCTCACCACGTGCCCGTGTTCTGCATCGAGGCCCAGGGCTCGGCCACCGGCAGCGCGTCGCCCTTCTGCAGAAGCTCGATCGAGATCCCGTCAGGCGTCTTGATGAAGGCCATGCGGCCGTCGCGCGGGGGACGGTTGATGGTGATGCCCTGCTTCTGCAGGCTTGCGCAGTAGTCGTAGATGTTGTCGACGCCCAATGCGAGGTGGCCGAAGTTGCGGCCGCCGGTATAGACTTCAGGGTCCCAGTTGTAGGTGAGTTCGACCGGCGCGTCCGGGCTTTCGGGGGCCGCGACGAAGGCCAGCGTGAAGCGGCCCTTCTCGTTCTCGTAGCGGCGCTGCTCGACAAAGCCGAGCTTGTTGATGAAGAAGTCCAGCGATTGCTCCAGGTTGGAGACGCGGATCATGGTGTGGAGATATTTCATGGGGTCACCTTTTGTTTGAACAACAGATAGATGAACTGGCGGGGCTGGTCCAGCGCGCGCGGCGCGCGGTGGTGTTCACCGGGGCGGGCATCTCCACCGAATGCGGAATCCCGGACTTTCGCTCGCCGGGCGGCTTCTGGACCAGGTACAAGCCCATCGATTACAGCGAGTTCCTGGCCTCCGCGGACACCCGCCTCGAGGCCTGGCGGCGGTTCCTGATGATCCGCGAGACCATCGCCAGGGCCGAACCCGGCCCCAGCCACCGGGCAGTGTCGCGGTTGATGGAGAGGGGCCACGTCTCCCACATCATCACCCAGAACATTGACGGATTGCACCAGTTATCCGGCATCCCCGCCGACCGCATCATCGAGATTCATGGCAATGGCACCTATGCCAAGTGCCTGTCCTGTGGCCTGCGCCATGAGATCGACTGGGTCAGCGAGACCATCGCCGCAACGGGCCGGGCACCGGCCTGCACGGCCTGCGATGGCATTGTCAAATCCGCCACCATTTCCTTTGGTCAGTCGATGCCGGAGCAGGAGATGGCCGATGCCCGCGCTGCGACACTCAATGCCGACCTGTTCATCTCCATTGGTTCGTCGCTGCAGGTGTTTCCGGCGGCGGGCTTCCCGGTTCTGGCCAAGCAGAACCGCACGACGCTTGTCATCCTCAACCGCGAGGCGACAGGACTCGACGGCCTGGCCGACCTCGTGATCCAGGCCGATTCCGGCCCCGTGCTCGATGGCGTGATGGCGCAGTTGCAACCCCGGTGATTCGGCGATCGTGTCGTGGTTTTCGCATTGCGCACTGCAATGCGCGCTGCGGCGTGCGTTGCAGCGCATCAGGCGGCCCTGTGGCTGTGCCTCGCCGCTGCCGCCGATGATCTCGGCTTCATCTCTTTTGGTTCGCGTGAATCCACTGTGATTGCGGGTCTTTGCGGCGGCGTGCATGATGCCGCGGGGCCACACCACCTGAAATCCGCAATCGCCGACTGTGGTTTTCCACACAGGGCGTTTTGCAGGGCTGTACAAACGCCACGGATTTGCGCAGATTGGGGCGGATTAGCGGCAGGGCAGTATGTAGTGGGCCGCACCGGGGACAGAGTTGGTGACATGGCGGTGAGCGGCGAATTGAAGAGCGATACGGTAACTTCACAGGCCGACGCGCTCGACAGCAACATTCGCATCGTGCAGGTGAGCGGGCTCGTGAAGTGGTTCGATGTGGGTCGTGGTTACGGCTTCATCATCCCCGACAATGGCATGCAGGATGTGCTGCTTCACCTCAGTTGCCTGAAGCGTGACGGCTATGATGCGCCGCTGGAAGGCACCCGTGTCATCTGCGAGGCCGTGGCCCGCCAGAAGGGCTATCAGTGCCTGCGCGTGCTTGCCGTCGATCCCTCGACTGCCATCAATCCCGTCGAGCGCCGTCCCCGGACCCACACCACGGTCACGCCGTCCAGCGCATGGACCCGTGCCAGGGTAAAGTGGTTCAACCGGGCCCGCGGCTTCGGCTTCGCCTCCGAGGGCGAAGGCGCACCGGATATTTTCATTCACATGGAAACCCTGCGCAAGACGGCGATCGCCGACCTGCAGCCGGACAGCTGGATCTATATCCGTTTCGGTGATGGCCCGAAGGGCAAGATGGCTGCGGAAGTGCGCCTGACGCTCGAAGGCGGCCCGGCCCACACCCAGTAGCCCAAAATCCGCAACAATTGAGAGGGAAAGACTTGGGGGCCATGAAACGCCATGTCCTGACACTTTTTCTCTGTACCCTGCTGGCGCTTTTGCCGACCGGCCTGCGTGCCGAGGAGGCGCTGACCAAGATTGAGCCGTTGACCATCGCGACGGACGGCGATGCCACCATGTTCACGGTGGAGATAGCCGATACCGACCTGACGCGTGAGCGTGGCCTGATGTTCCGCCAGCGCCTGCCGGAGGGCCACGGCATGCTGTTCGACTTCGGTGAGCCCCGCCCGGTCTCGATGTGGATGAAGAACACCTACATCCCGCTCGATATGCTGTTCATCCGGACGGACGGCACCATCGCCTATGTCGCCGAAAACACGGTGCCGAAGTCGCTCGACACGATCGGCATCACGGAGCCCGTGCTGGCCGTGCTCGAGCTTCCCGGCGGCACCGCCAAGGCAAAGGACATCCGGGCAGGGGACGTGGTCTACCACCGCCTGTTCAACAATGCCGAAGAATCCGGGGCGCCTTCCCCCTGAGCCTTGCTCCGGCAAGCTAATCTCGGTAAGAGCCTCTCCCAGCGGAGGCCCGTATTCGGGGTGTAGCGCAGTCTGGTAGCGCACCTGCCTTGGGCGCAGGGGGTCGTGAGTTCGAATCTCGCCACCCCGACCACCGGCCTCCCGCCAGAGCGATGAGAGAGAACAGAGCCCATGCCCGTCCGCATCTACAAGCCTGCCCGCAGCGCCATGCAGTCCGGCAAGGCGAATTTTGACAACTGGTTGCTCGAGTTTGATGCGACGGCGCCGCGCACCGTCGACCCGCTGATGGGCTGGACATCTTCGGCTGACACCCGGCAGCAGCTGAAATTGACCTTCGACACCAAGGAAGAGGCCATCGCCTACTGCGAGCGCGAGGGGCTGGCCTATCACGTGCTGCCGGTGAACCCGGTCGCACGCTTCATCAAGAAGTCCTACTCCGACAATTTCAAGTTCGGCCGGTCCGTCAACTGGACGCATTGAGCAGGCCAGGACTCCGTAGCTCAGCTGGACTAGAGCAAGCGCCTTCTAAGCGCTAGGTCGTTGGTTCGAATCCAACCGGGGTCGCCAATCTTATCAATAGCTTAAGTTTTGTTTTTCCACTTGATTTACCAAGATAGTTTCGGGTCCAATTGCGGTCGGCAAGGGTCGAAGCATCCTAAAAACAGTTTGGTGTTATGTCGATTTCATATCTCCAAATCGGCATAACGCTCTTGTTGTGTACGTGCCTTCGACATTACACCGACCAGGTGTCGATTTTCCCGGTCCAAATCGACATAATCTCTGGAGCGTGTCGAACATGCCATCGTGGAACCCGAGCGCCCCATGCAACGAGTTGCCAGCCCTCCCGCCAAATGAGGAGTTGGAGACCAGGGCGGTGCTCAAACTATGCATCGACGCCAGGTCTTCGCTGGGTGAGCTGAAGCAGGCGGCGCATCGAATTCCCAATCAGGGGATGCTGATTAACACGCTGCCTCTCCTTGAAGCCAAGGCGAGTTCAGAGATCGAGAACATCGTCACCACGACCGACAAGCTCTTCCGCAACGTGGGCAGCGAAGATCAGGCGGACCCAGCAACAAAGGAAGCCTTGCGCTGCAGCCGTGCTCTATTCGAAGGCTACAAGACGCTCGGCGACCATCCCATCAGCACCCGCACTGCCGAGCACATTTGCTCCACGATCAAGGGCGTCGAGATGCGGGTGAGGTCGGTGCCTGGCACAACGTTGGTCAACAGTGCCACCCAGGCAAAGGTCGATACGCCTCCTTCGGGAGAGAAACTGCTGCGCGACATGATGGCCAACTGGGAGCAGTTCATTCATGCGGAGGATGGTCTAGATCCTCTCGTGAGGCTCGCTGTCTCTCACTATCAGTTTGAGGCGATCCATCCCTTCACAGACGGGAACGGTCGCACGGGCCGGGTAATCAACAGCCTATTGCTCATCAAGGAAGGCCTGCTCAACTTGCCGATCCTCTACCTCAGCCGCTTCATCATAGCCAACAGGGCGGAATATTACGACCTTCTGCAGCAGGTGACCCGAGACCACGTATGGGAACCGTGGGTCTTGTACATTCTGAGAGGTATCGCCGAAACCGCCAAATGGACGACGGCAAAGATCGACGCGATTAACAATCTGTCTGCACATACAAAGGAGTTCGTCTCCCAGGCCAATCCAGCCATAGGCCGTGAAAAGCTGATCGATCTCATCTTCCGATTCCCCTATTGCCGGATCAGCGATGTGGTGGTCGCTGGAATTGCCCAGAGGCAAACCGCATCCACCTACTTGCGGAGATTGGCAGATCTAGGCGTTCTATCCGAAATCGATGGTACGAGGGAAAAACTGTTTGTTCATCCGAAGCTGCTCAACCTGATTGGCTCCGAAGACAACACGTTCATCCCTTATGATGCGACTGTAAGTGCAATCGGAATTGCTCTGAGGCCCACGCCTCTGCTTTAAAAGCTGCTTGATCAGACTTCAGTGGCAGGTCACTCTCAAAAAGGCTCCGCCAGCATGTGCATGAAACGGTTCCTCGCGACCCTGGCCTGCCTTGTGGCGCTGCACGCAGGCGCCACTGCGGCGCCCCGGCATGTCATCGTCATTGCCATGGAGAACAAGGATGCTGGCAAGACGGCCGGAAACAGCCGCGGCTACATCTATGGCAACACGAAGGATGCTCCCTACCTCAACGGGCCGCTTGCCGCCGGGGCCGCGCGCGCCACAAATTTCGCCGATGAGCTCTCGGCCTACAACAGCCAGCCGCATTACATCGCCATGGAGGCCGGCACCAACACCTTCGCCGACACCACCTTCACTTGCGACAATGATCCGCTGAAGAGCTGCAGCTATCTCTTCGGCAAGCCGAACTGGACGCGCAGCACCGAGCATCTGGTCACGCAGATCGAGGCCGCCAAGCGCAGCTGGATGACCTATCAGGAAGACATCGACCCGAAGACGACGGGCACCTGTCCCGTTCGCAGCGCCGGTCACTATGTGGCCAAGCACAATCCCTTCGTCTATTTCGCCGATGTGGCCGGCGCGCCGCCAGACAGGGACAACGCCAATTGCATCGCCCACACCCGCGAGCTTGGCCGCTTCTTGGGTGACATGCAGTCGGGCAAGCTCGCCAGCTATGTGTTCATCACCCCCAACCTCTGCCACGACATGCACGGTGGCCCGAGCTGCGGTGGCAACGCCGTGGCAATCGGAGATGATTTCCTCAACGCCTTCCTGCCGCCGGTTGTTGGCTGGGCGAAGCAGAATGATGCCGTGGTCTTCGTGGTGTGGGACGAGGGGCAGAGAGGTCTGAAGCTTCCGTTCTACGCAGCGGGCGCTGGCGTGAAGGAGGGTTATGAAAGCAAGGCGGCATACTCCCACCGCTCAGTGTTGAAGACCATTGCTCGCATCTTCGGCCTGCCGCAGCTGGCCTCCGTCAAGACCGCCAACGATCTCGCCGACATGTTCAAGCCGGGCGTGCTGCCGTAGGACCGCCCACGATGCGGCCCTTGGGGTCGATGGCAACGCCATGCCGGGGCCGGTGAAGAGTGTCGCGCGCTTGATGTGAAGTCCTGTTCCTGTCTCACTTCCGCGGTGCTGCAACCTGCGGCACGGCGCCGGATTGAGTATAATGTGCCCCTGGGAAAGTGGGTCTCACTGCGGCACATGTCCAGTCGCTGCGCAATGACTGCGGCCTTCCTTGAATGCAATGAAATTTTGTTTCATTCCGCCCGCGTGGGCCATGCATGCAGGAACCGCCTTTGTCAGGCGTAGACTTCGGGGTTAGCGTCGGGGCGCGAGTACAGAGGAGGGCGTTCTCGATGGCCACAAGCGTCAAGCAGATGATTGCGGAGGCGAATGCCGCCGTCCCGCGCATTACCCCGGCGGAGGCGCGGGACATGATCCGCAACGGCGCGCTCGTCATCGACGTGCGCGATGCGCCGGAGGTTGAAAAGAGCGGCCGAGTGGAAGGGGCCGTCCATGTGTCGCGCGGCATGCTGGAGTTCCGCGCCGACCCCGAGTCGCCCTATCACGACAAGAAGTTCGACAGGGCGAAGCCTGTCATCGTCTACTGCGCCTCGGGCGGGCGCTCGGCACTGTCGGGCCGGACGCTCAAGGACCTGGGCTACGACAAGGTCTTCAATCTTGGCGCCTTCAAGGACTGGGTGGACGCGGGCGGCGAAGTCGTACTGCCGATCGAGCCGGGGATGTGACAGTCACTGCGGCGTAGAGCAGTCAACCGAGATAAAAGCCATGGGCGTAATGAGCGAACCTCAGTTCCTTGAAGGCGCTTAAGTAATACGGATCACCGCTCGTGGCGTATGTCTGCTTGAGATACTCGCAGGTTACGAGAAACTCGCGTTTCGCGCCTTCGTAGCGAGAGAACGCCAGGTTTTCAGGCGGCACATATGTCCTGAAACGTCCATCGGCCAGGATGATGGACGTCAGGCGCTCCTGGACGAACAGCTTAATCGGCAGGCTTTTTTGGTCATGGATGCTGGATGCGTTCAATGCGGCAACACCCCACACATCATGCTTAGCCAGATCAAAAAGACGGACGGCTAGGTCACGCCAGTTTCGCCAGTAGGACGATCTTGCGACGACATAGTTGCAAAAGACAGAATTGTACAATGTGCCGACCGATTTTTCCGCATCGTAGCAGGCACCCATTTTTGTGATCGCCGTCTGACAGGTGGCGAGGATACCCTGGTGCCACCACTCGCATTGTTCAAATGTGTTCTGGTAGATGGTCAGTTCATCGATGAAGGGAGAAAACAGAACGACATCGGACTTACCGTCGTTGCGCTGGACCGTGTCGTGTACGAACTTGGAATCCCAGCCGGTCTTATGGCTGAACTTGGGAGACACGAAGCCATACCAGCGGTCATCACGCAGTTCGTGGGTTTGGAGGAAGTTCAGGATGACCCAGAATTCCAGCCAGTCCGGATGCTCGCTCCTGGAATTGTCGAGCGGGATAAAGCCGGGATCGAGTGCCCCTCTGGTCTCCTCATTGTAGAAGATCTGATAGATTTCCGTTGTCACGTTCCCTCGCACCGCCATGGCGGCGTCCTGCTCCCGAGCCCATCCGATATGCATGCAAGACTGGCGGAAAAGCCTGAAATCTGATGGAAGCACGCAGAGGCGCCCCCAGCCTTGTTTGGCAAAACGCGTTTAGCCGCTCAAGGATTGACGAAATCCCCGCACTTCGGCGCCTGTTCCGTGCCCCACGGCATCACCGGCACGGTTGAGGTCGAGTTCTGCGGCGAACCCTCGATCAGCCGGTCGGTGTAGGAGAGATAGACCAGCACATTGCGCTTGGGGTCGCAGCCGCGCACGATCTGCATCTTCTTCCAGAACAGCGAGCGGCGTTCGCGGTAGATCTCCTCGCCCTGGGAGAACTTGGCGGTGATCTTGATCGGCCCCACCTGGCGGCAGGCGATGGAGGTGACGGAGCTCTCGTCGGCAAAGCCGGCCCAGCCCTTCCAGCCGCCCACGCGCGGCACGGTGAAGTAGCAGGCAACGCCCTCCACCAGCGGATCGTCAATCACATAGGTGTCCAGTGTGGCGTCGGGGGAGAGCATCCGCCACACCGTGGTTTTCTGGAAAATCAGCTGCGGATCGTCCGCCAGCTGCTGGGCGATGGCGGGGGCAGAAATCCCCAGAACCACCATCACGGCTGCAAGAAACTGCAAAATTCTCGTCATTTCACTCTCCGAACCATCGTTTCCCCTAGATAGGAAGGAAGTCCGCTTTTTTCAAGAGGCGGAATTCAGCGCCGTGAAGCCTTCCGCGAGGTCGGCCTTGAGGTCATCGGGGTTCTCGAGCCCGATGTGCAGGCGCAGTGAATAGCCCTCCGGCTGCCAGCGCGTCGCCGTGCGGTGCGGCTTGAAGGGCACCACCAGGCTCTCGAAACCACCCCAGCTGTAACCCATGCCGAACAGCGAGAGCCGGTCGAGAAAGGCCGCCGTGGCCGTCTCCGAGCAGGGCTTCAGTACCACCGAAAACAGCCCGCAGGCGCCGCGGAAATCACGCTTCCACAGCTCATGGCCCGGCGCGTTGGAAAGGGCGGGGTAGAGCACTGTCTCCACCTCGGCGCGCCCGCGCAGCCACTCGGCGACATTCATGGCGTTCTTCATGTGGCGCTCGAGTCGCACGTCGAGGGTGTGGATGCCGCGCAGCGTCAGGTACATGTCGTCCGGCCCGGCGAACTGGCCCATCTGCTCATAGGCCTCCTTGAACGGCTCCCATGTGTCCTTGTTGCAGGTCACGGTGCCCATCATCGCGTCCGAATGGCCGACCAGATATTTTGTGGCCGCCTGGATCGAAACGTCGGCGCCATGCTCGAAGGCCTTGAAGTAATGGCCCGCCCCCCAGGTGTTGTCGATGAAGAGCAGTGCGCCCGCCTTGTGGACCGCCTCTGCAATGGCCGGAATGTCCTGAACCTCCATGGTCTGCGAGCCCGGAGACTCGGCATAGACCACGCGGGTGTTGGGGCGGATGAGCGTGGCGATGCCGCGGCCGACCAGCGGGTCGTAGTAGGTGGTCTCGATTCCCAGCCCCCTCAGCAGCCCGTCGCAGAAGTGCCGCGCCGGCTGATAGACCGTGTCGACCATCAGCAGGTGGTCGCCCGCCTTCAGGAAGGCGAGAAGGGCGGTCGAGACCGCCGCAAGGCCCGAGGGCAGCATCTTGGCATTGTGCCCGCCCTCGACCAGCGCCACGGCTTCCTCAACCGCCCGCGAGGTGGGCGTGCCGCGCCGGCCATAGACATAGGTCTGGTTGCGGTCGCTCAGTGCCGCCGTGTTCGGGAACAGCACGGTGGAGCCGTGGTAGACTGCCGGGTTGACGAAGCCGTGCTCGGCATAGTCGCGGCCCGCCGCCACCAGGCGGGTCTCGGGGGAAAGGGCGGAAAGATCGGGTTTGGATTTCGACATCATGCCACGCCAATGTTAGGGTTGAGGGGCTAGCATGCGGAGAGGGTCGGGAAAACCCCCGCTCCCGAATTGAAGCCATGACAAGGAAGCCATGTCGCCACTCGCCATTGTCCTGATGAAGCTCCTGCGCTGGGGTGTCCTGGCCATTGCAGCCTTTCTGGCGCTGGTGCTGGTGATCGAGGCCTGGAAGCATGGCTGGGACCTGGCGGCGCTCAATCCGGGCTTCATGGCCGTGGTCGGGCTGCTGGCTGCGGGCGCCCTGTGGCTGGCCCGCTCCATCGGCCGGGAACTGGCCAAGCACGGGTCTTGAACCATCGGCCCCGAGTGGCTACCAAGGCGCCAATCCTGAGGTGAGAAGCATGTTGGAATCCGCGAAGCGCGTGGCCGAGAAGAAGGACTGGATCAAGGGAGCGACCGGGGACTGGGAAATCATCCTGGGCCTCGAGGTTCATGCCCAGGTGCTGGCCAAGTCCAAGCTGTTCTCGGGCGCTTCCGCCGAATTCGGCGGCGAGCCCAATGACCACGTGTCGCTGGTTGATGCCGCCATGCCCGGCATGTTGCCCGTCATCAACGAATTCTGCGTCGAGCAGGCGGTGCGCACCGGCCTCGGCCTCAAGGCCCAGATCAACAAGCGCTCGGTGTTCGACCGCAAGAACTATTTCTACCCTGACCTGCCGCAGGGCTACCAGATCTCGCAGTACAAGCAGCCGGTGGTGGGGGAGGGTTCGGTTCATGTGGACGTCGACGGTCGCTCCGTCGAGGTCGGCATCGAGCGCCTGCATCTTGAGCAGGATGCCGGCAAGTCTCTCCACGACCAGCACCCCTCCATGAGCTTCGTCGACCTCAACCGCTCGGGTTGCGCCCTGATGGAGATCGTGTCGAAGCCCGACATGCGCTCGGCCGACGAAGCCAAGGCCTATGTGACCAAGCTCCGCCAGATCATGCGCTATCTCGACACCTGTGACGGCAACATGGAGCAGGGCTCGCTTCGCGCCGACGTCAACGTCTCGGTCCGCCGCCCGGGGGCTGAATTCGGCACCCGCTGCGAAATCAAGAACGTGAACTCCATCCGTTTCATGGGCCAGGCCATCGAATACGAGGCGCGCCGCCAGATCGGCATCCTCGAGGACGGCGGCACGATCGACCAGGAAACCCGGCTGTTCGACGCCAGGAAGGGCGAGACCCGCTCCATGCGCTCCAAGGAAGAGGCGCATGACTACCGCTATTTCCCCGACCCGGACCTCCTGCCGCTGGAGATCGAGGATGCCTTCATCGGCCACATCAAGGCCACGCTTCCCGAGTTGCCGGACGAAAAGATTGCCCGCTTCATCAAGGACTATGGCCTCTCGGCCTATGACGCCCAGGTGCTGACCTCGGAGCGCGCCTCGGCCGACTTCTTCGAGCAGGTG
The DNA here is from genome assembly GCA_947475225.1 of Bradyrhizobiaceae bacterium. Classification (GTDB taxonomy): domain Bacteria; phylum Pseudomonadota; class Alphaproteobacteria; order Rhizobiales; family Aestuariivirgaceae; genus Aestuariivirga. The sequence continues at coordinate 30,071 of CANJMQ010000038.1, forward strand.
GCCAAGGGCCGGGACGGCAAGGCGGCCGCCAACTGGGTCATCAACGAGCTGTTCGGCCGCCTGAACAAGGAGGGAAAGTCCGTCGAGACCACTCCCGTCTCCGCCGCCCAGCTGGGCGAGATCGTTGACCTGATCGCGGCAGGCACCATTTCCGGCAAGATCGCCAAGGACGTGTTTGAGATCGTCTGGACCGAGGGTGGCTCGCCTGCCCTGATCGTCGAGACCCGCGGCATGAAGCAGGTGACCGACACCGGGGCCATCGAGAAGGCGGTGGACGAGATCATCGCCGCCAACCCGGACAAGGTGGAGCAGGTCAAGGCCAAGCCCACCATGCTGGGCTGGTTCGTCGGCCAGGTCATGAAAACCACCGGCGGCAAGGCCAACCCGCAGGCGGTGAGCGATTTGCTGAAGGCCAAGCTGGGAATCTGACCTGTCTTGCAAGAAAATTCGTTTTTAAAACAATCACTTGAGTTATTTCTTCAAGTTCTTTTTTGAGGCGTTGTCGTGGCTCCAGGTTGGCGAAAACACCCGTTTTCGGCGCCACTTTTGCCATTTCGGTCAGTGGTTTAGTTTCAGTTTTCCTTTCGGATTTTTCTCCGCTATAGTCCGTACCCGGAGTTTTATTGTGTAAGGGCCGGGAGGGGTTAAACATGGCGAAGACAGCCAAGAAGGCTGCCAAGAAGGCTGAGCCGAAGAAGGCGGCGGCCAGGAAGCCTGCTGCCAAGCCGTTGCCTGCCAAGAAGCCGGCCGCGAAGAAGCCTGCTGCCGCCACCTCCTCGTCATCAGGGCCGGTCAACAAGGAGCGCTTCACGCTCTATGGCATGCTGGGCTCGGGTCCGACCTATACGGTGGGTCTCATGCTGACGTTGTCGAAGCATCCCTTCTCCTACTTCCACGTGAACCTGCGCGAGGGCCAGCACAAGCAGCCCGACTATGTCGTCAAGAACCGCTATGGCCAGGTGCCGGCGCTGCGTGATGGGCAGGTCTATTACGTGCAGTCGGCGGCCATCCTGCAGCACCTCGCGGACGAGCTGCGCAAGTTCGACGGCAAGACCGACGTCGAGAAGAACCGCATCCGCGAATGGCTGTTCTGGAACTGGGACAAGCTCGCCGTGCCGGTGTTCCGCCTGCGCGCAAGGGCCCGCGGTCTCCGCCAGTTCGGCGACGAGGTGCGCGTCATGTATGACACCGAGGCCAAGGCCGCGCTGGCCATGCTCGAGAACGAGCTTGCGAAGTCCGAGTGGATCGCCACCAAGCGCCCGACGATTGCCGACGTCGGCGTCTATGGCGTGCTGCGCTACATCGCCGAAGCCAACATCGACCTGACGCCATACCCCAACGTCTCCGCGTGGAAGAAACGCTTTGAGGCGCTTCCCGGCTTTGGTACACCCGAACAGATCCTGCCCATGGAGAGCAGGCTTCTCTGATCTTGAACGTGGAGTAGCTTTTGACCGAGCCGGCTGACAGTCTGTTGCAGACGCCAGAGCAGCCGGAGGAGGAAGCCCCGCGCAGGAAACGCAAGCCCACTGGCGGGTTCGAGTGCAAGCTCGGCCTGCTGCTGGGCCTCGCCGGCCTTGCCGCATCGCGGCTTGGGCAGTTGTGGATCGCCTTCGACGTCTTCTCGCATTTCACGCTGCAGTTCGCGGTGATGACGGTTGGCTTCCTGATCGGCATGGTCATGCCGCGGGGGAAACTGCTCACCGCCTTCGTGGTGATGGTGCTTGGCATCGTGGCCATCGGGGCATGGCCGCATGTGGCCAGCCGTGAGCCGCATGTGGTCGGGCAGCTGCAGTCCGGCGAGCGGGCACTGAAGGTGGCGAGCTTCAACACGTTTTGGGTCAACCAGAACGCCACGGCGGTGAAGGCGGAAATCGAACGGCTTGATGCCGACATCATCACGCTCATCGAAATGGGACCAGGCAAGAAGCCGATCCTCGATCAGCTCAAGGGCCGCTATCCCTACCAGTTCCATTGCTATGAGGTGGACTATTGCAATTTCGCCGTGCTCTCGAAGCTGCCCTTCGTCGATGCGGAATCGCGCGGCAAATGGGCGGGCCCTTCCTTCATCCGGGTGAGGCTTGGTCCGGAGGCCGGCGGGCTCACAGTGTTTGGCGTGCATACCATCCGCTTTCCGCACTCGCTGGCGCAGTTCAGGGAGGTGACCGAGATCGCCAGGCTCATCGAGCGCACCGCCGGTCCACGGCTGGTGATGGGCGACTTCAACGCCACGCCCTTTTCGCGCATTCTGGGTGTTCTGCAGGACAGCGCCAACCTGACCCGCCTCACCAACCTGCCGAGCTGGCCCTCTGAGGCCGGGTTGCCGCAGATCGCCATCGACCACATCTTCGTTTCGCCCGGCATCCGGCAGCTGGAAGCCGAGCAGATTGGCGAGCCGGCAGGATCTGACCACTATCCGGTGACCGTGCGCATCGCCGTGCCGGCCGCGCCTTAGGCGCAAAGCAAAAGGGCCGGAAAACCGGCCCCTGGCGTCGCGCAGTCAACAGGTGTGGGTTCAGTAGTCGAGCTGGGTATTATCTCCCGGGTTTCCCGGGTTTTGCTCGTTCGTCAGATTGAAGATGTTGCTGTCGAACTGCTTCTTCTCGAGGTTCCGGTTATAGACCTCGGACTGATAGATATCGACCTGTGCGTTGAACTTGCTCTGTTCGCTGTCCAGCGGCGGGGCGGCGTCCTGGCCTAGGCCATAGTCCTGTCCCATCGGGATGAAATTCTGGTCCGCCAGCGCGGGCAGGGACGACACGGCGAGTAGCGCGGAAGCAGCAAGCAAAGAATAACGCATGGTCAACTCCATTCGTTCGCATGATAGCCCAATCCTGCCAAGAAAGCATCTACAATCCGTGACTGGAGACGCCGGCGGCCCGGCCTCTGGGGGCGCTTGTCAGTCGTTGAACCCGACCTCGTCCACCAGCTTGGAGGCCTCGGGTTCCAGCCGGGCAATCTCGGCGACGTTGAGGGTATCTGGCGTGAAGCTGCCCCACGAGGTGACGATCGCGTTGGCCGGCACCTTGGGGTTCACCGGATACTCGAAATTGCCGTTGGCATAGAGCGCCTGGGCCTCGTCGCTGGCCAGGAATTCCATGAGTTTCAGGGCATTGTCCTTGTTCGGTGCATTGGCGGTGAGCAGCATGCCGGAGATGTTCACATGGGTGCCGAAGCCGGGCGAGGTGGGGAACACGATCTTCACCGCCTTGGCCCATTCCTTCTGCTCGGGTTCCTTCTCGTCGGTCAGCATCTTGCCCATGTAATAGGTGTTGGCGAGCGCCAGGTCGCATTCCCCGGCATAGACGCTCTTGGCCTGGCTGCGGTCGTTACCTGACGGCTTGACGGCGAGATTGGCCTTCAGGCCCTGCAGCCACTGGCGCGCATAGTCCTCGCCCTTGTGGGCGATCATCGCCGCGATGAGGCCGAGGTTATAGGGGTGGTTGCCCGGCCGCATGCAGATCTTGCCCTTCCACTTGGGGTCCGCCAGCTCTTCATAGGTGATGGCGGTGATCGGCGCCCGTTCGCGCGAGGCATAGACCACGCGGGCCCGCATGGTGAGGCCGAACCACTGATTGTCCTTGTCGCGCAGGTTGGCCGGCACATTGTCGAGGATCATCGGGTCGGTAACGGGCTGGGCAAGGCCGCGGCCCGCCGCCTCGACGAGGCGGCCGGCATCGGCGGTGAGCAGCAGGTCGGCCGGGCTGTTGCGGCCCTCCTGCGCCAGGCGCTCCACCAGGCCGTTGTCGGCGAAGACGGCGCGCACCTGGATGCCGGTCCGGGCGGTGAAGGCATCGAACAGCGGCTTGATCAGTTCGGGCTGGCGGTAGGTATAGACATTAACCACGCCCTCGGCGCGCGCCTGATGTCCCGCTCCTGAAACGACTGCAAGCGTGAGGGCAAGACCGAGGATGCGGCGGCGGGTGGCGAACATCGGGCAACTCCGTGACAGTCGATGCGGCTTGGCGGATTTATGACGCAGCGGGCGAGATCCTGTCAACAAAAACCGACTAAAATACTCGGACTTAAGAATGGTTCCAAACTGGATACCTGGCCCCGTCCGGTCTATGATGATCTGCAGGGCAACAGGAAGATTTTGAATCATGGCATTCGAGCAACTGAAGGCGCAGATCGGCATGCTCCTGGGCGAGATGAACGACCAGCCGGAAGACCTGCATGAGCTCTACCTGCAGGTTCACCAGGAACTGAACCAGATGCGCGCCACCGGGATGGACCTTCCCGCCGATCTGGTGGAACTCGAGCAGCGCCTCCTCGCGGAGTTCCCGGTGGTTCCGCCCCCCAAGGCATAACCCCACCACGGCAGGCTTGCATCCCCCGTCAAATCACGGCAAAAGCCCCCCAGCAGGAGACGTGGCCGAGAGGCTGAAGGCAACGGTTTGCTAAATCGTCATACGCTTTCAAGGCGTATCGAGGGTTCGAATCCCTCCGTCTCCGCCATTCACTTTATATAACCTATTGTTGTGTATAGGATATTCCTGCGGAAGAAATGATCGCTCCTAGCGTTGCTCCTACCGGAACGGCTTGTCTACGACACCGGAGCTATTTTGTCCCCACGGGTGTTCGGGTCCTTCACGTCCATAGTTCTTACATTCTTCAAGAAGTAATAACTCGGACTTCTCTCAAGATGAAATAACCCGGCTTGAACCCGACGCGCCGAGTTCGTAGCGATTGCCCATCTTTCACTCAAGTGTACCGACATCGCCTTCGCTCACACCGCTACGGACGCCATTGGCCTATGCGTTCCCAACCCGTGCCCCGCCGGAGAAGCGAACAGCAATTATATCTCCTTTTATTGCTCCGGTAAGGCAGAGGCTTTTCTGCCGCCGTCTCGGCACTGCCCCCGGCAGAGGATGCCACTCCCGGCCCGCAGGGGAACGCCCGATGAAAGCCCCGAGAAAACTTTTGCACATGTACACGGTTGCAAAATGCAAAGGGCTGCCGTGTAGTCCGCCGTAGGGAAGGGCGGGTTCATGTCTGAGAAGCGAGAGCCGGACAGTCCGTGGCCGGGTTTGCGGGACTATATCGTCTCGGCTGTTGCCGTGAACCGTGACCTTGCCAGCACGGGCGGACGAATACGGACCTTCATCAGGTGGGTCTTCGACATGCTGACATATGTTTTGATGGCCGCTGGCCTATACTACCTCGGCCACCGGACGCAGAACTGGTAGCTCTCGAACGCCGCATTTGCGCTCATGGGGCTTCTGAGCGCCTACGTTTACACCTACCTTGATCCCCTCATCATTCGATTGCTGCCAGCGAAGCCGAATGCAGCCATCAACTTTGTGGTTCACCTTGTGGTCATCGGCGGCCTTTCCCTCGCAACTACCTCTGGGATTGCCGCCATCGTCAAGCAGGTTGCAGATGCCAATCTCGCCATCCCGTAGAGCGGCGGTATTACTTGAGGTCGGTCGTGATCGTCAGGCGCGGGCTCAATTCAGCCGGGGAAGAGGCGTTCTGTTCCCGGCCATCTTAGCGGCGGAGGTTGCGCGATGAGCTTTGACTTCTGGGAATGGGCACCGGCTTTGCTGGCACTGGTATACGTGTTCTTGCTGTGGCTGCTGTGGCTGCTTATTCAACACTTGAAGCAGAAGAGGGAGCGGGAGCGGCGGGAAGCGTCCTACGCAGACCGCCGGACACCGCAGCATAAGCGGGACGAAATCCCGCAGAACGCCAGTGACGATGACAGGAAATTCTACAAGGACTTTGCCGCAACAGCCGACTACCTAAACATGCTCTATGAGGAAACCGACTTCAGCTTCGAGAACACAGGGAAGCTCGAACCGAGTGGGTATACGGACGACGCTGAACGCGAGATCAAAATCTGGCACGGGCAACTCCCGAGCGGAAGCATCACCATAGGATGCAGACACCACGGCAGTCCAGAACTTGCGGTCGGCAGGGTCAAGTTCAAGCTCTCTCTGGTGAATGCGCGGTTTATGTCAGGGAACGAGGTTTTTAGCCTCGCTACTGAAGTCAGCCGGATGGTGGCCGTAGATGAGGAAGACCAGAAGCAAGTTTGGTTGCAGATCGGCATTCTGCATAGGATGGTTGACGCCATGTGGCGCACTGGCGAAGAGAGCACCACCACGCTCGATGTCGATTTCGTTTTTGTGGGTCGGCCACCTGATTGGTTCTTTGAGCATATGCAGAAGAGACTACAGATGCACCGCGAGCGGAGATAGCGCTGTGCGTCCCCTAGAATGGGCGGGACGAATGTCGTCGATGCGGAATTCGACGGAAACTTCCATGGCCTGGCGACAAGGCTTGTCGCTGTCGAGACCAACCCCGCGCAACCTGCACAGATCGAGGCCATCACGAGTTCGGGGAGTGCCCTTACCATCACGATGGACAATGGCGACATCTATGGGCCCCTGCCCGTTCCTGCAGCGGCGCTCCGGTTCATGGGGACCTGGGTGTCCGGCACCGCCTACATGAAGAATGACGTCGTGCGCTATGGCAACGA
>CANJMQ010000039.1 GCA_947475225.1 Bradyrhizobiaceae bacterium
ACGTCATCACCGTGTACGACATCAACCGTGTGCGCCCGCCCAAGGCGCCGGCACGCGATGATGTGCAAGACCCGCACTTCGTGCCCGCCCCCTGCCAGGTGGCGTGCCCGGTGGGCACCGACGCACCGTCCTACATCGGCTATATCTGGGAAGAGAAGTATGCCGAGGCCTTCGAGGCCATCACCGCGACGAACCCTTTCTCCTCGATCTGCGGCCGCGTCTGCGATGCGCCCTGCGAGCCCGCCTGCCGCCGCACCGAGAGCGATGGCCCGCTCGCCATCCGCAACCTCAAGCGCTACGTGATGGACAAGCTCGGCAACGACCATCACCTGGCCCCCGTCAAGGTGACGCGCAAGGAGACGGTGGGCATCATCGGCGCCGGTCCAGCCGGCCTCACTGCCGCCCAGGACCTGGCCGAAGCGGGCTTCGAGGTTCACGTCTACGAGATGATGGACAAGCCGGGCGGCATGATGGTGTGGGGCATTCCGGGCTTCCGCCTGCCGCCCGAGATCATCGCCGAGGACATGAAGCGCCTGTTCAAGCATTGCCCGGGCATCCACATGCATTGCGGCGTGGCGCTCGGCAAGGACGTGACGCTGGACGAGTTGAAGCAGCGCCATGCCGCGGTGCTGGTCACCATCGGCTCGTGGTGGGGCAAGCCCATGGGCATTCCCGGGGAAACCAGCAAGAACGTCATCGACGGCGTCGGCTTCCTGCGCCGCATCAATGCTGGCGAGCGCCCGACCCTGCCTGAGAAGGTGATCGTTGTCGGCGGTGGCGACGTTGCCATGGATGCCTGCCGCGCAGCATTGCGCATGCCGGGCGTCAAGGAAGTGAAGGTCGTCTACCGCCGTGGCCCGAAGGAAATCCCGGCCCGCAAGGAAGAGCTGCACCAGGCAATCCTCGAGAACATCGAGGTCATATATAACACCCAGCCTATCGAAGTGATCGACAAGAACGGCGCCATCGTCCTGCGCTGCGTCGAGACGCGCATGGGTCAGCCCGGCCCCGATGGCCGCCGCAAGCCCGAGACGGTGCCGGGCTCCGAGCGCGACATCGACTGCGGCATGGTGATCATGGCCGTTGGCCAGAAAGCCGAATCCGCCGAACTCGACAACAAGGGCCTGATGGCGGGCGACCGCGTGAAGACCGACTGGGCCTCGATGCGCACCGAAGACCCCAAGGTGTTCGCCGCTGGCGACGGCGCCTTCGGCGGCTCGACCATCGTGATGGCGATGATGCATGGCCACCGCGCGGCGTATTACGTCAAGTCGTTCCTCGACGGCATCGCCGAGCCGCTTGCCTACCGGACGCCCTATCGCACCAGGCACGTTCCCGCCGCACAGGACATCAACTGGGAAGTCTTCCCGCGCCGCGATCAGGCCTTCAATGGGCTGGGTGCCAATCCCTCCGCCTTCCCGGAGATCGAAACCACCTACAATGACGTAACGGCCAAGGAAGAGGCAGCACGCTGCTACCGCTGCGATGCCGAGACCGGCTCGTCGGATTATTCGGTGAAGACCCGCGAGGACATCTTCGTGATGGCCCGCACGCCGGTCACTGACATTCGCACGCAGGCGGCGATCCTCGAGAAACGCCTGAAGCCCAAGGCCAATCCCTTCCCCGAGAACCACCACGCGTCCTTCGACGACCTGGTTCTGCTGCCCGCCAACCTGTCGCGCCTCGTCATTGATCCCTATCGTGATGCCTGCAACACCGCCACAGACATTGCAGGCAAGGTGAAGCTGGAGATCCCGGTGATCACCGCCGGCATCGACGCGCTTCCGGCGGAAGCCAAGGCGGGCCTTGGCCAGGCACTGGCCACCATCGGCTCCGCTTATCTGACACGCGAACCGCTGCCGCACAGCAAGGCGCCGTGGCTGCAACTCCTCGAGCCGGGCGACGCTCCCAACCCGGGCGCCGTGGGACAGGTCTATGTGCAGCCCAAGGGCTTCCATGCCTTCAAGATTGCCAAGCAGCCCGGCATGATCACCGGCCTGGTGGCGCGCTCGGAAGACCTCGAGAAGGCCATCCCCTTCGCGCTCGAGCACGGCCTCGACATGATGGTGCTCGACGGCTCGTCGGGCATTGCGGGCGAGTGGCCGGAGCTCAAATCCTACCCGGACTTCAGCGTGCTGCGCGACGCGATGCGCATCGTGCGCAAGATGAACCGCGAGGAAGACATCGACTTCGTCTATTTCGGCGGCGTGCGCTCCGGCACCGATGTGGCCAAGCTCATTGGCCTCGGCGCCAAGGCAGGCGCCATCGGCCTCACGGTCGCCATGGCGCTGGGCGGCGAAATGGTGCCGGGCGGCATCGCCTTCTTCGGCGACCGCACCGAAGCCGAACGCGCCGATGGCGCAGCGTCGATCATCAACGCCATGTCGGCGGAGGCCTCCATCATGGCGCGCTGCACCGGCAAGACCGACGTGCGCAACATCGAGCCCGAGGACCTCCGCTCGATCACGCTGGCAAGCTCCAAGGCCTTCGGCATCCCGCTGGCAGGCCAGAAGCGCGGCACGGTGATCGAAGCGGCGGAGTAAGCTCCGCTTCCGATTGCCGCGTCTTCAACATCCCACTATCCCGGCCCTGTCCGCCATGGCAGGATCGGGATCATCGGTCATCGAAGACTTGGGTGGGGCGACATGGACATCATCATCCTTTTTCTGCTGCTCTTCATCGGGCTCGCCATGTGGCGGGGCGCGCCGCGCTGGCTGGTGCTGACCTGCTGGTTTGGAGCGCTGCTGCTGATGATCGGCCTGTTCCGCTTCCACGTCACCTCGTCACTGGGGCTCAGCCTCTGATGAAGACGATGCTGCCGCGGCTCGTGTTCTGGGGCCTCAACCTGTGGATCTTCGCCTATACGCTGGTGCTGGGACTTGCCCTGCTGCTGCAATTCACGCTCGGCGAGCTACCCTGTCCGCTGTGCATGCTGCAACGCTATGGCATGATCCTGTCTACACTCGCCGCCCTGTGGCTGGTGCGGCAGGCGCAGACCGGCACGCTGACCGCGCCCCGCTATCTGCAGGGCCTCGGGCTTGGCACGCTCGGCTCCTTCGTAGGTGCCGTCTTCGCGTCCCGCCAAATCATGCTGCACATCCTTCCGGGCGACGAGGGATATGGCTCCGCAGTGCTGGGCCTCCACCTCTACAGCTGGGCCTTCGTCACCTTCTGTGTGGTGATCCTGTTCACCGCCCTGCTCGGCATCATCGCACCCGTCGCCCTTCCGGAAGCACCAGCCCAGGACAGCCCGGCGGCCCGGATTTCGTCGGCCTTGGGCCTGGCCTTCCTGGCAGTCGTGGCCACCAATGCGGTGATGATCGTCTTTCTCGAAGGCTTCGCCTGGGTTTTGCCAGACGATCCAACAGGTTACGCCCTGTTCGGGCAGTGATCGCGGGCTCCGTCTAGGCAATTGCTGAAAGCCTTGGTTTCAGGCAACATAGGGTTGTCTTTAGCAAAAGCGGAGGGACAAACGATGACGATGATCAAGCTTCCAGACGATACCGAAACAGAGGTCGACACCTCACGCCGGCAACTCATCGGCGGCCTCTGCTCGCTGCTGCTTGCCCCCCTCGCGGTGGGCGCGGCAGAGGCATCGGCGGCGGCCGGCAATTCCGGGCGCATTTCGTTCCGCATCACGCGCGCGGGCCTCATCATCGGCGTGGGCGGCGGCACCGGCACGCTCAGCTTCAATGGCAGGAACTATCCCCTCAGCATTGGCGGCATCAGCCTTGGCGCCACAATCGGCATCGCTTCGGCCGACTTCGTGGGCCGGGCGCGCCACCTGCGCCGCGCCAGCGACATCGCGGGCACCTATTCGGCGATCGGCGCCGGCCTGGCGGCGGCGGGCGGCGGCTCGGTGGCACGGCTGCGTAACTCGCGCGGCGTCGAGCTCGAAGTCTCCGGCAAGCAGGTCGGCTTCATGGCCTCGATCGACCTGAGTGGACTGAGGATCCGGCTGACCTAGATTGGTCGTGCTTGCGCGTTGCGGCGAGCAAGTGCCTGCTTCACCCTGAAGCATGAACTTCACTGCTTCGGGCGCGTGGAAACATTCACGCGCCCTTTTCAATTCCCAAAGCCAGCGGGTGCGGGCTAAGCCCCAGGGATCCGACGAGCCATGGACTCGCACTGCGCCAGAGCTGCGCACCTCGCCATGCCCGCGGCAATCCCCATACTCTCTGCCTTTCGCTGAAGCGGATGGAAGGAGGACGAGAGCCACGGCGCAATCACTTTATTCCACAGGGCTCGAGTTGCCCGCGGGACTTCCTCACTCCTGCGGATGAGACTAAACCCGTGCTGCGCAAGATGCGAAAACTCATCAGGACTTTCACCACCCATGACACATGCAACACTGGCAAAGCCGTGTGAACTCCAGCTGGTACTTGGAGTACATCATGCCGAGGTCTTGCGCAGCTTCGTGCGCGAGGCGGCGCTGGCGGAGGGTATCCCCGCCACCAGCGCGAGCCTCGTCGCGACCGACTTTGCCGTGGCCTGGCAGGCGCTCTCCGCCATCGAGGACGTCAAGGAACGTGTCCATGTCCACCTCCACGTTCTGCATAATGAGGTGCGCGCCAGTTTTCTTCTCAGAGGCCATACGCGCTTCGCGCAGATCATTGCCTCGCTGGGTGGCCGCCTGCCGCAGGGAGCCGGCATATCTTGTCGCGAGAGCGGTATCGACGGTTGGGAAATCCTGCTGCACCGCAATCTGGCAGAGCCCCGCGACATGCAGCCGCCGGACCTCACGCCAACCGCAGTGACGCCGACTGTTGTGGCGGGCGCCGACGACATCGTGATCGACCTCGCCGCAAAGGCTGATGCGCCCGGCATCGCACGCTGCTTTCTCGCGGTCTATGGCCACCATTATGTGCATTCCGATGTGTTCTCTCCCAGGCGCTACTGGGCGCGGGTGGAGGCCGGCGAACTCATCCCCGTGGTGGCGCGCAGTGCGCAAGGCGATGTCATCGGGCATGTGGCGCTGGAGCGTGAGACCGGAGCAGTTGTGGCCGAGCGCGGCGAGGCGGTGGTGCTGCCTGCGTTCCGCGGCCATCACCTTCTCGAGCGCATGACGGACCGGCTCTCGGAGGAAGCGCCGAAGCACGGTCTGCAGGGCATTTATGCCGAGCCTCTTACCATCCACACCTTCTCGCAGCGCAACGACGTGCGCGCCGGCATGCCGGCCTGCGCCGTGCTGCTGGGTGCCAACCCCGAAAACTTCCGGCCAAAGGACATCGCATGCCCCACCGCCGGCCAGCGCCAGAGCTATCTGCGAACCTTCAAGTTCGTGCAGACGGCCCCAGCCCGCAAACTGCAGGACGCTGGCCCCTATGCAGACGTGCTGCGCCAGATCTATTCCCGCCTCGGGGCAGAGGTGGCAGCACCCGGACAACCGCAGCCGACGCCCACGGCATCAACAACGCGGATCGCCGTCAACGACCGGGGCTATGGCATCATCCGCGTCGAGGCAATCGGCAGCAATTGCGCCATCGAGATCGCCCAGGCCCTGGCTGACGTGCACTCACTCGGCGCACGCTCTGTGCAACTCTCCAGCCGGGTAGCGGACCCCGGCCTGCCGCTCCTCATCGCGACCGCCCGCGACCTCGGTTTCTTCTTCTGTGGCCTGGGCCCGGGCTTCGCCGAGGGCGAAGACCTGCTTCTGTTGCAGCTTCTCACCGAGCCCCTGGACACAGCCAAGCTGCAGATCTTCACCGAAGAGGCAAAGGCCTTGGTCGCCTTCATCGAGGCCGACCGCAGAGCCGTCAATCTGCGGACACGCTAGGACTTTTCGGTCTGCTTTTTGAGACCGCAAAGGGATATCCGGCCTTGATCATGACCGTACCCAGAGCTGTGGCGTCCGCTTACGCTATTGGCTTCAATGGCCAACCATGATAGCTTACATGCGCAGAACAATCAGCAGGGTTGTCATGATCGGAAATGTCTCGCGTCGCGAACTGCTGAAGAACGGCACGTCGGCAGCCACGATGCTGATAATCGGTGTGCAGTTCATTACGCCCGGAATGGCGGCCGCATCACCCTCGCTTGATCAGTTCATCGCAGTATCCAAGAAAGTGACCGGACAGTCGTCTCTCGACAGCGGCATGGGCAAGAACATCCTGGATGCATTCGTGGCCGCCGGACAAGGCGGGGACATCGCCACGCTCATCGGAGATCCGGCGCCTGAGCGCAGCCAGCTGAAAATAGCCAACGCCATTGTCGCCGCCTGGTACAGCGGTTTATCGCCCCTACCCGGCGCGAGTGAGGTAACCGGATTCAACGATGCCCTGGTATGGAATGCACTTTCCTATACCAAGCCGTGGGGATCCTGTGGGGGAGAGACCGGATACTGGGGCGAACCGCCGTCCGACCAGGAGCCCTGAGTTTCATGACTGATACACTGACGACTGACGTCGCCATCATCGGCTCGGGTGTCGCCGGCGCATTGATCGCGGCGCATCTCGCAGAACGCGGGCTCAAGGTGACCATCCTGGAGGCCGGAGAGGAGGTCGACCGGTCGGCCGCAGTCGACCGATACTGGTCGGCAGCAATCAAGGTACCGGAGTGCCCCTATCCCTCGGTGCCCCAGGCGATGCATCCAGTCTCGGACGATCTCGATTTCTGGTACCAGCAAACGGGACCGAACAAGTTTGCGAGCACCTATATCAAGACAGTCGGCGGTACAACCTGGCACTGGCTGGGCACCGCACTGAGATTGGTGCCTGCGGATTTCGAGTTGCGCAAACGCTTCGGTCAAGGCGAGGACTGGCCAATCAGTTATCCAACGCTCTCGGCATTTTATGACAAGGCCGAGACGGAGCTCGGCGTTTCCGGTGACGGCAAGGCAGATCTTGGATCGCCACGGACGACCGACTACCCGATGCCTGCCATTCCGCAGACCTATCTGGACAAGGCATTTGCATCGGCCCTTCACGGCACCGTTTACGATGTGCGGTCCACACCGCAGGCGCGGAACTCGAAAGATCAGCCAGACCGCCCCGCCTGCTGTGGCAATGCGAGTTGCATCCCGGTATGTCCTGTACAGGCCAAGTACGACGCCACGGTTCATGTCGCCAGAGCAACAAAGGCCGGTGCCGTGCTCCTCAGCAAGACCACCGTTGTGGCGCTCGAGACTGGTGACGACAACAGGATCACGGCTGCCAGATTCATGCGTTGGGATGGCAGTACAGGATCGCTGCAGGCCCGCCAATTCGTGCTGGCGGCGCATGCCATTGAAAGTCCCAGGCTGCTCCTGAACTCCGCAAGCGAGCGTCTGCCAAAGGGCGTAGCGAACAGCTCGGACCAGGTTGGCCGCAATCTGATGGACCATCCGACGCAGCTCTCATGGGCGCTCTCCGCGAAGCCGGTCTATCCTTACCGTGGCCCTCTCTCGACCTCCGGCATTGAGAACCTGCGCGATGGCGACTTCCGTCGCACGCGGGGTGCCTTTCGAATTGAGATCGGGAATGATGGATGGTCATGGCCGACCGGGGCGCCGATCTCGACCGGAGCGGACCTCGCCAATCAGGGGCTACGCGGCAAGGATCTGGACCAGGCTCTCCGCCATCAGACATCCCGGCATGTGCGCCTTGCTTCACTTGTCGAACAACTTCCGGATGCCGCAAACCGGGTGACACTCGATTCGGACAAGCGAGATGTCTACGGCGTTCCCCTGCCTCGCCTCTCCTACAGGATCGACAGCTACGTTCAGGCCGGCCTTGCTGCCGCGCGGACAGCGCATCAGGACATATTCGACCGACTGGGTGTCAGCGAGATGCACCACAGCCCGGACGTGCAGGGTGCCGGTCACATTATCGGAACGCTCCGCATGGGCTCCGAAGCAAGAAGCTCCGTGGTCGACGGGGACTTGCGCAGCCACGATCATCCCAACCTCTTTGTCTCGGGCTCGGCTGTCTTCCCGACCTCAGCGACAGCCAATCCAACACTGACCATCGCAGCACTGGCGCTGCGGCTTGCCGATACGATCGCAGCGTCTGCTCAGCAGTAGACAGCCAGACGACTGATCTGGCTATCCTCTGTCACCGAACCTGGAGACGATGGCGTGGCTACGCCGGAGCCATATTTCGGGCTTCCAGGGATAACCGGGTTCGATCACGGCCACAGCATCCTGGTTTGGCAGTCTCTGGGCGCGAATACGGCGATCCGCGCGCAACAAGCACCTGTCGTGCGGGGCTTGCGAGGATCATTCCTCGTTCGGCCGAACAGTCGTGTTACGGAGCCTGCCCTGCAGCATCGAGGTCGCAGCACACTCAGGAGAGTTGGCTTTCTATCACCGCTCCGGCTGGAGGGCCGTGCCTCTTGGGTACCCCGCCGACTGACTAGCGTTGCCGCAAGGCCGCCTGGACACTGGCGAGCAGATCGTCGGCCGCGTTAGTCCTCTGGCCACCACCGCCCCCGAGGACCTGGCCCAGAATGTCTCCGAGACCGCCGCCGCCCTGGGCCTGACTGCTGCCGCCGAGGATGCTTCCAAGAATGCTGCCGAGGTCGCCCCCCGGCGCGGCTTGGCTCGCAGACGGCGCGCGCCCACCGCCCTGCAGGACGACGTTGCCCAGGATGTCGCCGAGACCGCCGCCAGGTCCGGCCTGTTGGGTGGTGGCATTTCGAGGGGCCGCACCACCCTGGCCACCGCCAAGGATGCTGCCCAGAATATCGCCAAGTCCGCCGCCGGAGCCCCGCGCGGCGCCGCCAGCCTGGCCGCTCATCATCTGGCTCATGATATAGGCTGCGATGACCGGCAGCAGCTTCTTGAGAATGCTGGAGCTGATCCCGGAGCTGGCCGAGAGTTGGTCCGCCACGCCGCGGCTGACGTCCTTCGAGCCAAAAATCTGGCTGAGCACCACGTTGCCGGCGTCGGACGTGGATCCCATCTGCCCGCTCTGCTGGCCTTGCTGCAAGGCCTCCATGATCGAGCCCAGCCCGGCATCTGAACTGGCGTTGCGTCGCATCCCGGCAGCGATAACTGGCGCGAGAGCGGCGACGGCAGCCTCTGTTTGAGCCGGGTCCAGACCATATTGTTGGCCGATGGCTGAAAGATTCATGACTCGCTCCTCGCCTCAATTATGCCTTCGGAGAACCAAGTCTAAACCCCGGCGACTCAGACTAAAAACGCCAGGGCGGTTCCCCGCCAGTCTTCATATTGTTGATAACCCGGATGAACTTTCCGTATTGTAGCAGGACAAACAATTGGTCGTCAGACGTTCATGATGCCTTGCGCTGGATACTCTCCCTGCCAATGCCGCCTCGTCGGTACTCGCAGTTCTTGCGTCGTGGCCGACACGGAATTCGAGTTTGGTTTCACCGGCTTCCCGATGTCGGAAATCGACCGCCTGGTCGAGGAGCCGGAGCACCAGAGGGACGACAGGCTGACGTATCCCACCAGACCCAGGTCACCCCCACGTCCTTGCTGACGGCGGTCGAAATTGCATCTGCGCCAATATTGAATACGATCAACTCGCAAACGTCCGACTTCGTCGACGGAAAAGAGAATTCCATCACCGAATTCAACGTCAACTGGAACCGAAGTCGCAACCGCACTCTCGAGTCGCTGAGGCCGTCGACGTGCGGCGGCGCCTCGGTCTATCATAGCTTTTGCTTCGGGCAGGCAACGGAGGTCGCGGACTGATGCAGGTTGCGGGCGATAAATGGTATGAAATCCGCAGGGTCGACAATGGCCTCAGCCGGATCCTCGAAAGCCACGTGGCGCCCTGGATGCGCTGCAACATGTGGCTGATCCACGGCCGCGAAAGAAACCTGCTTGTCGACAGCGGCATGGGCCTTCGGCCACTCAAGCCGGAAATTGCCGCACTTGCCGAGCGGCCGGTCGCCGCCATCTGCACGCATTGTCACTTCGATCACATCGGCTGCGCGCATGAGTTCGACACACGACTAGGCCATCGCATCGAGGATGCGGACTATACTACCCCCAGCCTTGACCGCAGCTGTGCCAGCAACTGGATCGGCGCGGAATTGCTGACCGCACTTCCGCATGAGGGTTATGAACTCAGCAGCTTTCGCCTCACCCCAGCTCCGCTGACAGGCCATATCGACGAAGGAGACCTCCTCGACACCGGCGACCGGGTCTTCAACGTCCTCCACCTGCCGGGTCATTCGCCTGGATCGATCGCGCTCTACGAGCGCGCCACGCGCACCCTGTTCAGCGGAGACGTCATCTATGACGGCATGCTGATCGACAATGCATGGCATTCCAATGCCGAGGACTATGAAATCTCGCTGCGCCGGCTGAAGGAACTGCCGGTCGACCAGGTTCATGCCGGCCACGAAGGCTCATTCGGACGACAGCGCCTTCATGAATTGATCGATTCCTATCTCGCCGGCGGGCAGCGCCTTGCAGATCCAGCAGACTGGATTGCAGATCAAGCGACATGATTTGAATACGCCGGCACCCGCGCGCATCATGCCGATGCGCCAGTTGAATCAGAGCGCTTTCAAGTCATCACGAAGTCCGCTAGGGCGCTCGCGAGAAATCGACCACGAAACGGCCCTTCACCTGGCCACGGGCAAGACGGTTCATTGCGTCATTGGCCTTTGCCAATGGCACGGCCTCGATATCGACCGCGATCTTGTGGATATCCGCCAGCCTGAGGAAGTCACGCATCTGCTGGCGCGTTCCGACGCTTGAACCGGTGATCGTGACATCCTTGAACGTAAGCCACTCGAGAACGAGCGGAACCGGTTGCGCAACCATCGCAACAGACACAAAGGTCGAGAAATTGTTGAGCATCCCGGGAACCATGTCCCATATGCGGTTGGAGGGAGCGAAATTGATAACGGCATCTGCACCACCCATGGCGACCACGGAATCGGCGGCACTCTTGTCCGCCAGCAGGCACTGGTCAGCGCCGAGCCTGCGGGCCTCTTCCAGCTTTTCGGAACTCGTGTCGATGGCGATAACGTTGGCGCCTGTCAGCTTTGCAAGTTGAATGCCATATTGGCCAAGGCCACCGCATCCGATCACCACCGCATTCTTTCCAGGAGCAAGGCCAGCCTTCTCGACCCCCCCATAAGCCGTAACTCCAGCACACATGTGAGGAGCTGAGACAAGGCTGTCGAGGCTAGAGGGAAGTGCTACTGCGTATCTCTCCTTGACGATGACATACTCGGCGAAGGTGCCCTGCACATTATAACCATGGGCCAGATGCGTGGCACAGTATGACTCTCTGCCAGTCAGGCAGGCGCGGCAGTCGCCGCACGTGTCGTGAAGATAGGGAGCGCCAAGCCGTGTTCCGGGCGGCGTCCTTGCGCCTTCGCCCTGCTCGACAACAACGCCGATCCCTTCATGGCCCAGCGTCAGGGGACGGGGCGCGCCGTCAGGGAATTGTGCTCCGTCCCGCACATGGAGATCGGTATGGCAGATGCCGGAGGATTCGAGCTTGAGGAGCAACTCGCCAGGTCCAGGCCGAGGAACAGGCACGCGGCGCATTTCCATTCCAGCACCGATTGTCACAAGCTGCGCCGCCCACATCATGTCCCGCAAGGAATCCTCCACAAACTCATTGTTTACCAATCAGGCAGACCGCCCGCTAGGTCTCTGCCAGTTCACCGTCAACGAAGGCTTCAATCAACCGTACGGCTGAACGGCTGTCGATGGGGTCGTTCGATCTCGCGTGCCGGAGCCAGAGGCCATCCACCAGGATCGCCACATGAACCGCGACCGCCCTTGCCTTCTCGTCTGACGTCAATTGCTTCAGCGCATGAACCAGGTTACTCGCCAGACGGCTGTCGGTCGCCGCCTGCAGCCGGTTGAACTCAGGCTTGCGCCCGATCGCCGCGTAGTAGCTGACCCAGGCACGGGCCACTTCGCGCGTGAACAGCTTCTCCGGAAAATTCGCTTCTATGATCGCAGAGATCCGCTCCCGGGGCGTTGCCGCCTTGCTCAGTTTCCCGGCAGCTTCCCTGATGATGAGAAAATTCGACCGCCGTACAACCGTGCTGAGCAACTCATCCTTGGACTTGAAATAGTAGTTCACGATGCCGTGCGACATGCCGGCGCGCTCGCCGATGCGCGCCATCGTCATGCCTTCGAGTCCATGCTCCAGAAAAGTCAGGTAAGCGGCCTCCACGAGATCGCGGCGGCGAACTTTCTCGATGCTGGTTCGCGTGCCAGCCGTCATCAGCTGGAAATCCTCAGGACAACCTTGCCAGCCGCTTTGCCCTCGGACAGAAAAGTCTGGGCCCGAGCTGCATCCGCAAGCGGGAACTCACCGGAAATCAGGAGCTTCAACTTACCTTCGGACAATAGCCGAAGGGCTTTCCCGACGATGTCCGCCTGCCTCTTGAGCTGGTCGGTCAACCCCTTCCACATGGGAGTCAGCATCATCACATTGTGGAGCGTGAGATTGAGATTATAGGCGTTGAGGTCGGCATCATCCGGCGCAACGCCCATGAGCGTGACGAGGCGTCCATAGGGCGCCATGGCACGATAGGTCTTCTGCATCACCTCAGCACCCGCATTGTCGAAAGCAACCTGAAGGCCACCAGACCAGCGAATCGCCTCGTCGGCAAAGTCGAGGTCGCGGTAATTGATCGATCTTTCGGCACCTAAATCCGTAACAATCCGGGCCTTGGCGGGGGAACTGACCGTCGCGGCGACGCGCGCACCACGCAGGACTGCCAACTGAACCGCCACATGACCCGTGCCGCCTGCCCCGCCATGGATGAGCACAAATTCGCCAGACTGGATGGCCGCACGCTCATAGAGCGATTCCCAGCAGGTGATTGCAACGAGGGGAAGGGCTGCGGCCGTGATGTCATCGACATTGTCAGGCACTTTGGCGAGTTGCCATTCCGGAACGACGGCCACTTCGGCATAGGTACCCAAAGTGCCGCCGATGCCGCCGTTGCAGAAGCACACGCGGTCGCCTGCCTTGACCAATCTTACGCCAGAACCGACCTCCTTCACGACCCCCATGCCGTCATGCCCGACCACAAAGGGACCGGAACCCGAAACATATCCGCCGAGTTCGCGAAAGAATACATCCGCCGGGTTCAGCGCAGCCGCCTTGAGCTCCACCAGCACGTCGGACGGCCCCTGCGGCCAGGCAACGTCGACATCCATCAGTTTCAGGACTTCGGGGCCGCCCTTGTCCGTTGCAACAACAGCCTTGATCCTCATCGCGCGACCTTTCGCAATTGACGTATGTACCAGAGCATGATGACGGTGAGGCAGGTGAAAACTGTGAGCGCCAGGATCACAGAGGCCACCGCGAGGCGTGGCGTGCCCGCCGAGCGAAGACTGAGCCACATGAGCACCGGCAGGGTTTGCGTGTCGCGGTCTGTGAGAAACAGCGCCATGACGAATTCATTCAGCGAAATGACGAAGGCGAAGAGCAGCGACGAAACGATGCCGGTGGAAACCAATGGCAGAACCACCTCGAAGAAGGTGCGTACCGGCCCCCCGCCCAGGTCATAGGACGCCTCGACGATGCGGTAGTCGATCGTCTTGAATGTCGCTTCCATCAGCATAAAGACGAGCGGCATTGCCCACAGGGAGTGCGCCAGCATGACCAGCTCACGCGAACCATAGAAGGCATAACCGCCGATCGATATCCCACCAAACGCGATGGCAACGCCGAGCCCCAGCACGACGCCGGGCATGAACAAGGGCATCATGATCAAAATGTACCACATGTCCCGGAACGGAATGTGGAAACGCTGGAATGCCCAGGCACAGAGAACGCCCGATGTGGTGGAGATGGCCGCCGTCCCGATGGCGATGAGGATGCTGTTTTCCAGCGCATCCATCCACTGTGGGCTGCCGAAGAAATCAGCGTACCACTTCATCGACCAGACGTTTATAGGAAATCGGATCATAGCCGCGTCGTTGAATGACATGGCGACGGTCACCAGGATCGGCACGAGAATATAGCCGACGATGAACACCGTGAAGGCCAATGCAAGCACCTTCAACACCAGAGGTTCTGCGCCACGCGGTGCCACGTCAGACATGGAAGGAGGTCCGCTCGGATTGCATGCTGCGGGTGACGACCATGACCGCCGCGACACCGATCACCAGCACAACCGCAAGGGCGGAGGCCATGGGCCAGTTGTGCTTGCCTAGCATCTGCTCCTGGATAAGGAAACCCATGGTCCACAGCGTGTCGGGCCCAAGCGCAGAAGGCGTCGCATAGGTGCCCATGGTCCAGATGAAGGACTGCGAGAAGGCGACGAGAATGCCGGTCCACGTCAGGGGAAGCATCACCTCGCGAAAGGTCTTGAGCGGCGACGCACCAAGATCTGCGCTGGCCTCAAGCAGGCGCTTGTCGATCCCGTCAAAAATCGAGAGAAGGATGAAGAAGCAGTAGGGCAGCGTGACGTAGACGAGACCGACGAATGCCGCAAATTCCGTGTACATCAGACTGATCTTTTCATGGATCAGCCCGGCGGAGAGCAACCCATAGCTGAGCAGGCCGTTCTTGGGAAAAAACATCCACCAGCCAAAGATGATGGCAATTTCAGAAATGAGCAGGGGCGCGAGGGCCAGCCCGATGAACAGCAGCCGCCAGCGCGCGGGCTTCAGCCAGACCAGAAGCGCGAACGCATAGCCGATGACGACTGTGGCGAGAGAGGCAACGAGCGCAAGCTTGATTGTCGTCAGGATCGCATTGGTGAAGAGCGGGTTTGAGAACAGATTGACATAGTGCTCGAAGGTGAAGCCCGGGACGTAGAGCCGCTGGTCCATGTGCAGGTTGAAGCTCATGCGGACCATGTAAACGGTCGGAATGCCGAAGAATACCAGCACGATCACCAGGGCCGGAAGCATAAGGATCCAAGGCGCGAGCAGCTTGCGACGCTCCTGCGCCGTGCGCTGGGTCTCGTAGCTGGCATCATCTATCCGGACAGCGTCAGTCACCGGAAGACCCTCATGTCCTCGTTGCGCCAGCCGATCTCGATTTCGTCGCCGACGCCATGTCCGATCGATCCCGCGTGATCAGCTGCGAGTTCAAGGGCGCCTGCCTTCAGATGGTAGCGGTAGAGGTCGCCCAGAAACTCGATGAAATGGATGCGCGCAGTCAGCTGATTGGGTAGCAAGGCAGCTTCGCTGATGAGACGCAGGCGCGACGGCCTGACATAGATCCGGCACTCGCCCTCAGCCAGCCGCTCACCCAGTCTGAGGCCGACCGCCTGCCCCTTCTTGTCCTCGATTCCCGCAGAAGTGACGCGCACCGGCAGGCAGCAGCTCTCACCGATGAATGTGTAGACGAATTCGCTGGTAGGCGAGTGGAACACGGTTTCCGGTTTGTCGATCTGCTCGATGGCCCCGGCATTCATGACAGCGACACGGCTGGACATGGCCATGGCTTCGCCCTGGTCGTGAGTGACATAGATGGCAGTGAATTTGAGTTCGTCGTGGAGTCGTTTGATTTCGGCGCGCAACTGGAGGCGGAGTGAAAGGTCGAGTGCGGAGAGCGGCTCATCAAAGAGCAGGATCGCGGGCCGTACGGCGAGCGAGCGTGCGAGTGCCACGCGCTGCTTTTGCCCGCCGGACAGCTGTGCGGGATAGCGTGCTTCGAAACCCTTGAGCCGGACGATATCGAGCGATTCCGAAATGCGCTTCATGATCGCATCCTTCGGAACGTTGCGCATGCGAAGCCCGTAGGCAACGTTCTCGGCCACGGTCTTGTGTGGGAACAGCGCTCCGGACTGAAAGATTGTGGCCGTGTCGCGCCGGTAGGCAGGGAGATGGTCGATGCGTTGGCCATTGAGCAGAATGGATCCACCATCAAGATTTTCGAAGCCGCCGACCAACCGCAGTGTCGAGGTCTTTCCGGAGCCCGACGGCCCGAGCAGGGTAACGAATTCGCCCTTGCTCACGTTGAGCGAGACATCGTTGACGGCTACCACGGTGCCAAAGCGGCGTATCACGTTTCGGAGTTCAAGTGCAGTTGACACCGTCAAGCTCTTGCTCCATCCGCGCGGGTCACAAGGACACTCCTGCTCGGCGCGACCAGGCAGGCACAGCACATCTGCCAGAGGCAAAAAGCCTTCATCATTCACCACTTTCCAAAGGAGAAACAAACCGGGCCTGCATCATGATACGCAGGCCCGGAAAGCATGATCAGCCAGAGGTCTTTGCGATCGTCTGCTTCATGCGATCGTCGTAGGCCTGGTAGTTGGCGTTGATCTTGTCCCAGCCATCCATGGTGATGATCTGGAACATCTTGTGGTAGTCCTCGTTCGATTTCGGGTAGCCGTTCCAATGAGCCGGAACGGTGACATCCTTGCGGGCCATGAAGATCAGGGACTGCGACAGGAAGCGGTCCTGGGTTTCCTTCTCCAGCATGTAGTTCATGAACAGATCGGCAAGGTCGTTGTGCTTGGTGCCGCGCACCTTGAAGTACCAGTCCGCCCAGGCAGATGCGCCTTCCTTTGGAACCGCCACGGTATACTCATCAGGGCTTTGCGTCATGAAGGTATATGCGTCGGAGGAATAGCTCATCGCTGCATCGGCCTCGTCCTGGTTCAGCAGGTTCGCCTGCTCGGCACCATCCTTGAACCACTTGGCGACCTTCAGCTTGTCGAGTTGCTGGAAAAGAGGTTCCGCCGTGCTCATGTCATACATCTCGTCAAGACCTGGCGAGAGCTGGCTCATCACTGCGGGCACTGAGAGGGTCCACCACCACGCCGCACTGTCGGCCGTTGTCTTGCCAGCAAGTCTTTCATCCCACAGAAGACTCCAGCTATCAGGCGCGATGCCAAGGTTCTTGCGGATCAACAGCATGCAGGTGCCGCCGCCGAAGGGAATGCCATATTCCTTTGCCTTGTCGGGACGGGTTTCATAGAACCACGGATAGACGGCTTCGAGATTTGGTATCTTCGAGCGGTCCGTTTTCATGTAGAGATTCTCGGCCAGACCCGACGACGAGATGTATTCCTCGGCCACCGTCACGTCGAAGGGCGGATTGTCGGCGGGTGCGGCCTTGATCTGGCTGACGATCTGATCCCATCCGCCAACCGTCTCCGCCTTGGTGTTGTACTTGGCATTGAACGGGTTGATGATGGTCTCGCGGAAGACCTGCTCGTAGTTTCCCGACCACGAGACCGCGATGAGGCTTTCGCCCTCGAATGCGGCCTTGGCGGTGCTGACGCAGGCCCGCCCGATGATCGCCGGCATGGCGACGGCAAGGGCCGTCCCCTTCAGGAAATTCCGGCGGTTGGCCTTCTGCAGACTGAACGTCTTCTTCATTGTTCGCTCCCTGGATTGCTTAGTTTTCATTTGTTTCGGTTTCTGCACGCATAATCAAACCCGTTTCCCGCGTCGGTCAAGGGCTTATCCAGGACGGGTGCCGCGGGGTCACATTGCAAGCCGCACCCGCTGCAAGCATAAGGGACAAATGAGTGCCCTCGCAGCAAAGCCGGATTCGCATCTAGTCCCCGCAATTGCCGTTGCCCTGTGCGGAGCGATGTGGGGCGTCTTCTGGGTGCCTTTGCACTGGTTTGGATCTGAGGGCGTTGGTGGCGCCTGGGTCTCGCTCACGTTCAACGCCATGGCAATGCTGTCCGCGCTTCCCTGGCTGATGCGCCGCGCTGCGTGGCAAGGCTTTGCAGATCAAGCCGTCAACGGTCTTTTGCTTGGCACGGCTTTCTCGCTCTACACGGTGAGCCTCGTGCTGACCGATGTCATCCATGCCATTCTGCTTTTCTATCTGACGCCAGTCTGGAGCACCTTGGCTGGTCGGTTCTTTCTTCGGGAACGCCTCAGCGGCAGCAGGCTGTTTGCCATGTTTCTGGGCTTTGCAGGGCTCGCCGCCGTGCTCGGCGTCAAGGATGGGATTCCGCTTCCTCGAAACTGGGGGGATGCGCTGGCCCTCATCAGCGGCATCTGCTGGGCTGCCGGTACGCTGCGTAGCTTTCACCGTCCGACCCGCAAGGTTGCACTTCCCGTCTTTTGCTTTGCGTTCGGTGGCTTCCTGTCGTCTGGAGCCATTCTCGCCATTGCCACGGGACTGGCCCTGCCTCTCGCTGAGCCTGGTCACCTGATGGACATGCTGCCATGGATCATGCTGCTTGGCCTCATCATCTTCGTTCCACCCAATTTTCTGGTCCTCTGGGCAGCCCAACGCATCGACTCGGCCCGCGTAGGCATCCTGCTCATGACGGAGGTTCTGTTCGGCACTCTCTCGGCAGGCTTCCTTTCCGGCCAGCCATTCGGGCTCTCCGAGGGCATCGGCACTGCGCTGATCGTCGGTGCCGGCCTCATCGAGGTGCTTCGCCGCTGAGCACGGGATGTTCGTTCCGCGGATCGGGCACAAGTCCCTCGATCCTGACCCCCTTTGTTTCGAGAACGGGGCGCAGTTCGTCGAAAACCGACTTGTAGCGATAAAAGGGGATTGCCGGCATCATGTGATGAATGAGGTGATAGTTCTGCCCTTGCAGCAGGAAGTTGGCGAAAGGAAAGAGCGAGATGCGGGTATTGCGGTAACGGCCGGTCTCATGATGATCGTGATGCGGCGTCCATGTGAAGAAGGTGAGCATCGCGGTTTGCCCGATCCACCACGGAACGAACCACAGGAACAGGACCTCACGCCAGTAACCAAGCGCCAGGAACCCCAATACGATGAGCGCGTGTGAGGTGTAGCTGATGAACGTGTAGACATATTCCCGGCGGGTGCAGTTGAAGCGCTTGCAGTCGCGGTGCTGCTGAACGGGATTGAAATAATTGATGAGCGCGACCGGCAGGCGAATGAAGATCCATCCGGGGAAGCTTCCGCGGGCATAGATGTCCGGGTCATTGTCCTCGTTGGTGTGCGCATGGTGTTCCATGTGCTGACGCTTGTGCTGGTGATAGTTCAGCCACAAAGGAGCACAGGCGATGATGCCGGCCAGAGCATCGATCCAGCGAAGGTTCTTGCGGCGCGAGCTAATGTTGGAATGCACGGCTTCATGTACAACAGTGTAGAGCGCATAGAGGAACACCGTGTTGCCGAGTGCCCCAAGCCACATCGGGATAAGGCCTGCCACCGCGAGGCCTGTCGCCACGAAGAACAGCAGGAAGAGTTCCAGTTCAAGAAGCAAGGTACGGCCACCAAAATCAGGGGTGTGCCGCCGACCTACCTCCGCCTCGTGGCGGACCGTCGATGCAGATTGATCCATACCGCCTCGCTTTAGAGGTGTCCAAAAAACTGGATAGGCATCAAGCTAAGGAGTTCCGGCCTGACCTGTCAAGGCGCCTACCGGATTGTATCCAGATATCGCAGGAAGAGCTCGCGCTCGGTGGTGATATCGAGCTTGGCATAGATGCTGCGGCGGTGGTTCTTCACTGTCCCCCTCGCAAGGCCCAGTTTCGCGGCGATTCCGATGGTCGGATGCCCAGTGAGAATGAGGCCCACGATATCCCGCTCACGGGCGCTGAGTTCAGGCCATATCCGTTCCTCGGGAGCCAGGGCAATTGGATGCCTGGGCGACCGCAGGCCGGTGACTGGAGGTTGCGCGGTTCGGCGAAAAGCCAGCCCCCGCGCCCGCGTGTCGAGCGCATGGAGGGCGGCAAGAACTGGAAACTGCGCCTCGATCCTCGCAACATCACTGCGGCTGAAACGCCCCTTGCGCCGGTCCAGGAAAATCCCGAGGCACCAACCCGGCCCATCCTCAAGGAGTACGCCGAGTTCGTCGGTGATGACGGACTGCACGAGGAAATCCGCAACATATTGCACTGGCGCCGCGGCGAGCAGACGGACGACACCCGGCTTCTGCTGCTCGCGCCACTGCCTGTAGAATGGATCATACGGATAGTAACGGTCCAGATAATTGGCCACCATCTCGTCAGAATAGTTGCGGTGCGATACAAACTCCGGCCTCTCGCTCACTGAGTAGCGGACCACCGTCACAAGATCATGCGGCACGAGCAATGCGATGACATCAACCAGCTTATCGAGGTGCTGATCAGAACCGACAGCATCGATGGCTGCGGCAAGTACTCGCACGTCTGCAGAGGTGGAGTCAGACAGGCCCGGCATTTGCCGCATCCTGTATCCAAAGGCACATGGCAGCAGTAAAGGACCTCATCTAGCCTTCTCTTTCAACGCGTAAAGACGGTGCAAATAACCAATGTTCCGACCACATCATTCTCACCGCCCCGGCCGGCAACTTCAAGCTCATCATCCCGGCAGGCACGCGGAGCCATCGTCATGAAGACGCTGGCAGACAAGTGCGCGCTCATCACAGGTGGTCTCACCGGACAGGGCCATGCCATCGCCCGGGCCCTGGTGGCGGAGGGCGCCTCGGTCGCGGTCGGCTCCTTTGTCGGCCCTGGCGCGCGACTGGGAGACGCCGCAGCCTATCCCGAAGAGGCTGAAATCTCGCGCGTGAAGCTGTCGCTCGAGGCACCGGGAGTCCACGTCTTCGCGGGCCATCTCGATGTCCGCGACGAAGACAGCATCCGAACCTTCATCTCCGCGGCTGAAACCTCCTGTGGCCCGATTGACATATTAGTCAACGCAGCCGGCACCACGGCGGAACAGCCGGTATGCGGTCACCCGGACAATCTTTGGCAGAAAATCCTGGACACCAACCTGACGGGTGCCTTCCGCATGATCCGCGCTCTGCTGCCGGGCATGATGGCGCGCAAGTGGGGCCGCATCATCAACATTGGATCTACCGCGGCAACCGTCGGCTGGAAGGACAATCCTGCCTATTGTGCCTCGAAGGCGGGCCTCCTCGGCCTCACCCGTTGCGTGGCGCTCGAGGGCGCACCGCATGGCGTAAGCTGCGTCATGATTTCGCCGACCTGGGTCGAAACCGAACTGATGCGCCGGAACGTGGCACAGTTGGTGGCACGCGAAGACAGTGGCCGTACCGTCGAAGACGCCATGGCAGAAATCGCAGCCCAGAACCCACAGGAGCGCATCATCCAGCCGGGAGAAGTGGCATCACTTGCGGCATATCTCTGTCGCGACGATGCGCGGGGTATTACCGCCGAGAATATCCAGATTACAGGTGGTGCATTGTGGTGAGAGACGCAAACCCGCCTGCCCCTTGCACACCTGGGGTTTAGATGATTCAATCATCCCCATGCCTGCCTGTCGATGAGAATGAAGAAGGATTGTTCCCATGAAGACGACGTACAGCACTCTGTCCCGCCGGCGTTTGCTCGGACAAGCCGCCGTTGGACTGGCGGTGCCCGCAATCCTCGGTCGGGCCATGGTGTCCACGGCGCAGGCCGCCTTCGAAGGCGAGAGCCTGATCGTCGTCTCGTGGTCAGGCAACCATGAACTGAGCTTCCGGAAGGCAGTCGTCGAGCCGTTCAACGCCCAATATGGCACCAAGGTCGAGACGGTTGGGGGTTGGGACCAGATGGTCTCGCA
Source organism: Bradyrhizobiaceae bacterium (assembly GCA_947475225.1). Classification (GTDB taxonomy): domain Bacteria; phylum Pseudomonadota; class Alphaproteobacteria; order Rhizobiales; family Aestuariivirgaceae; genus Aestuariivirga. The sequence goes on from CANJMQ010000039.1 coordinate 21,330, forward strand.
AATCGTCGCAGCGCCCGCCGACAACCCACCCTTCGATATCACCATTGCCGACGAATACACGACCTCCGCGGGCCTTGCCGAAAACCTCTTCCTTGAAACCGACCGCAGCAAGATCAAGGGATTTGATACCGTCTACCCCTGGTTCGATGCAACGCGCGGCGATGCCAGGAAGTTCGGTGTGCCCTTCGGCGGTGGCTCGCTTTGGATGCTGACAGCCAAGAGTGCCGGCCTCGAGCCTAACAGCTGGGCGCATTTCTGGGACCCCAAGGTGCTGGGCAAGACGACGATGGACGCTGCGGCCTTCTACTGGGACCTCTGCATTCCGGCCCTTCTCTCGAAGACCAAGCCCGGCATTGAAGAAGTCTTTGGTACGCCAGCCGAACTAGAACCTCTCTTCGTGGAACTCGAGAAGCTGCGCATGCCGAAATGGTACAAGGATGGCGCTGAGCTTTCCAACCTCATGCTGCAGCAGGAAGCGGAAGTTGCCATGATGTATTCCGCTGATGCCTATGGCTTCATCAAGGATCACGGCGCGGAATTTTCGGCGGCCATTCCATCCGAGGGCACAGCATCCTACACCAATTGGTTCATGAAGGTGCGCGGTACAAAGCATTCCGACCTGGCCGACCTGTTCCAATCCTACCTGCTCGAGAAGGACACGCAGCAGCGCTTCCTCGACGTATCGACGGACTTCATGTCACGCTCCGACCTGGTAGCACCCACGCATTGGATGAATTATCCGAGGTCGAACGAAGACATGGGTCGCATGTTCAACCTCTTCAGCCTGCAGGGCTGGGCAGTTTTCGGCACCAACTGGGATGCCCTCGACGGTCGCATGAAAAAGGTGATCGAGGTGACAACGCAGGGCTGACATCGTCATAGATCCGTTCATGGGGTACGGTTCGACCCTGATTGCCTGCCAAACGACAGGGCGGATCTGCAGGGCCAGCCTCGGTACACAGCAGCAGTTGGCCAGGAAAGACTACAGGCGTGTGCTGGATCCAACTGCAACGCCCGAGCCGATCGAGCGAGACGGAACCCCAGTTAATCGACCGAGCGCATCAGAGATCACACGATTTTCTGGGGCGACATTGGTAATTTCGGACAGATGGGAGTTGATACCCTCAAGCGCATCGTTGTTCGAGGCGTATTTGGCGGAAGTTTCGGGATTTTCGATCCATACCCGACAAGCACCAGAGGTACAGCAGGGCTCAGGTCGTCGGCAATCCTGATGCGGTCATTCGACATGCGAGACAACTGAAGACTCGAGATTGAGTCTAAGGATCCCTAAATGCCAAAAGCTCATCGTTGCTCTGGCTATCAATGAAGCGCGGTTGCTCTCGCGTCTCGGTGGCGCTTCTTCGAAGCGGTTCTCACGGTGCGGATTATCCCGACGGGCACCTTAGCAAGATCAGTCGCATGAGCACTGCCATAGCTTCGGTACGACCAAGACCGCCATGCAATGCAAGATCACCCGCACACTCAGCCAGGGCGCGATGAGCATATCGCGCGGAACACTGACCTATCCTTCAGTCCAGTCTTTCCAGAACCGACCGGACCGATGTCAGACGCGGACCATGGCAGCTTCCAGTGCATCTGCCAGGATGTCCGCCTCACGCAGGCCGAAGGGCATGGGCGGCTTGATTTTCAAGACGTTGTCGAAGGGGCCATCAGTGGAAATCAGCACACCATGATTGCGCATGTCGTTGGCAATCAGGCCTGCCTCTTCGGTTGCCGGGTCCAGCGTGACCTGGTCCTTCACCAACTCGACGCCGAGGAACAACCCCTGGCCGCGCACGTGGCCGATAAGGGGGTGCTTCTCTGCCAGCGCCGTGAAACGCGCCTTGAGGTAATCACCTGTGACGCGCGCTTTTGCCTGCAGATCCTCCTGCTCCAGCACGTCGAGCACCGCCATGCCCACCGCGGCGGACACTGGATTACCTCCGAAAGAGGAGAAGAACTCCATGCCGTTGGCGAAGGCCTTCGCGATTTCGGGTGTGGTGATGACGGCGGCCATGGGGTGGCCGTTGCCGATGGGTTTCCCGAGCGTCACGATATCGGGGACGATGCCTTGCGGCCCATGCGCCCACATATGGTTGCCGACACGCCCGAAGCCTGTCTGCACCTCGTCGACAATAACCAGACCACCGGCCTTGCGCACATGTTCGGCGGCCGTCTTGAGATAGGCATCCGGGAAGAACACCTGCCCGCCGCAGCCCGAGATCGCCTCGGCGATGAAGGCGGCGGGGCCGTGACCCGTCGTCTCGCGGATCAGTTCCACCTTCTCGGCGACCGAGGCCGCATAGGCGATGCCGCTGTTCGCACCGTAGCCCTTGAATCGGCCACGATAGGGGTCGGCGAGTTCGGCGATCTCAACGTAATCCGGCTTGCCTCGCCCACCCTTGCGGTTGAACTTGTAGGGGCTGACGTCGATCAGGCCGTTGGTGTTGCCGTGATAACCCCAGTCCAGCGTGATGGTGGCGCGACGGCCCGTCACTGTACGTGCCATGCGGAGCGCCAGCTCATTGGCCTCAGAGCCCGAGCACACGAGGTAGACGACGGAGAGCGGCTTGGGGAAACAGGAACCAAGCCTTTCCGCATAGTCAAGGATCGTATCGTGCAGGTAGCGTGTGTTGGTGTTGAGAATCGTGGCCTGGCGGTTGAGCGCTTCTACGACATGAGGGTGGCTATGGCCGACATGGCAGATGTTGTTGACGCCGTCGAGGAAGGCACGACCGGTGTGGTCGTAAAGATAGGCGCCGCGCCCGCGCACGATTTTCAGCTTCTTCCGGTAACTAATAGACAGCGAGGGACCGAGCACCTCCGCACGGCGTTTCAGGAGCACGTCCGGTGGCGTCCTGTCGTGGGAAAAGCTCTCCGGGGCGAGGCGGAGGATGAGGTTCGGGTCGGGTGAGATCGCCCGCCAAACAGGCCACAGCGTAGGCTGGCCCACGCCGGGGAATTCACCTGACTGGCCGAGCCGGTCGGTGATGATCTGGAAATGGAGGTGCGGCGCCCAGCCGCCATTCACTGTGTGCTCACCGATGGAACCTATCAGCTGACCCGCGGCGATCTGCTGGCCTTCCTTCACCATCGCCAGCGTCTCGCGCGAGAGGTGGCCGTAGAGCGTCCAGAATAGGGTGCCATTGGCCCCGGCGCGATGTTCAAGGATCACCGTCGGGCCGTAGTCATAGGGAAGTGCATTGTCGACCACACTCAGCACCTTGCCGGCGAGCGGCGCACGGAGCGCCGTTCCGGCAGCAATGAAGATGTCCTGACCCAGGTGCTGCGAGCGCCATTCGGGCGAGGCGGCAGTGGCGAACTGTTCGCCCTTGTATACGTCGCGCACCTCTCCATAGAGGCCTATGGCGAAGCGCGCGTCCTCGTCGTGCAAGCGTGCCTTGAGCCAGTTCCAGTAGGCCTGTGGATCCGCGGCATGCTCCATGCCGGGGGCACCCGAATTTAGTTCCAGCAGGATGCGGCCTGAGCGGTCAAGGTCGACATCGAACATGGCGTGTGGGCTACAGTCCGGCGAGGACAGCCACTCGACGACAGCATCGCTCGTCGGAATTGGCGCCAAGCCCGCAGCATGTCGAGTGAATGCGGCGAAGAATTCCGGATTGGTCCTGTCCAGTCGCTCGAGCAGGCGGAAGGCGGGGGCCTGCGAAACGAGGAGATAGTCGTTGTCTGGAAATTCCTTCGCGCGGCGCGAGGAGATGCAGACGCTCATGGCGAGGCGCGCCGCGACGAGGTCGAAGAGAATCGTGGATTCTTCCGCTTCCAGCGGGAAAACCTTGGCATAGGCAGCGATCAGGGGAGCTGCGGACTGGTAGACATCCGCAACGTCGAGCAACCCATAGGCCAGCGTAACAGCAAGTTCGTTGATCTGTCGCCCATGCGTCATGTCGCCGAAGTCGATGAGGCCGGCGACGGTGGATGTGGCGGCATCGACAACGATATTGTTGTCGTTGGCGTCCTGGTGCAGAACCGCGCCGCGCAGGGTGGAAAGACTCGGCAGCACGCGCGCCTCATAGCGGGCGAAAATGCGGGCCACGAGGTCCCGCCGCTCAGGCACAATGTCGGAAAGCCACGGTTTCACTGTCATCACCTCATCGAGGTTCCACAGGAAGCCGGGGCGAAAGGCGGCCGGGTGACCGAAGCCCTTGAGCGCGCGTGACAGGCGCCCCATGAAAGTTCCAAGGCTTTCGAGCAGCGCAGGTGAGTTGCTCGCGGCGGAATAGAGCTCTCCCGGTAGATAAGTGATCAGCCGCACGGCATGGCGCGAGGTGCCGTGATCCCACTGGACGGTTTCATCGCCTTCCTTGGTGGTGACAACACGCTGCAGGCCAAGCTCCGGATCAGCGCGTTCTACGTGCTTCATCACGGCGTTCTGAAGGGCGAGGAAGTCCAGGTCCTCCGCCGCATTGGCGATCTTCAGCACGAACTTTCCCGCAGGGGAATCGACGAGGAAGTTCTGGTCACGCTCACTCACCAACTCCGTCAGCGTTCCCTCGACGCCGTAGTCGCGCACCAGCAGACGCTGCGCCTCGGCGGGGCTGAAGACAGGCTTGGGGGAATCAAAAACTGAGAACTGGTTCACGGCATGTTCCTTCGCGCGCGGGCTACCAGCCCGCAAAATCCTTCACGGCATCATCACTGACGAGGCCTTGTTCCACATCTGAGAGCGCTCTGTCGAGGATGGAGATGGCATCGGAAGTCTGGTCCCTGGTCAGGATCAGCGGCGGGGTGAGTTCGAGCACGTTTGAGTTGACGCCGACGTAGTAGAGCACCAGACCCAGTTCGAAGGCGCGGTAGACGGTCTTGGCCGCCAGCTTTTTGGAGGGTGATTTGGCAGTGCGGTCCGATACCAGTTCGATGCCCAAGGCAAGCCCGCGCCCGCGCACGTCGCCGACGGAGGAGCGACGCGTCTTCAGGTCTTTGATGCCTGAGAGAAGGAAGGCACCAACAGTGGCAGCATTGACTGCCAGCATCTCGCTCTCGATGGTGGATAGCACCGCAGAAGCCGCTGCCACGGAGACGGGGTTGCCGTGCAGCGTCTGCATGGCGAAGGCAGTTGCATGATCCATCACGGTGGCAGGGCCCACGAGGGCGGAGATTGCGAGCCCGCCGCCCAGCCCCTTACCGAGGCAGACGAGGTCAGGCGTAAAGCCTTCATGACGGAAGCAGTGCATCAGGCCGGTGCGGGCAAGCCCCACCTTCACTTCGTCGGAGACGATGAGGATGCCAAGGGCGCGGCACATGTCGACGAGGCGCTTGAGAAAGCCCGGCGGCGGCACAATGAAGCCGCCATCCGACTGGATCGGCTCGATGAAGAGCGCACCGACTTCGCTCGCCGGGAGGGTGGTCGCGAACAGCTCAGCAAGGTTCGCCAGAACCGCTTCGCCATCCTCGCCGCGATAGGGGTTGGGATAAGGGATGAGCGTCAGGCCCTCGGCACGCGCTGCATGTGACTGCACGGCGTGGCCGGAGATCGCCATCGAGCCCGCAGTGCCGCCGTGATACGCGCCGCGGAAGGCGATGACGCGCGGCCTGCCGGTGACTGCGGCGATAGCACGGAAGGCGGTTTCGTTGGCATCGGACCCCGAATGGCCGAACCATACCTTGTGGTCGGTGAGTTCCGGAAGCGTGGCGAGGATCTGCTGCGCCAGGTCCACGGCGTCCAGATGCGTGGCTGAGAGGATGCTGGCGCCCGCCGGGTTGCGCACTGCCGCGCAGACGGCTTCGACGACAGCAGGATGGCCATAGCCGAGGCTCGCGGCCCCCCAGGCGGCGGAGAGGTCAAGCAGGTCACGGCCCGTCTCGTCCACGACGTAGGCGCCATGTCCGCCGGTGAGCGCCAGCGGGGAGAAACGCAGCTTCTGAATCCCAGCGATAAGCTGGCTGTCACGGGCATAGATGGAATTGACCGCCACCGTCAGCTACGCCTTGCGACTGGCGCCGGGATCAGCCCATCCGGCCGCCAGATGAGGATGAGGATCACGAAGCCCAGCACGAAGGCATCGCGGAAAGGGAGTGCTGCATCGGGCAGAAAAGCCTGGAACAGCACCTCCAGAATGCCGAGCGCAAAGCCTCCGGCCACGGCACCGGTGAGCGAGCCCAGGCCTCCGATGACGGCGGCAACGAAGGCCTTAAGCACCGGAACGAAGCCCATCAGCGGGTCGACCGAGCCGCGCTGCGCGATCCACAACACGGCCGCCACGCCGGCTAGTGCGCCGGAAACGGCAAAGGCCACGGCGATCACCCGGTTGGCCTTGATGCCCATCAACCGCAGCACCTGGAAGTCCTCCGCCGCGGCTCGCATCGCCTTGCCGAGCGTGGTGCGGTTGAGGAACAGTATGAGCGCTGCAAGCGACAGCGCTGTCATGACGATCGAGAGAAGCGGCACGATTCCGATGTGCAGGAAGCCGATGTCAATGACGCCGGCAAAGCCCGAGGGCAGTGGCACGGGCTTGGGCCGCGCCGAAATGCCATTCTGGAAGATCACGCGCAGGATGGCGGAGACAGCGAAACTTGTGAGCAGAAGTCCGGTCGCATCGGCTTTACGCATTGGGCGGAATGCAAAGCGCTCGGTCAGCAGCGCCGCGATAATGGCGAATAGCACGGCGATACCGACAGCAAAAGGGAATGGCAGCGACACGGCGGCGGCAAAGAACATGCCATAGCCTGCCACGGTCATCAGCTCGCCATGCGCGAAGTTGACGAGGGAAACAATGGAGAAGACCACCGCAAGGCCCAGTGCCAGCAGCGCATAGATTCCGCCGAGGCTGATAGCGTTGACAATTTGCTGCAGGACGACGTCCATGTATTTACTCCGCCAGATAGGCCTGTTTGACGAGGTCGCTGCGGGCGAGCTCCGCCCCGGTGCCTTCGAGCACGACCTGCCCTGTCTGCAGCACGTAGCCGTGGTCGGCAATCTCGAGTGCGCGCTCCGCATTCTGTTCAACGAGAAGTATGGTGAGCCCACGGCGCTTGAGGTCGAGGATCAGGTCAAAAACCTTGTCGACGATGAGCGGTGCGAGACCCAGAGATGGCTCGTCAAGGAGGAGGAGGCGCGGGCTCGCCATCAGCGAGCGGGCGATGGCCAGCATCTGCTGCTCGCCACCCGAGAGCAGGCCCGCCTTCTGGTGATAGCGCTCGCGCAGAATGGAGAAGCGGTGGAGTTCTGCCTCCACGCGCTTCTTCAATTCCTCGCCGGATGCATGCGCGGCGCCGCCGAGGTGCAGATTGTCAGCCACCGAGAGCGAGGGAAAGACGCGCCGCCCCTCGGGGGTGAGCGAGATGCCGCGCTTCACGATGTCCTCTGCCGGCCGGCCGGAGAGGGAGGTGCCATCGAAGCGGATGGACCCGGTGTAAGCAACGAGGCCCGCAATCGCGTTTAGGGTCGAACTCTTGCCCGCGCCATTGGCGCCCAGCAGCACCACGATGGAGCCCTCTGGCACGGAGAGGCTGATGCCCTTTACGGCCGCCACCTCCCCGTACTTCACTTTCAGGTCGGAGACCTCAAGCATCGGGCGTCCTTCGCGTGCGGGCCAGCATCAGGGCTTCGGGACGTCAGCCGGATCCGGCATGGCGGTCAGGATCGGCTTGCGCTTGCCATCCTCGATCTCGACGATGGTGATATCGCGGATCGGCATGCGGCTGGTGCCGGCATAGGTCACCTTTCCTGTGAGCACCTCGACGTCCTTGAGGTTCGCCAGCGCGTCGCGCAGTGCCGGGCCGTCGACCGAACCCGCTGCCCTGACAGCAGCATCGAGAATATAGGGGATCTCATAGCCGGTTGCGACATAGACCGTCTCCGGCGCTGCACCTGTCTTCTCCTTGAACTTGTCGTAGAAGGCTGCGAGCTTCGAGCCTTCGACGGGCGAGCCCGCCGTAGTGTGCACGATGCCATTGGCGATGGCACCGAGCCCGGTAATGGTCGGGCTGTCAATACCGTCGGAGCCGATGATCGGCGCCGTCACGCCCGCACCGCGCAGCTGCTGCAGGAAGGCCGGGAAGTCTGGCTCATAGGCGGCAGTCATGATGGCGTCTGGCTGCGGGTTCAATGCCTTGATCTTGGTAACCTCGGCAGCGAAGTCCTGCTGGCCCATGGTGTAGGTGCCTTCGCCCTCGATGGTCCCACCCTTCTTCTTGAATACCTCCTCGAAATACTCCGGCAGGCGCAGCGTGTAGGCGCTGTCAGGCGACTTCAGGATGTAGATGTTTTTGTAGCCCTTCTTGGCGGCGTAGTCGGCGAGCAGCGCTGCCTGGCCGTTGTCAGCGGGATAGGTGCCGAACATGTAGTCGCCCACGGCTTCGGTGATGGTCGGCGTGGTGCCGCAGAAGGTGAGCGTGGGGATTTGTGCCGGTTGGCTGATTTGGCCTGCGGCGATCGATGGGTCCGCGTCGCAGGGGGTGATCATCACCTTCACGCCCTCAGCGACGAGTTCCTGTGCGGCCTGCACGGTGGCGGCCGTGTCGGTGCGTGTGTCCTTGATGTCGAGGACGATCTTGTACTTGCCGGCAAGTCCGCCAGCAACATTGATCTCGTCAACAGCCATCTTGAAGCCGGCAAGCGATGGCTGGTCAGCATAGGCGAGGCCACCGGTCTGCGCGGTGGCAAGGCCGATGGTGACGTCCTCGGCGGCGGCCGCCGTGGTGAGGCCGGCGAGGCCCATGGCGCCGGCAAGCACTGCGAAACGGAAGTTTTTCATGTTGGTTTCCTCCTGTTGTGTTCTTGTCAAGGTCTTGCCCGTTTGGTTCCAATATAGGCCTCGATCACCTTCGGGTCGCTGCGGATCTGCTGCGGCGTGCCCTCGGCGATCTTCTGGCCCTTGTTCAGCACCACCATGCGGTCGGACAGCCGCATGATGAGGCGCATGTCATGCTCAACCACGAGCAGACCGATCTCGTGATCGGCGCGGATCGACTCGAGCACACGGATCAGCGCATCCGTCTCCGCCGGGTTCATGCCGGCGGCAGGCTCGTCGAGCAGCAGGAACTTGGGCGCCAGCGCCAAGGCGCGAGCGATCTCGAGGCGACGACGATCGCCATAGGCGAAGGAGCCAGCCAGGTCCTCGGCGCGGTGCGCGAGCCCGAGACGGGCAAGCTCGGCGAGCGCGACACGCCGCGCGTTCGCGGCATTGTAGCCCTTGGAAAGGGCTGCGACGGTGACGTTTTCCAGTGCCGACATGCGGTCAAAGAGCCGGATATTCTGAAAGGTGCGTCCGAGCCCAGCCACCGCCACGCGGTGCGGCGCCTCGCCAGTCATCTCCGTACCGCCGATGACGATGCGGCCCGCGGTGGGCTTTGTCTGGCCGCAGATGATGTTGATGAGCGTCGTCTTTCCTGCGCCGTTCGGGCCGATGAGCCCGGTTACCTGCCGGGGCGGCACGACGAAGCTGATGTTGTCGAGTGCAACCAGGCCTCCGAAGCGCATGGTGATGGAGTCAACCTCGAGCGGGGCACCGGATGGTGCTGTGTGGAGCGCCTCAGACGGCATGGGCTCCAGCTTGCGCCGCGGCCAGTCGGGGCCAATCTCGCGAAGCCCCATGAGACCCAGCGGACGGCGCCAGATGGTCAGCAAGAGTGCCAGCCCCATGCCGAGTTGCGGCAGGCCGAAAATGCTGGGAATGTGCAGCGAGCCTAGATCGATGCCGGTTTCCGCCTGGCGAAGGATCTGCACCACTCCAGCAAGCAGCACCGTGCCCGCGACGGCACCGCTTACGGTCAGCATACCGCCGACGATCAACATGGCTATAAGCGTGAAGATCAGGTCGAAATAGAAGTCCTTGGGCGAAAAGGCGCCGAGGAAGCTGCCATAGAGCGCGCCAATTACCACGCTCATGGTGATGCTCAATGCCCAGCCCTGGTGCCGCGACAGGCGGACATTGACGCCCGAGGCCGCCGCCGCCACCTCGTTCTCGCGCGCCGCTCGCAGCCTAAGGCCCAGCGGTGTTTCGCGCAGGATGCGGGCGATAAGGATCAAGACCCCAGCGGCGAGGAAGGCGACGTAAACGGTGGTGAGGCGCGGGACGCCATAGAAGGTTTGGCTGCCGCGGGTGAAGTCGCGCGCACCGATCAACGTCACGTGGATGATGATCAGGAAGGCCAGCGTGCCAATCGCCGCGGAGCCGGTCGAAAGCTTCGCCAGCGGAAAACCGGAGAGGATGCCGACAACAAGACCAGCCGCTGCCACCACGAGCAGTGCTCCTGCCAGCGACATCTGGTGGCCGTGCAGCCACACCGGCAGGTTGGGCAGGGCGGAGGCCTGAATGGCCTCGGGCATCACGAGTACACCGAAGATATAGGCCCCGATCCCCATGAAGGCGGAGTGGCCGAAGGACACGATCCCCGAATTGCCGCTGAAGGTGGCGAGCGCCAGGACGGCCGAGACCTGCAGCATCGCCAGCGTGGCGATGTTGACCCCGGTGTTGCCGAAGATCAGCGACACCACCAGCGCAAGCGCACCCACGCCTGCGATAAGCAGCAGGGCGCTGGTCCATGCACGTGGTGGAACGCCGGTCCAGGGCAGCATCGGGTGTCCTTGGTCTTCAAGCCTTGAGCCTAACATGGGGGTGCGCGGCACTGTCAATATTTGTTTCAGTTTGCACAGCTCTGACAACTTGTTGTAATGAATTCCACACAAGCCACCTGAGCGCGAGGCCATGACGACTACTGAGGCCACAGTCCACCGCGACACCCCGGCGATGACGCCGGGCCGCAGCGTGCGTGACCGGCTACTGGAGCCAAACCGCAATTTCTCGAACTCGGAAATGAAGGCGGTACGGGCGCTGCTCGCCAATTATCCTGCGGCAGGACTCACCACCGTATCAAAACTCGCCAAGCAGGCAAGCGTCAGCGATCCCACCGTACTGCGCCTCGCGCAAAGGCTGGGCTTCGAAGGCTTCGCCGACATGCAGGAGGCTTTGCTGGCCGAGGTCGAGGCACACATGCGCTCGCCGCTCACGCTGCCTACCGCCCCGCTCTCGCGCAAGAAGCCCAATGCCTACCAGGCCTTCTTCGCCGAGACGCTGAGCCAGTGCGAGGCGGTGGTGCGGGAGACAGCGACCGCGGATTACGAGCGCACCGTGGCGCTCCTCATCGACCCACGCATGGAGATCCTCTGCCTCGGCGGCCGGTTCAGCCGCTTCCTCGCTGGGATTCTGCAGCGCTGCCTGCATCACCTGCGCGAGGGCACTAGGCTACTCGAGGGCACGGCGGCGGACCTCGTGGATGAGATCGCCTCGCTCGGCAAGCGCCACGTACTGGTGGTGTTTGATTACCGCAGCTACCAAACCGACGTGGTGCGCTTCGCGTCGGAAGCTTCGGCGCGCGGCGTCCACGTCATCCTCTTCACCGACCAGTGGGCCTCACCCATCTCCGAATTCGCCAATGTCGTCATCACCGCGCCCACCGCCACCTCCTCGCCCTTCGACACGCTGGTGACGCCTCTCTTGCAGGTTGAGGCCGTAGCTGTGGGCGTGGCCGAACGGCTGGGGCTCGACTGGCGCAGCCGAGCAGCCCTTCTTGAGGAGGTGCGCAACGATCACAACGTCACGCTGGATGCTCCTTCCGGCCTGGCGAAACGCAGACGCCAACGCAAGGGATGAAGGTCACATGAGCAAGCCTGACAGGCGTGAGGTACATTACACGGCGGGCGAGACGGCCGTGCTTTTCGTCGATATGCAGAAGATGTTCTGCAAGCCGGGGCTCGACCCCGCGCACCCGGAGATGAACGCCGAACACTATTACTTCCGCCGGCTGCGCGACCTCGTCATCCCCAACCAGTTGCGCATCCTCGAGGCGGCGCGCGCCCAGGGTGTGCAGGTTATGCATACCATCATCGAGGCGCTGACGCAGGACTGCCGCGATGCTTCTCTCGACCACAAACTCTCGAACCTTCTCGTGCCCAGAGGCCACCCGCTGGCCCCACCCATCGACGAGCTCGCACCCATCCGCAACGAGATCGTGCTGCCCAAGACGTCCTCGGGCGTCTTCAACTCCACCAACATCGACTATGTGCTCAGGAACCTCGGCATCCGCTACTTGATTGTGGCAGGTGTGGTCACCGACCAGTGCGTCGACATGGCGGTGCGCGATGCTGCGGATCGCGGCTACCTCGTCTCGGTGCCTGGCGATGCTTGCGCTACCTACACGCAGGAACGCCATGATAATGCGCTCAAGGCATATGGTGGCTATTGCTGGGTGACCGACACAGACATGGTGATTGCGCGCATCAAGGCCATCGGGAAGGCCACGGCATGAGTGGCAATCCGGCACTCGAACCACTCGTCACCTTCGTGACCACGGACTATGCTGGCATCACGCGCGGCCGCTCGATCGCGGCCTCGTCCTACGCGCCAGGCCAGCAGAAGACAGTGGGGTGGGTGCCCGCCAACATGTCGCTCACGCCTTTTGACCTCATCGCGGATCCCAATCCCTGGGGTTCCTCCGGTGACCTGCGGCTGCTGCCCGACGACAATGCGCATTTCAACTTTGCCATCGAAGGCTCGGCGACACCGCTCGACATCATTATGAGCGATATCGTCGAGCTCGATGGAAAGCCCTGGGTCTGCTGCCCCCGGAGCTTCCTCAAGCAGGCTCTTGCCGACCTCGCGGCAGAGACGGGGCTGACGCTGCTCGCCTCCTTCGAACATGAATTTCAATTGCTGGGCGTGAACTGGCCAGCGGCACCCGCCTTCGCGCTTCAGGCCCAGCGCCGCGCCGATCCTTTCGGACCGGCGCTGATGGGGGCCCTGCGTGACGCAGGTGTTGCGCCGGAAGTGTTCATTCCCGAATACGGCAAGGACCAGTTCGAGATCACGCTGGCCCCGGCCGACGCCCTTGCATCGGCAGACCGCGCCGTGCTGCTGCGCGAAACGGTGCGCGAGCTCTGCCGCAACCGCGGCTGGCACTGCTCCTTCGCACCCAAGACAGCCGTCAACGGTGTGGGCAATGGCGTGCACATCCACTTCTCGTTCCGGAATGCGAAGGGTGCGCCCTCGACCCAAGATGCGACACTGCCCGGTGGAGTGTCGGCCGTCGCGGCGAGTTTTGTCGCTGGTATACTCAGCCATCTACCCGCCCTTACAGCGTTTACCGCGCCGAGCCCCATCTCCTACCTGCGTCTGCAGCCACATCACTGGAGTTCGAGCTACACCTGGTTCGGCGACCGAGACCGCGAGGCAAGTCTCCGCATATGCCCGGTCAACCGGGTGGGCAAAGCCGACCCGGCCAAGACCTTCAACATCGAATATCGCCCGGCAGATGCGACCGCCTGCCCGCATCTGGCGCTTGGCGTAATTGTGCGTGCGGGACTGGAAGGCATACGGCGCAAGCTTGCAGCACCGCCGCTGTTCTCGGGCGACCCCGCCCTGCTCGAGCAGAGCGAGCGCGATGCGCTAGGCCTGCAACGCTTGCCGCAGTCGCTGGTCCAGGCGCTGGATACGTTACTTGCCGACAAGACGGTGTGCGGCTGGTTCGCGCCAGTCGCCATCGAAACCTATGTCGGCATGAAGCGCATGGAAATAAAGCTCGCTGGTGACGCGATGGATGATGCCATGTGCCGGCGTTATTCGGATATCTATTGATGGACTTGGCTGAATGTCTTCCCGCGCCAGTGCGCGTTCTCAACGAGGCAGGTGCGTCACCCTTTGTGCTGCTCTGCGAGCATGCCTCGCGGTTCATTCCTGAGGAATACAAGGGGCTGGGCCTGGCCGCGGAAGACCTGACACGCCACATCGCCTGGGATATCGGTGCGGCCAATGTGGCTCAAGGGCTGTCGGCGTTGCTCGATGCGCCGCTGGTCATGGCAGGCTACTCCCGGTTGCTGATCGACCTGAATCGACCTGTCGGCAGCGCCACCTCCATACCGGAAATCAGTGAGACCACTGTGATCCCTGGCAATCTCACTCTCACGCCCGAAGAGCGCATGCAACGCGTTGCTCTCTATTTTGAGCCCTACCAACTGGCAGTCCGCAAGCTTCTCGATGCACGACGGGATGCGGCCAGAGCTGCCACCATTGTGGGTGTCCACAGCTTTACACGCGTCTACAAGGGCATAGCCCGGCCATGGCACGCTGGCATCCTATACCGGAAATCCCGCCGTTTTGGTCATGCTTTGGCCCAGGCGCTTGGTGGCGCAGCGGAGTTAATCGCAGAAAATGAGCCCTATCAGATCGAAGACGAAAGTGACTATACGGTGCCCGTGCACGGCGAAGCTCGCGGACTTGATGCTGCACTGGTCGAAATTCGCCAGGACCTCATCGCCGACGGAGATGGCACAGCCAGCTGGGCAGCAAGGCTCGCGACAGCACTTGTCGCATGCTGACTTCCCTTCTCGGGTGGCGGACCTCCAGCTACATGTTGTTCGACGAGCCGTCGAAGGGACCTGAACATGCTCGCTCAGTTTACTGGATCGGCTTCAAGTTAGCCTGCTTGGGCGCTCGTCTAAATTCGAGACATGATCATGGACATGCCCAGACCAATTTGTATGCTCACCAGGAACAGGCTGAGGAGGATCAAGAATGAATCGGTTTGAGGGAAGAACCGCGATCATTACCGGCGCGGGTAGTGCTGACGGAATTGGATTTGCGACAGCGCGATTGCTGTTGGCTGCTGGAGCAAGAGTTGCAATCACGTCAACCACTGATCGGATCTATGACAGGCTCGCGGAACTCGGCGGCGGTCCCGACCGAGCCTTCGCCCAGCCCGCCGACTTGACCAAGGCAGACGAGGTCGCTGGTTTCGTAGCGGCGGTCAAGATCCAGTTGGGTGACATCGACATTCTCGTCAACAATGCCGGGATGACCCAGGTCGGCGGCGACGTCCCTGGCGGCAGGCTGGCTGATATATCAGAAGCAGGATGGGACTATGGGATAGAGATTAGCCTGAAGACGGCATTCCTCATGACCCAGGCAGTTCTGCCTGGCATGATTGCAAGACGATATGGACGGATTGTCCAAATGTCATCTGTTACTGGGCCACTGGTCGGAATTGCTGGCAGTTCGGCCTATGCTGCCGCTAAGGCTGGCATGTTGGGGATGACGCGCGCAGTTGCGATCGAAGTCGGATCCTTCGGAGTTACCGTCAATTGCGTAGGGCCTGGCTGGATTCAAACTGGCTCCAGTTCTAAGGCTGAGATCGTGGCCGGTC
>CANJMQ010000040.1 GCA_947475225.1 Bradyrhizobiaceae bacterium
CGAGCACCCCATTGAAGACCCGCCAGGCGCCGCAACATAGAAACGCTCGTTAAGCCAGAAGGCCCCCGATATCGGGGGCCTTCTTGCCTGAGCACGTGCTGCACTTTTACTCCGGAAAACTGCTGCAGATTCACTCCGGCGTTGACACGTGCCTTATGCGTTGCGAGTTAGGGTTCCTCTTCGGTCCCCGTTCGCTCATCTAGAGCCTGCTGGATGCGATCTAGGTCGCTGTCTTCAATGAGACCGAGGCCTATCATCTCTTCAACGAGCATCTTGGGCAACTGACGAGCGTACCGCCTCAAAGCCATCGCCGTAACAGCTGGCTTGTCGGAGAGCGCAGTATTGAAGTGACGCGAAAGCTTACCTGCGAGGGCTTTAGCTTCGGCCTTCACCCACTCCTCGCCCTTGTCGATCTCAGGCTTCTTGCCCTTCGCAATATTGATCGCCTGTTCCCACGACAAGAAAAGCGGGTCATGCGGAACAGTATCGAAACCAGTGTCAATCCACAGCTTCCTATCGTCCCGTAGCTTCCTGAGCGTGGCCCTCATGTTGCTGACGGTACGCTGTCCGACACCTGTAAGCTTGGCAATGTCCTCGATAGTCTGACCATCGTTCAGCGTAACAAGTCGCCACGCTCGCTCCCGTCGATCATCAAAAGACATGTTAAGCTTGATCTTCGCGTTTAGCCGAGTGGCCTCCCGAATGGCGTCATCAAGTGGACCTGAGAACACCTCAACGGGGACTTCGGTCACAACGATGGGTGCCTTCTTGTCCTCGGCTAGTCGTTTGTACGCGAGAACTCTGTGGTGCCCGTCGAGACACCGCCAATGCTTCCCGCTCCACCACACAACGACGGGATCAAGCATGTGTGCTTCGTCGTTGCGAATGATCTTGGAAAGCTCCCGAATGTGATCTTCGGATTGCGCCCTCTCACCTTCAAACAAGCGAGGTTGCAGCACGGAGGCCGCAAACTTGATCTTCGCCAACGGTAGCGTCTGGGGCCTGTCGAGGTTGAGCTTCCCGTTGCGACCCTCCTCCACCAGATCATTGTAAGAACTGCCGAAGGATGTGTAAGTCTTCTTCATGTTGCTCCTAGCGAGGCCTGTTCTACAGCCTCAGTGCGAGCCACGGTCACGCCGTAGCTTCTTCTGTGTCGCCACGGATGGCAGCGATCAATTCATCTTTGGCCTTCTTCTCATCGGCACCCTTGCGGGTCCATTCGCGATGGATGAGAACGCCAAGCCACACGATCTCACGAGTGAGGAAGCGCCCAAGTTCAAGTCGCGTCTTCTTTCGGAGATAACGGGTGATAGCCTTCCGCCGTCCGTCGTTCTCCCGGTACTTGTATTGCATCCTCGCCGCTGAACCACGAAGGAACACATGAGTAGCTTCGCAGAGGAAAGCAGCGTCAGACCTGAACGACTGTGGTCCCTCTTCCAGTAGAATACCAAGGGCCAGGAGTTGAACTACCGTCTTCCTAGTGTCCTTCGTCTGATAGGTATTCGCTACCAGTTCGGTTGTCTCATGATGTGGCGAAGAATGAAGAATGCCCGTCCGAACCATCTCGGCATAATCCGACTGCCACTCTTGGAGCTTGAGTTCCGCCAACCTGACGTACTGGGCGACTGCGGCATCTATCGCCCGTTTGCCGTCGACACTCTTCCCCCACTTGTTCAGCCGCGCCACAGGTTCGCTAAGCTTCGGGAAGATTGGTTCTTGTAGCGCGTCGCCATGCGATATCAGGCGGTAATGGTGCTTGGCACAAAGTGGAGATCGTCCGTGCGGTCGTCCGTGGCACCCGTCAACGGCGCAGGGGTTCGAGTAGCGAACCATCGTGTTCACATAAGTTGTCCTTAAGTCAGAGTTAGGTTGAGCGTAGGAAGCAGCTAGAGAGACAGGAAGACGAGAAAAACTCCCGAATGCCAAAAGTGCTGTTCCTTCATGTCAGGTAACCCTCTAATCGGGTATTCTGGGCTTTTCTTCATCATTATCATCGAGATACGGCTGATCCTGTCTCCGCAGTAAGTCCTCGATGCTCAGCTTCGCTAGTTTGGCCGCTGCTTTCTTATTTGACGGGAGCGGGATGATCCCCATTGCTGGGTCTCTGCGCTTGCTTTTTCCACGCTGAGACGCCTCAGCCACAAGGTTGAAGTACGCATTCGAGCCAAAGAGCGCCCGGAAAGTATCCCACTTCAGTAGCGAACTGATATTGAGCAAGGTCAGTATGTCAGGCCGCACCTTCTCCTTCCAGTTCTGGTGAAGTGGCTCAGGTGGCGTTACCCTGTACATCGTCGTCACTGCTTCCCTCGATTGATAGGCCCGAGTGTTGCCTGTGTGGTTAGGCGAGAACACCGCGATATCATTATCCGCGAGTTCAAGCCTGAACGGCTCTTCGGCGTAAGCTTCAATGCGGGTTACCGTCTCAAGGTCAGTCCATTGCTTTGAGAACTCGGGCCTCTCGGCGGGTATCTCCACCTCTAGATCGCGCTCTTCCCAATACATTGAAGCCAAGCCGTCGTTGATCTGGGCGATGTAAGCGATGAGCCACTTTGGCGTGGCCGCCTGTGTCTTCTTGGCTACCGTCTTCCGCCGCTCAGCCGAGTAGTCCCGTTTCTTGGCGGCCTTCTTCGCTTTGGGCTTGGGGCCACGCTTAGCCATTCGCAGCGGCCTCCTTCAGAAGACGGAAGACACTGGCGCGGGACACTCCCGTCTCAGCCATGATCTCAGGGACTGACTTCCCCGCCGCCTTTAGTTCCTTGATCTTATCGATCTGTCGAGCGGCGGTTGGCACCCGTCCCTTGAACTTGCCTTCGCTCTTTGCGGTGGCGATGCCTTCACGCTGCCGCTCGAGCATTAGGTCTCGTTCGAATTCAGCGATGGCTACGAACATGTTCATGGTGAGTTTGCCGGAGGCTGTGGACGTATCAAGATTGAGGGCCAGGACTTGAATTGAAGCGCCCTTGTCCATCACTCGCCTGTTGATCTTGACGAAATCCTCAACGCTACGTGCGAGGCGGTCCAGCTTGGTCACTATCAGCACATCACCTTCGCGAAGGTAGTCAATCGCTGCTTCAAGCTGGGGCCTGTGAATGGCCTTGGATGAGATACGCTCCGTGAAGAGCTTGTCTACATTCAGCGCCCGGAGATCACGTTCCTGAGCTTCAAGCCCCGCGACCTGTTCAACCGTGCTCGTCCTCGCGTATGCAATCTTCATGGCCTAGCCTCCAAGTCTCAATGACATTAAAGAGAATGTAGGACTAACCGTCTCAGAAATCAATAGGTTATCGTGTGAGACTCAAATCGGTAGGTTGGCACGGTCTCACATCGGCTTGGTCTAGTGAGACTGTGTGGCGGCGCTAAAGGCTGTTCTCTTGTCGGATGTCTCATCACCCCATGCCGCTAAGACTTCGCCGTCCTGCGCCACTCTACCAGAAGTAGGCCCACGTAAGCCACTGATCCCAAACGGTGGATGAGTAAAGCTTCTTGTGCTTTCTGAAGGTTTGCGGGGGTGTACCGGGGGGAGGTCGCCGCCGCCTCTATCATCGATAGAACTTCATGGGTTTGCGTCAGACATTGGACCCCCCCGTCCACAGTCTGAACCGTGTACGCAAACGTATACGCAAACCGTGTACGCAGCCGCTTCAGCGGCACTTAAGAACCACTGAAAACGTTGATAAATATGGCTTTTATGAGTGGTGGTGCTCCCTGCGGGAATCGAACCCGCCTTTGCAACGTGAGAGGCTGCCGTCCTAACCGATAGACGAAGGGAGCTCTCCGAGGAATGAGCCCCTATATAGGGGCTCATCCGGGAGTGCAAGCCCTCAGGGAGCCACCTGCAGGCGGGAAAGGATGGTGTTTTTCCTGATGTCCACGACGATCACCTGGGTCGCGGTGGTGACGACCAGGCGATCGCCGTCGAGGCTCGCCGAGCGGATCTCGCTGCCCTGTGGAAGACCGAGATTGAGGGTTTGCGGTGCAGCTATGGCGGCCGGGGTTGCCTTGTGGTTGGATTTCCAGATGATGGCCGCGATCAGCGTCAGGAACAGCAGCACCAGCACCACGCCCATGATATAGACCACACGCAGAAGGCGGCGGGCGGAGGCGGGGATTTCCATCGGCGCGGCATCGCCCGGCAGCAAGGGATCGGATTCGTTCATGTCAGTGCCTTCAGAGCTCCTTGAAACCAGCGCCGCTGCGGCAGACCGCCTTGACAAGGCGCTGTCTGTCGCCTTCCCGGAGGTGAGCCGGGCGCGGTTCCAGGCCCTTATCGCGGAAGGGGCCGTGTCTGTCGAGGGCGAGACCGTTACGGAGACGCGTCACAAGGTGAAACCGGGTGATCGGCTCCGTGTTTTCCTGCCGGAGGCTGCGCCGGCCCTGCCCCAGGCGGAGAACATCGCCCTTACCATCGTGTTCGAGGACAAGAACCTCATTGTGATCGACAAGCCCGCGGGGCTGGTGGTCCACCCCGGCGCCGGTAATGAGACCGGCACGCTGGTCAACGCCCTCATCGCCCATTGCGGCGACAGTCTGTCCGGCATCGGCGGCGTGAAGCGTCCGGGAATCGTCCACCGTCTCGACAAGGGGACGAGCGGGTTGCTCGTAGTGGCCAAGAACGACCGGGCGCACCACGGTCTGTCGGAGCAGTTCGCGGCACATGGCCGGGATGGGCGGCTGGAGCGGAGCTACCTCGCCATCGTGTGGGGCGTGCCGGAGCGGCGGGCGGGCACCATCGCCGCGGCGATCGACCGATCGACCGCAAACCGCCAGAAAATGGCCGTCTCGAAGGGCGCCAATGCACGAGAGGCGGTCACCCACTACGAGTTACAGGAAGTGCTGGGAAAGCCACCCGTCGCGAGCCTCCTGCGCTGCGTGCTGGAGACCGGGCGAACGCACCAGATCCGCGTCCACATGTCCCATATTGGGCATCCCCTGTTGGGGGATTCCGTCTACGGATCGGGGTTCCAGACCTCGGCGAAGAAACTTTCAGATGATGCAAGACAAGCGCTCAACGCCCTGAATCGGCAGGCACTTCATGCCACGAGCCTGGGGTTTGAACACCCCCTGACTGGCAAGACCATGCAGTTCGAAAGCCCGGCGCCGGAGGAATTTGGCAGGCTCCTGTCTTCTCTCCGCCTGAACAACACATAAGCGTGACTATCTGTAACTGCTGCAGTGTCTTATTTCTTGCATAATTGTCCGCTAAGAACGGAATTCAGACAGGAAAGGCTTTGAACATGGCAAGGACCGCGTCGCTCCCCGCAATCGCCTCAGGCGAAGCCGGCCTGCAGCGCTATCTTCAGGATATCCGCCAGTTTCCCATGCTGCAGCCGGACGAGGAGTTCATGCTGGCAAAGCGGTGGAAGGAACATGGCGACGCGCGTGCAGCCGAGAAACTCATCACCTCGCACCTTCGCCTCGTGGCCAAGATCGCCATGGGCTATCGCGGTTATGGCCTGCCCATCGGCGAGGTCATCTCGGAGGGCAACGTCGGCCTCATGCAGGCCGTGAAGAAGTTCGAGCCGGACAAGGGCTTCCGCCTTGCCACATATGCCATGTGGTGGATCAAGGCCTCGATTCAAGAGTTCGTCTTGCGCTCATGGTCGCTCGTGAAGATGGGCACCACGGCGAACCAGAAGAAGCTGTTCTTCAACCTGCGCAAGGTGAAGAGCCAGATCGAGGCGCTGGAGGACGGCGACCTGCGTCCCGACCAGGTGGAACTCATCGCCAAGAAACTTGGCGTGACAGAGGCGGACGTGGTGTCGATGAACCGCCGCCTCGGCGGCGACACTTCGCTCAACGCCACCGTTCGCGAGGATGGCGAAGGCGAGTGGCAGGACTGGCTCGTCGACGAGTCCGACAACCAGGAAGAAATCCTCGCCCAGTCGGAAGAGCAGTCGATGCGCCACGGGCTGCTGCAGGAGGCGATGGAGAAGCTGACAGACAGGGAGCGCCGCGTGTTCGAGGCACGCCGCCTGCAAGAGGACCCCGCGACACTGGAGGATTTGAGCCAGGAATTCGGCGTGTCACGCGAACGCATCCGCCAGATCGAAGTACGCGCATTCGAGAAGGTGCAGAAGGCCGTGAAGAACGCCTCCCAGCGCCTGCTCGCGCCCAAGACACTGCCGGCGCCGAGTGCGTAAGTGCCATTTTCACAAGACGTCGTCATGGCCGGGCTCGACCCGGCCATGTTTTTTGTGGCTGAGCAAAGGATGCACGGGTCACGCCCAAGCATGATCAGCAGGACACGACAGGCTTTGACCGTCTATTGGAAAATCCCCTTTGCCCGAGGCGTTGCGAAGAATATCTGTACGGCCCAGATGCTGTCACCCTTCTGAATGACGCCGGTGGAAACGAAGGCGAAGCTCCGGTTCACCATGTTCTTGCGGTGAGGTGAACTCACAACCCATTGCCGGAACAGCGCGCTTGCCTTGGCATCATCAACCGGCGTGTCCTGTGTGTCGCGCGCGGCGTTCTCACCGATCGAGGGATACTTCGTCACGTCGCCCGCAAAGGCTGCCATTCGGCCCTGAAAACTCATGCCGGTGGATGACGAGTGACCCATGAAATTGTTCAGCATCATGTCAGCAGCGTGGGCGCGCGCTGCGTCCTGGAATGCCGCATCGGCAGCGACCAGCGCCTTGCCCTTCTCGGCGCGATAGGCGTTCAGCAGGTCAACAAGCTGAGCCTCAAGATCGGGCCGGTATCTGGAACCCTTGGGTGGATGTGCGGCCAGGCCTTGGGCATAGTCGAGGTAAGGTCCGGCAAGGGCGGGGGCCGCCCCCGCGGCTGCAGCAAAAAGGCCCAGGCACAGCATCCGGCGGGTCTGGTTGTAGTGCACCACATCAAGACTCCATGAACCATAAACTTGCAACTAAAAGCTGACGACGCAGATTGAATGCACATCCTAACACGAAGGTCAGCCAAGCTTATGACTGACTGCAAGAGCCGAGTACATCGACATATCTGCTCAGATTCGCATGGCTTCGTCTTCCGGTGAATGTGCCGCGGCCGTGGTGGCTTCTCTGATCCTCCGCGGTAGCATAGCTGTCAGGTGGTGTGGTCATCGCATCGCAGGGCGAAGGACCCGATGGTTCCGGACCACCTCGCTCGGCAGATGCCAACAAGTTTCAATGACCCCGAACTCGGCTCCATTCCACGATAAGAATTAATTCCTTTGACATAGCAGGCAGGATTGATCGTCGCGATTGGGCAATGAGCGGTGGAGGACGCCTGCCAGGTAACCACAAAATTGCCGGCGCACCTCGTGGTCGCCGTCAATCTCTCACCCGACGACTTCCTGTTCGGCACGCTCATGACCGACAGCGAACTGGTGCCCAGCCAGTTGCGCCTGCTCCGTGACATGGGTGTCGGCTGAAAAGATCGAGACGCAACGGCAATTGGCGCTGTTGTCCAAGATCGGTTACGACCTCGCACAGCGCTACCTGCCGGGTCGCCCTGCTGCGCTGAGCGACCTAGATCCAATCATCCTGCGCAACTTCGCGGAAGGCCGGGTCTGCCACCCAAAGCCGCGCGCCAAGGCGCTGCCTGAGATGTGCCGCTTTGTCCTTTTCTTGTCGCGTCTGCCAGTCTAGTTTGCGCCCGCATTCAAAGAATAAAGGCAGCATGCGCAAGCTTTCACCCACCAAGGCGATTTCCCACGCGCTCAATTCAGTCTGGAGCTACCGGCAAGTGGCGGTGCGCATCGCCTTTGCCTGGCTTCCCGTACTGTTGCTCTGCGGCATCGCCGAGGTCTATCTCGCACCGCCCGCGGTCGCGGTGGACGAAATCCCCTCAGTGCCGCCAGTGCAGATTGCCACCTTCCTCATATCGCTTGTCGCCACCAGTTCCATGGCGGTGAGTTGGCAACGCTTCATCCTGCTTGACGAGCTAGGCCGGGGGCTGCGCCTTGACGGGAGCGTCATCCGGTATGCGCTATACACCCTGCTCCTCATCGCGGCGGCCGTGGTGCCCACCGCAATCCTGCTGGCCCTTGCCTTGCTTGCACCTTCGGCCTCAGTTCTTGCCCTTCCGGCCGTCATTCTCATCGGCGGCATCGTAACGAGGCTATCCGTCAGGTTTCCGGCCATCGCGCTCGGTGACCGCAGTTTCACCTTCTCGGATGCGTGGAAGGCAAGCGTGGGGAACTTCTGGCAATGCCTTGGAGTATTCATGCTGAGCTGGGCCATCACGCTGGGAGGGCTCTTTGTGCTGATCCTCATCAGCAGCGGCCTCGGCCAGTTGAACCCGATGCTGGGCGATCTTGCCATCACCGTGGGCGTCATCCTGATGCAGCTGTTCTATGCGATTTTCAACGCATCGGTCTTCACCTCGCTCTATGGCTACTTTGTCGAGAAACGTGAATTCTGATCCTTGATCAAGGTCAAAGGCGCCGCCGACTGAGAGGCGCAGAATTTCCGCTTCTCGTTCTTTCAGCGGAGGCCTCATGCCAGATACCAGCGGAGCTACGGCCAAGCCGGCCGAACAGCCAGCCACCGTACCGGCCCCGGAGAAGGCGGCACCTGAACGACGCCCATCGCTGGCCCAGCTTCGGCAGAATCCGGAGGCCATTCGCCATGCCTTCGAAAGTGGCGAGTTCCCCTACAAGTCGCGCATGGGCAACAAGGTCTATGAAGAGGAGATGGCCAAGCTGCAAGTTGAACTCCTCAAGCTGCAGAATTGGGTGAAGGAGACGGGCGAGCGCATCGTCGTTCTGTTCGAAGGCCGCGATGCCGCCGGCAAGGGCGGAACCATCAAGCGCTTCATGGAGCACCTGAATCCGCGCGGCGCGCGCGTGGTGGCGCTGGAAAAGCCCAATGAGCGCGAGCACTCGCAATGGTATTTCCAGCGCTACATCGAGAATCTGCCTGCGGGCGGCGATATCGTGTTCTTCGACCGCTCCTGGTACAACCGCGCCGGCGTCGAGCGCGTCATGGGTTTCTGCACGCCCAATGACTACCTGGAGTTCATGCGCCAGTGCCCGGACCTCGAACGCATGCTGGTGCGCTCCGGTATCCGGCTGTTCAAGTTCTGGTTCTCAGTCACGCGCGAGGAGCAACTGCACCGCTTCCTGTCCCGCGAGAACGATCCGCTGAAGCAATGGAAGCTGTCGCCCATCGACAAGGCCTCGCTCGACAAGTGGGATGATTACACCGAGGCCAAGGAGGCGATGTTCTTCTACACCGACACCGCTGACTCGCCCTGGACAATCATAAAGTCGGATGACAAGAAGCGCGCGCGATTGAACTGCATGCAGTTTTTCCTGTCGTCGATCCCCTACCCCAACAAGAATGCCAAGGTGGTGACGGGGCCGGACCCGCTCATCGTCGGCACAACGGCGCATGTGATTGGCCGTGACGACCACATCCTTGGCAAGACGCTGCGGCCGGGAAAGCAGAAGCGGCGCTAGGTCAGGCGAAGCTTACAGCAAACTGCGGCGGGTTGCGGAGCGTCTGGTAGACAACGCAATAGCGCTCGGTAAGTTTCTGGAGCTGCGCCGCCTGTTCCTCGCTCAGGTCGCCGTCGAGATCGAAGCTGAGCCGGACGCTGCGGAAACCGACCGGAGCCGTCTTGTCCACGCCCAGCGTACCGCGAAAATCGAGGTCGCCCTCGGCTCTTACCGTAGCACCGCGTAGCGGCAACGCCAGCGCCGTGGCAACGGCATTAAGTGTCACCCCGGCGCAGGCGACAAGCGCCTCCAGCAGCATGTCGCCGGAGCAGGCCTGCAGACCGTTGCCGCCAGTTGCGGGATGAAGCCCAGCCTCGACCAGCGCCCGACCAGTCGCGACCGAACAGCTGACATTCTCGCCGAGCCGTCCCTCGGCCCGCAATGTGATGAGCGCCTTGTCTGGCTGCTCACGATAGGCTGCCTTCATGGGAGCCTGAAGGTCCCTCAACTCCTGCGCGTCCATGCTGATATTTCCCTCACCTGAAGAAACACAATCATAGCACATCAATCCTCAAAGGGGTCCTTCATCAGGATGGTGTCGTCGCGCTCCGGACTCGTAGAGAGCAGCGCGACCGGGCACTCGATCAGCTCTTCGAGATACTTCACATACTTGATCGCCTGGGCGGGAAGCTGCGCCCAGCTGCGTGCGCCTGCAGTGGTGCCCTTCCAGCCCTCAAAGCCCTCATAGATCGGAACGACGCGCTTCTGCGCCTCTTCAGCGGCCGGAAAGCGTTCGAGCTTCTTGCCATCAAGTTCATAGCCCACGCCGACCTTGATTTCGTCGAGCCCGTCGAGCACGTCGAGCTTGGTGAGCGCAATGCCGTGAATGCCCGAGGTCTTGATCGCCTGGCGCACCAGCACAGAGTCAAACCAGCCGCAGCGGCGCTTGCGCCCCGTCACGGTGCCGAATTCGCGGCCACGCTGGCCGATATATTCGCCAACCTCGTTCTCCTGCTCGGTTGGGAAGGGACCGGAGCCAACGCGCGTCGTATAGGCCTTGGCAATGCCCAGCACATAGCCGATCGACGAGGGGCCGAGGCCCGAACCGGCCGCGGCCTGGCCGGCCACCGTGTTCGAGGAGGTCACATAAGGATAGGTGCCGTGGTCGATATCAAGCAGGATGCCCTGCGCGCCCTCGAACAGGATGCGCTTGCCCTCGCGCTTCATGTCATCGAGCAGCGCCCATACGGCATCCGAAAAGGGTAAGACACGCGGTGCAATTTCAGCGAGCTGGGCGATCAGGTCCGGCGCCTTCACCTCCGCCTCGCCCATGCCGCGGCGCAGTGCATTATGGTGGGCGAGCAGGCGAGCAACCTTGGGGCCGATGGTAGCGAGGTCAGCTAGGTCATTCACGCGGATGGCGCGACGGCCCACCTTGTCCTCATAAGCCGGGCCGATACCGCGGCCGGTAGTGCCGATCTTGCCCGCACCCGCCGCGGCCTCACGCAACTGGTCAAGCTCGCGATGGAGCGGCAGGATGAGGGTGGCGTTTCCAGCAACGCGCAGGTTCTGGCGGGAGATGTCCACGCCCTGCGACGACAGCTTGTCGATCTCGGCGGCCAGCGCCCAGGGGTCGATCACCACGCCATTGCCGATAACCGAGAGCTTGCCCGGACGGACGATTCCGGAGGGAAGCAGCGAGAGCTTGTAGGTCACGCCGTCGATGACCAATGTATGGCCGGCATTGTGCCCGCCTTGGAAGCGCACCACCACGTCGGCGCGCTCGGACAGCCAGTCCACCAGCTTGCCCTTGCCCTCATCGCCCCATTGGGCGCCGACCACCGCCACATTCGCCATTTCAGGCTCCTTTCAGACACAGGAACGGCCCCGGAGGGTTTTCACCTGCGGAGCCGTTGCGGGCTCTTACACCATTGGCGCTGGAAGGCAAACCTGAGAAAGGCTCGACCTCACGGATTGCCCCGGACAGCTGTTGACCTTGCAGTGCAGCAATGTCAGCCTCCGGCAATTCACGAGCGGAGAGTGTATCGCCATGAAATTCGTCAACATCCTGATGACCATCGGGCTACTGCTGGGGGCCAGTTCCCCCGCCCTCGCTGCGGCGACACCGGAGGAAGCCAAGCGCCTCACCGCCCTGTTCCAGTCCTATCTGGGGCAAAAGCCAGGCGTGGTGAGGGTCATCCCCCAGGAGGACGGCTATGCAGCGAAACTCGACCTCACGCCCCTCTTCGCCAAGATGAAGGACCCGACCGTGAGCCTCTCGCTATCACCGCTCGAATGGACGCTCACCGACCAGGGGGGCGGCAAGTGGAAGTTGGACCAGAACCAGTCGCTGACCTTCTCCTTCGGCGTCAAGGGCCAGGGCGAGACCAAGGGCTCCATCGCTTCCGTTACATCCACGGGCATCTTCGATGAGGCATTGGGCGGACTTGCCACCTCCTCAGCCGAACTGAAGACCATCACCCTCGACCAGACCGTGACGAATGGAGCTGCAACCACCCACATCAGCTACGCGATCGATAGCATCAGCATGCAGAGCAGCATGCAGGGCACGCCCGACAGCGCCGATGCAACGAGCACCTATGGCTTGAAGGGCCTGAAGGAGACGATCAGTGTTCCCGCCGCGGCCGATGGCTCGTCACCCGCCATGGCCCTCATCTTCGCCTCGCCTTCGGGCAGGCAGGACGCAACAGTGAAGGACTTGAGGCTCAAGGCGGTGGGCGACCTTGTTACGTGGCTCATGGCGCACCAAGACAAGGATGCGATCGTGACCGAGCAGGCCGCCTTGAAAGACAAGTTGCGCGCTGCCCTGCCCCTGTTCTCCAGCCTCTCCGCCAGCAGCACGCTGGATGACGTGACTGCCATCTCGCCGTTCGGCCAGTTTGCCGTCAAGCAACTGGGCTTCGGCACCGAGATGAACGGCATCGTCGCGGATGGAAAGCTGCGGGAGACCTTCAGTTTCTCTGGCCTGCAGGTGCCCCAGGCTCTTCTACCGCCATGGGCCGCAGGCCTTGTGCCGGACAAGTTCAACCTCGATGTGAGCGTTTCGGATTTCGACCTCGCTGCACCTGCAGCTATGATCCTGGACAAGCTCGACCTCTCGAAGCCAGAGCCGTTGCCGAAGGACCTCGATGGACTTCTGATGCTGGCGCTGATCCCAAAGGGCAGCGTTACCATCACGTTGGGGCCCAGCGAACTTCTCGCCAAGCTCTATGACCTCACAGCCGAAGGCAGCATGACCGCCGGTTCGGTGGCGATGCCAGCCGGGATGGCGCTGTTGACGCTCAAGGGCATGGACGAGACGATGGCAGCACTGCAGGCTGCTCCGCCCGACATTCAACAGATGAGCCCCATGCTGCTGCTCGCGAAAGGCCTCGGCAAGGCCGAGGCCGATGGTTCGCTCTCCTGGAAGATCGAGGCAACGGCAGCCGGCGCCATTACCGTGAACGGCGCTGATGTGTCCAAGATGCTTGGCGGCGGGCAGCAATAGCCCGCCACCACGCACGTCAGAAGGCGAGCGGCTTGGCCTGCTTCACCTGAGGCAACTTCAAAACTGCCTGCAGCACGGCCGGCGGCGGCGCCTCGTCGACGGAGACGAGGCAGATCGCCTCTCCTCCTTGCGCGCGACGGCCGAGGTTGAAGGTGGCGATGTTCACCCCGGCATTGCCGAGGATCGTTCCCAGCGCACCGATGAAGCCCGGCTTGTCTTCGTTCGTCACATAGAGCATGTGCGGCCCGAATTCGGCCTCCATGTCGATACCCTTGATCTGGATGACCCGGGCCTTGCCGTCCGAGAATACGGTTCCGGCGACTGAGCGCTCGAGATGAGCCGTCTTCACGGTAAGTCGGATATAGGTTTCATAGGCGCCGCGCTGCGTCTGCTTCACCTCGTCAACCTTGATACCGCGCTCGCGCGCCACCACCGGTGCCGACACCATGTTCACTGTACCGAGCATCGGTTGCAGCACACCGGAAAGTGCTGCTGAGGTAAGTGCCCTTGTGTTCATCTCACCGACGTCACCGGCATATTCGATAACGATACCTGTAACCGGCTCCTCGGTGAGTTGACCCGCAAAGGAGCCCAGCTTCTCTGCAACTGCAATGAAGGGGCGCAGCCGTGGCGCCTCGTCCGCCGAGATTGACGGCATATTGAGCGCATTGGAAACCGCCCCGGTGATCAGGTAGTCCGCCATCTGCTCAGCCACCTGCAGCGCCACATTCTCCTGCGCCTCACCGGTAGATGCACCGAGATGCGGTGTCGCCACCACGTTGTCGAGCCCGAACAGCTTGTGACTGGTGGCGGGCTCAACCTCGTACACATCAAGCGCCGCGCCTGCAACATGGCCGGACTTCAGCGCATCATAGAGCGCATCCTCAACGACCAGTCCGCCGCGCGCGCAGTTGATGATGCGAACGCCCTTCTTGCACTTGGCCAAAGCCGCGGCATTGATGATGTTGCGGGTCTTCTCCGTCAGCGGCGTATGCAGGGTGATGAAGTCAGACCGGCGGAAGATCTCGTCCAACTCCACTTTTTCCACGCCGATCTCTATGGCGCGTTCGGGCGAGAGGAACGGGTCAAAGGCGATCACCTTCATCCTGAGGCCCAGCGCCCGGTCAGCGACGATGGATCCAATATTTCCACAGCCGATGACGCCGAGCGTCTTGTTGAAGAGCTCCACACCCATGAAGCGGTTTTTCTCCCACTTGCCGGCATGGGTGGAGGCATTCGCCTCGGGGATCTGGCGGGCCAGCGCCATCATCATCGAGATCGCGTGTTCGGCGGTGGTGATGGCATTACCGAAGGGCGTGTTCATCACCACGATGCCGCGCTGCGTGGCAGCTGGAATATCGACGTTGTCGACACCGATGCCGGCACGCCCGATAACCTTGAGGCGCGTCGCGGCAGCGATGATCTTTGGCGTCACCTTGCTGGCCGAACGGATCGCGAGGCCGTCATAGTTGGGGATGGCGGCGAGCAGTGCATCCTTGTCCTTGCCGAGATCAGGGAGATAGTCGACCTCCACGCCACGATCACGGAATATCTGCACAGCGGTTTCAGAAAGCTTGTCGGAAACGAGAACGCGGGGAGCCATTAAGGACACTCCTGATGTGAGATGAAAAGGGGAAATCAATGAGCCCTAAGTCGCCTGGGCATAGGCCCAGTCGAGCCACGGAATCAGCGCTTCAAGATCGGATGTCTCGACGGTCGCGCCGCACCAGATGCGCAAGCCCGGCGGAGCATCGCGATAGGACCCGATGTCGAAGGCAGCCTTCTCGGCTTCCAGCAGCTTCACCATCTTCTTCGGTACAGCCTCGTCAGCGGCGAGAGTCAGGCACACGGAAGTGTTGGAGCGCGTCGCGTCAACCTTAGCGAGATTGGCCGCGTAGCCATGCGAGTCGATCCATTTCTGCACCACGGCCGCATTGGCATCGGCACGCGCCATCAGACCTTTCAGTCCACCCACTTTCTGGGCCCATTTCAGTGCCAGGATATAGTCCTCGACGCAGAGCATCGACGGAGTGTTTATGGTCTCGCCCTCGAAGATGCCGGCGATCAGCTTGGCGCCGCTGGTGAGGCGGAAGATTTTCGGCAAGGGCCAGGCGGGCGCATAGGATTCGAGTCGCTCGACGGCGCGGGGACCGAGGATCAACACGCCATGTGCACCCTCCCCGCCCAGCACCTTCTGCCAGGAAAAGGTGACGACATCGAGCTTTGCAAATTCCAGCGGTTGCGCAAACGCTGCCGACGTCGCGTCACAAATCGTCAACCCCTTGCGGTCGACAGGGATCCAGTTGGCATCAGGAACGCGCACCCCGGAGGTGGTGCCATTCCAGGTGAAGACCACGTCATGGTCGAAATTGACGGTCGAGAGATCGGGAAGCTCGCCATAGCCTGCGGTGATCTTACGCGCGTCCTTGAGCTTCAGCTGCTTCATCACGTCGGAGACCCACCCGTCTCCGAAGCTTTCCCAGGCCAGCATATCCACAGGTCGTGAGCCAAGCAGCGACCACATGGCCATTTCGACCGCGCCGGTATCGGATGCGGGCACGATGCCGATGAGATGAGTGGCCGGAACCTGCAGCACTTCGCGGGTCAGCTCAATGGCGCGCTTCAGGCGCGCCTTGCCGAGGCTTGAACGGTGCGATCGTCCCATAACTTCTGTTTTGAGGAGTTCGGGGGTCCAGCCCGGGATCTTGGCGCAGGGGCCGGACGAGAAATGCGCGCGTGCCGGGCGCGCAGCCGGTTTCGTGGTTGTCATCTTGTGCTCCATCCTTGCAGATGGACCGGCCCTCGGTGGGAAGGGTTAGCCCGCGACAGATATTGCTCATTTTGCGACATGGCGCAAGGGCACAAATGAAAGCGGCTCGCGCCGGGGCGCGAGCCGCTCGATCATCAGGCGCTTTGCGCGTGACTCAGAAGCTGTAGCGCAGACCCACCAGAGCTTCGTTGGCATAGGTTTCCGAAGAAATGATCTGGCGGAAGCGATAGCCGACGTCGGCGCTCAGGTTGTCGGTGATGTTCACCTCGACACCGGCCATCAGCGCATAGGTCACGCCGCTCTCGTCGTCGTTGTGATCGCTTGACCAACCGTAGCCGATACCGGCTCCGACATATGGCGTGAAAATCGACTGGGTGGTGATGTCGAAATAGACGTTACCGAGCGCCGAGCCGAAATCATGATTGTCGTTGCCAATGCCCGCATAATCAACGCGCGCATCGGTGCGGAGATGGTCGTTGAACTTGTAGCCAACACCACCACCGAGCAGGAACACGCTGTCGGCATTGTTCTGAGTGTCGAGCCAGGACCAGCCGAGGTCTCCGCGGATATAGAAGTTCGAGGCGGTCACGACCGGTTCAGGCGTGTAATCGGCCGCAAGTGCTGCCGTCGATGAAAAGCCAGCCATCAGGCCGAGGCCGAGCAGCGCCTTTGTGATGAACTTCATGATCCCTTACTCCCTTGCAAACAGAACTCAGTTGCTGAGTAGAGAGCTAGAAACCATCCGTGACTCAAGCCGGGCATGATTACGGCCAAAACAAGTCAAAGGCCTTCTGTTGCTCAGAAGCCACATGGTTTTGTGTCGTGCTGATGGTTCCTGTTTACTACTCACTTACCATGATGCACCGCGTACTCGGAAAGGTTTGAGTTGGCTCAGCCAGTGCTGCAGTCCGGCCAGAGACAGAGGTCTGAATGAAGACATTATTTACCATGCTATTTATGTTCTTCGCCTGCGGGACGACGTTTGCCGACGACGCAAACATTTTGCGCCGATGGACGGGAGTTACGCAACTTCCCGCGCTGCCGCACGGAAGCCGATGATCGGGGATAGGGACGTGGCGGAGGTGACGAACGGACTAAGGCGCTGAATGCCGTCGTGCCAGTGAAAGATGACCTCCAGCGGATGCTAAGCCGCTGCCTTGGCGATGGCGCCGCAGAGTTCGTCGACGATGGTGGTGACCAGCGCTTCATCATCACCTTCCGCCATGACGCGGATCAGCGGTTCAGTGCCCGAGGGTCGGATGACTAACCGGCCGGAATTGCCAAGGCGGGCTTCCGCATCGGCGATCATCGAACGCACGTGGTTGTCCTGCAGTGGCTCGCCCTGCTTGAACTTGACATTCTTCAGCACCTGCGGCAGCGGCGTGAACAGGTTGCAAATCTCGCTCACGGGCCTGCCCTGCCGTTTCACCTCGGCAAGCACCTGCAGTGCGGCGAGCAGCCCATCACCAGTGGTCGAGAAATCGGAAAGCACGATGTGGCCCGACTTTTCGCCCCCCACATTGTGGCCATGGGCACGCATATGCTCCACCACATAGCGGTCACCCACCTTGGTGCGCGCCAGCGTCAGTTTTTGTTCGGCGAGATATCGTTCAAGGCCGAGGTTGGACATGATGGTGGCGACAAGCCCGCCACCGCGCAATTCTCCACGCTTGGCCCATGAGGTTGCAATGAGCGCCATAAGCTGGTCGCCATCCACCACCTGGCCCTTGTCGTCGGCAATGATCACGCGGTCGGCGTCACCATCGAGCGCGATGCCGATGTCGGCGCGGAGCTCCTTGACCTTGGCACACATGGCTTCCGGATGGGTGGAACCGCAGCCGTCATTGATGTTGATGCCGTTGGGCTCGTTGCCGATCTGGATCACCTCGGCACCCAGCTCCCAGAGCGCCGTGGGAGCCACCTTGTAGGCGGCTCCATTGGCTGTATCGATGATCACGCGCAGGCCATCGAGCGTCATGTCCTTCGGATAGGTGCGCTTGGCAAACTCGATATAGCGTGCCGGCGCGTCCTCGATGCGCTTGGCGCGGCCGATGGTTTCAGGCGCGGCCAGCGCCATGAGCGAGGGATCGTCGAGCATCGCCTCGATCTCGAGTTCCTGATCGTCCGAGAGCTTGAAGCCGTCCGGCCCGAAGATCTTGATTCCATTGTCGGCAAAAGGGTTGTGCGATGCGGAAATCATAACGCCAAGATCAGCCCGCATCGAACGTGTGAGCATGGAGACAGCTGGGGTAGGCACCGGGCCGAACAGGAACACGTCCATGCCGGCTGCGAGAAGGCCAGCGGTCAGCGCATTCTCGATCATGTAGCCTGAGAGGCGCGTGTCCTTGCCGATCACCACGCGATGCCGATGATTACCACGACGATAGAGGTTGCCCGCCGCCATGCCGATCTTCAGCACCATGTCTGCCGTCATCGCACCGCTGTTGGCGCGGCCGCGCACGCCGTCAGTTCCGAAATACTTTCGGGCCATGGAAATTCCCCTGCCTAGAGTCCGCTCTGCTCGGGGTCGGCGGCAGCCAGTGCCACCGCCAGCGCCTCGACTGTTGCCTTCACATCATGCACGCGAAGAATATGCGCTCCGTTAAGAGCCGACCAGACTGCGCCCCCAACCGAACCGTTGACGCGGTTGCCGGCCTGCTTTTCCCCAGTCAGCGCACCAATAAAACCCTTGCGCGAAAGCCCCATCAAAAGTGGAACGCCGAGTGAATGATAGAGCGTGAACTGGCGCAACACCTCGATGTTGTGGTGGAAGCTTTTGCCAAAGCCAATGCCGGGGTCCGCCACGATCCGCTCCCGCGCGATGCCCGCCATCACGCAGGCCTCGATGCGGGCTGCGAGCCAGTCGAAGACATCGAGTGCCACATCGGCATATTGCGGGCTCAGTTGCATGGTCTTGGGGTCGCCCTGCGCATGCATGAGGATGACCGGGCATGTGGCCTCCGCCATCGCCTGCATCGCGGCGGGCTCATAGCTAAGCGCTGCAACGTCATTGACGATCCTGGCGCCAGCCTTCAGGGCCGCGCGCATGACATTGGCCTTGCGCGTGTCGACCGAGACGGTGAGGCCCTGCCCGGCCAGCGCCTCGATCACGGGCAGGATGCGGCGAAGTTCCTCGGCCTCCGGAACGCCCTCGGACCCAGGCCGCGTTGACTCCCCGCCTACATCGAGGATATCCGCCCCTTCCTTCGCCATCTGAATGCCATGCGCGATGGCGCGCTCGGCCTCGGCGTTAAGGCCACCATCCGAGAAACTGTCGGGGGTTACGTTGACGATGCCCATGATCAGCGGGCGTTCGGCCAAGAGGAAGGATGGCACCAGCGTCTGGCGCTGCAGTCTGCCAGACGTGAAGCGACGCGAGATCTGCGAGCCGTCGCGCTTGATCTCCTCCACCATCGTATAGGCGATTGTGGAAAGGCCGCCGAGCGACGCTCCGCGGCCTTCCTTGATCACTTGGCGGGCGTCGGACCCGTAGACGAGTCCGACCGGCCTTGCGTAGGTTCCCGGCATCAGGCTTGCGGCTGCGGTTCCATGCCGCCCGCACCGCCGGCTTTTGGCTGGCCGGTCGAGGGAACGGAGGAAGATGCCTTGGTCGCCTTCTTCCCGCCATCGCCGTCGTCACGCTTGGGCGGCGTACCAGCGAGCAGGTTCTTGATCTCCTCGCCCGACAGCGTCTCGTACTCGAGAAGCCCTTGGGCGAGCGCCACCAGGTCATGCTTCTTGTCGGTCAGGATGCGGCGCGCCTCGGAAAGACCTTCGAACACCAGACGCTTCACTTCCTGATCGATCTTCTGCGATGTTTCCTCGGAAATGTTCTGCGTACGCGACACCGAATGGCCGAGGAACACCTCTTCCTGGTTCTCGCCATAGGCCACTGTGCCGAGTTCATCCGAATAGCCCCAGCGGGTGACCATGGCACGGGCAAGACGCGTCGCCTGCTCGATGTCCGACTGGGCGCCGGACGTGACATTCTCCTTGCCGAAGGTCAGTTCCTCCGCGATGCGCCCGCCCATCATGATGGCAAGCCGCGAGGTCATCTGGGTGTAGCTCATCGACAGGCGATCACCCTCTGGAAGCTGCATCACCATACCCAGCGCACGACCGCGCGGGATGATAGTCGCCTTGTGGACGGGGTCAGACTTCGGCACGTTCATCGCGACCAGCGCATGGCCGGCCTCGTGATAGGCGGTGAGACGCTTCTCGTCCTCGGACATGGCCATGGAACGGCGCTCCGCGCCCATCATGACCTTGTCCTTGGCCTCCTCGAATTCAGACTGCGTCACGATACGCTTATTGCGGCGCGCAGCGAGAAGTGCCGCCTCGTTCACGAGGTTCGAGAGATCGGCACCCGAGAAGCCCGGCGTGCCGCGCGCAATCGTCTTGGCGTCGACATCGGGGGCCAGAGGCACATTGCGCATGTGAACCTTGAGGATCTTCTCCCGGCCCTGCACGTCCGGGTTTGGCACCACGATCTGGCGGTCGAAGCGACCGGGGCGCAGCAGCGCAGGGTCGAGAACGTCAGGGCGGTTGGTAGCAGCGATGAGGATCACGCCCTCGTTCGCTTCAAAGCCGTCCATCTCCACGAGCAACTGGTTCAGCGTCTGCTCGCGCTCGTCATTGCCGCCGCCGAGGCCCGCACCGCGATGGCGGCCGACAGCGTCGATTTCATCGATGAAGATGATGCATGGCGCGTTCTTCTTCGCCTGCTCGAACATGTCACGCACGCGCGAGGCACCGACGCCGACGAACATTTCGACGAAGTCCGAACCCGAAATGGTAAAGAAGGGCACATTGGCCTCGCCCGCGATGGCGCGGGCAAGAAGAGTCTTGCCTGTGCCAGGGGGACCTACAAGCAGCGCACCCTTCGGGATCTTGCCGCCGAGGCGCTGGAACTTGTGCGGGTCCTTCAGAAAATCGACGATCTCGACGAGGTCATCCTTCGCCTCCTCGACACCCGCGACATCCTCGAATGTCACACGGCCATGACGCTCGGTGAGGAGCTTGGCCTTGGACTTTCCAAAGCCCATCGCCTTGCCGGATCCAGACTGCATCTGGCGGATGAAGAACACCCATACGCCGATCAGCAGCAGCATGGGCAGCCAGTAGACGAGAGCATTGGTCAGGACCGAGTCGCTCTGGGCTGTGCGGAAAGTGATCGACACGTTCTTGTTGCGCAGCTCCTTCAACTGGTCCTCGAAATACATGAGGGGGCCGGTGGTCTGCACGGTGTTGCCGTCAGACAGCTTACCGGTGATATTGTCACCAGTGATGATGATGGACTGGATTGCACCAGAATTCGCCTTGTCCAGGAATTCGGAATAGCTGAGTTCGGAGCTGCCGGTACGACCAACCTGACCCTGGAACACGCTGAACAGCGCGAACAGCAGCAGCGCGATGACGATCCAGACGGCGAAATTGCGGAATTGGTTCACGTGATCCTCACAGATGGACGCCCGACCCTCGGCAGGCGGGCGGCGGCACAAGCCTGTCAATGCGCAATAGCATAGGATGGTGGCGAAGTATTTCCAAGAATGGCATTTGCGTAAATTGTCAGATCACCCCGAGTTGAGGCGGAGGAAGCTGGTCCGGGGCGGTGGCGCGCCCGGGGGCTGATCGATCCACGGGCATGCCCGCTGCGCATAAATCGGCACGCCCGGCATCGCCGGCCTCTTCCTGCCCGCTGTCGGGCTGACCGTAGAACCGGGCACGGCCTCGACCAGAAAACGATTGTCCCACAATAACTTACCTGACTCCGGAACCGTCTGTTCTGCAACCATGATTCGGGCCTGCTCGCGGGTCACCCAGAAGCCCGTCTTGCGCCGGCCCAACAGTGCGCCACCCAGTGTGCACCGCACTGGCCCCGTGTTGCCGCAGACCCAGCGGGCGATCCGGCGGAGTTCATCCGCCTCCGGAGTCGCCTGGCCGCCACCATAGCGCGCGACGATGGTGGCAAGGATGCGTTCCTGCAGGGCTGCCGGAAGGCCACGGAAATCGCTCGCCGCAATGTGGCAGATACCCGCCTCATGCTCCTGAAGCGACAAGGAAATCCATATATGCGAAGTACGCTCAAGAAGCGTCGAGGCACGGCCACAGCTCGCGGCCAGCGCTGCCAGCCGGTCGGTGCTCTCCGGGCTCATGCTCGCCAACCGGCGGCGCGCCCGCACCCGTTCGAAGCGGTCGTCCTGGTTGGACGGGTCATCGGTCCATGGCTGACCGAGGTCGGTGAGCCAGTCGCGCAGGGCTTGCCGTTTGGTGCGGAGCAGTGGCCGGAGCAATGGTAGTCCCTCCCACCCACCGGCAGGACGTATTCCAGACAGGCTCTCGGGGCTCATGGTGCGAGCAAGCCGCATAAGCACCGTTTCGGCCTGGTCATCCAGCGTGTGGCCGGTGAGCAGCGCCGTGGCTCCATGGGCGCGGCACCACTGCACCATGAGACCGTAGCGGGCGGCGCGCGCCCGTGCCTGGATACCGGTTTCGGGCTTCGGTTCGTCCGTCCAGCGCAGCACATGGTGGGGCAGTCCTGTCGTGGTGGCCCATTGACCGACCAGGACCGCTTCTGCCGCCGCCTCCGGCCTCAGGCCGTGGTCGACGGTAAGCACCGAAAGCATCAGGCCCGGATGGTGGACTCGGGCCCAGTCCGCCGCAAGGCGCATCAATGCTGTAGAGTCGGATCCGCCTGAAACGGCCAGCGCCACGTGGCGCTCAGGCACCAGCGGAGCAAAATCAGCCGCGATGTCAGGAGGCGCAGCCGGCACGCTTGGCTTCAGCCTGGGCGCGCTTGCGTGCGTCGACCGCCTTGGGATACTCGGTGCTCACCGCGGCGAAAGCCGCGCAGGCCTGCTCTCCCTGGCCGAGGCGGTTGAGCGAGACGCCAAGCTTCAGCAGGCTGTCAGGGGCGCGGCGGCCTGTAGGGTATTTCT
This sequence comes from Bradyrhizobiaceae bacterium, assembly GCA_947475225.1. GTDB lineage: Bacteria > Pseudomonadota > Alphaproteobacteria > Rhizobiales > Aestuariivirgaceae > Aestuariivirga. The sequence goes on from CANJMQ010000040.1 coordinate 22,602, forward strand.
TGTAACCCTGAAGGAAATTCGCAGCCGCGCGCTTGTAGTCATTCTGAGCGTAATAGGTCTCGCCAAGCCAGTACTGGGCACTGCCGGCGAGGCTGTGGTCCGGATACTTCTGCAAAAAGGTGGAAAAGCCCGTCTCGGCATCGCCGAACTGGCGACGGAGCAAGCTTTCATTGGACCGCTCGTACAGTGATTCGGGCGTTTCCGTCTGGGTCGCGGCATCTGGCGAAAGCGACACGGTCTCAATCGAGTCGTCGCTGGTGGAGGGCTGCGGTGCAGCGGCACCCTGCTGCAAATAGTCCTGACCCGCCTCCTGCTGCGATGGCGGCACAAGGACCTGACCCTGGAAACCGCCATCATTCGGCTGTGCGGCGGCATTGTCGAGGGCGCCGAAAACCTTGGTGGTGGGCGCTCCGCCTGGAACATCCTGCTGAACGGCTTCATCGGCAGGCGCAGGAGCGACAGTCGCGGGAGGCTCAAGCGGCGCCTGCTCGATGGTCTCGATGCCGTTGCTGTCAGGGATCGGCGCGCCGGCGGAGGCCGCAGCAAGCCGCTTTTGCTGGGTGGGCTGTGACTCAGGGGCCGGCTGCGGCGCAGCCGCGGCGGTGGCAGCAGGCTTGAGCGGCTGGGCGGCACCACTCTGCTGCAGGGCAGCGACACCCTGGGCGCGCAACTGCTTCACCTGGAAGGACAGTTCCTGAACCTGGCCGGTGAGCTGGCGGACCTGCTCCTCCAACTGTTGCATGCGTACCGCCACCTCGGAGGCGCTCTGCGCCATGGCGGGAGACACAAGCCCGACGCCCACAAGGGCGGCAGCGGCGACGAAGGATTTCACGAACTTCAGCATGATCTGCACCCAGCGGCCCGCTTGAGGGGCGGATTATTCTCGTCAGCCCCGCAACTGAACCGGAATCACGGTGAAATTGAGGCTTTGGGAGAGTTGATCCGCGGCGCAGTCAGCCACTGTTACTGGTTTGCGCCACCGGTTATGACGGTGACGGCGCGGCGGTTCTGCGACCAGCACTGTTCGGCGTCGCAGAGTGCTGCCGGGCGCTCCTTGCCGTAGGCGATGGAGGAGATCCGCGAGCCCTTGACGCCTTGTGCGATCAGGAACTCACGCGCTGCCGTGGCGCGGCGGGCGGACAAGGCAATATTGTATTCGCGCGTGCCACGCTCGTCGGCATGGCCTTCAACCTGCACCGTGACGCGCGGGTACTTGTTGAGCCAGGCGCTTTGGCGGCGCAGCGTCTCCTGCGCCTCGGGAGTGAGCGAGGACTGGTCTTCCAAGAAAAGCACGCGGTCGCCGACGTTGGTGGTGAAATCCTGCTCGGAACCGGGAACCGCCACGGCACCCGGACCGGTGTTGGCGTTGAGGTCGGGCGTATTCTTCTTCGAACAGGCGGTCAGCGCCAGGAAGCAGCCGAGAACGGCAACGAACTTGAGGCTCGCCAATCGAGAAATCATCTACCCACTCCTTGTACCGTGGCCGTACCATCAGCCGACATAACATTGAAGGTCCCGGTGCGGGGACCTGCACAATCGGCACTCTGACGCAACAGGGTTAACATTCCCTCACCTTGAGGCGAGGCCCCTTCCCTGGCCCATGCCGGAGACGGGGCGAAACGTGACGCGACGACTAAGACGTCTTGGCGCCACCGGTGATGACGGTGACCGCCCGGCGGTTCTGGGACCAGCACTGCTCGGCATCGCACAGCGCCGCGGGACGCTCCTTGCCATAGGCGATGGACGAGATGCGCGATGCCTTGACGCCCTGGGCAATCAGGAACTCGCGCGTCGCGGTGGCACGGCGCGCTGAGAGCGCGATATTGTACTCGCGCGTGCCGCGCTCGTCGGCATGGCCTTCAACCTGCACGGTCACGGCCGGATACTTCTGCAGCCAGGAGGCCTGACGGCGCAGTGTCTCCTGGGCTTCCGGTGTCAGCGTCGACTGGTCCTCGAGGAAGAGCACCCGGTCACCGACATTTGTGGTGAAGTCCTGTTCAGATCCTGGAATGGCCGCTGCACCGGGGCCGGAGTTGGCCTCGAGGTCGGTCTTCTTCTTCGAGCAGGCGCCGAGCGCCAGCAGCGAGGCAAGGCCAGCGGCCACTTTGAAACTGTCACGTCTGTTCATTCTCTTACTTCCCGTTTGCGCGTGGTCATCAGGCCGCCGTCTGCATCCCCCGCATACCGCCGCCACTCAAGAGGCCCCCCGAGCCCCGAATTCAAAATTGTGTCACATCCGCTCAGTTGAGCTTCGGCGACCAGGCGGGATCGGAGCCGAAGCCCTCGATCGGCACGCGCTGTTCGTTGTAGCCGGTGATATCCACTGACCATAGTTGCGGCCCACCTGTCGCACCCGGCGTGTCGCGGAAGAACATCACGACACGACTGTTGGGTGCCCAGGTCGGGCCCTCGTTATGGAACCCTTCGGTCAGGATGCGCTCACCCGAACCGTCGGGCTTCATCACGCCGATGGCGAACTTGCCGCTGCCCTGCTTGGTGAAGGCGATCCACTGGCCATCGGGCGACCACACGGGCGTCGAGTATCGGCCATTGCCGAAACTGATGCGGTTCTGGTTGGAACCATCGGCATTCATCACGTAGATCTGCTGCGTGCCGCCACGGTCCGACTCGAAGGCGATCTGGCTGCCGTCCGGAGAATAGCAGGGCGCGGTATTGATGGCCTGCTCGTTGGTGAGCTGGCGCAGGTTGCGTGAGCGCAGGTCGAGCTCGAAGATGTTGGCGTTGCCATTGTCCTCGAGGCTCATGATCACCCGCTGGCCGTCCGGCGAGAATCGCGGCGCAAAGCTCATGTTGGGAAACTGGCCAACGATCTCGCGCTGCTTGGTGTCGATATTCATCAGGTAGACGCGCGGCTCGGCATTGCCGAAGGACATGTAGGTGATCTCGTTGGTCGAGGGCGAGAAGCGCGGCGTCAGCACAAGGTCCTTGCCGTCGGTGAGCGGGCGGATATTGAAGCCGTCCTGGTCCATGATCGCGAGTTTCTTGATGCGCTTGTCCTTCGGTCCCTCTTCCATCACGAAGACCACGCGGGTGTCGAAATAACCGTCGATGCCCGTCAGCTGCTTGTAGATGATGTCGGCAATCATGTGGCCGATGCGGCGGTCGTTCTTGGGGCTCGTCGTGAACTGCTGCGCGGCAAGCTGCTGGCCGGTGTTGGCATCCCACAGCCTGAACTCGACGCGCATCTTGTCGCCGTCCATGAAGGTTTGCCCCGTCACCAGCGCCTTGGCCTGGATCTGCTTCCAGCTGGCGAAGTCCGGCGTCTGGTCGAAGCTGGCGATCTTCTCGATGAAGGTAGCCGGATCGAGCGGCGCGAAGTAGCCGGAGCGGCCGAGATCGTTGGTAATGACCGCCGAAATGGTGGCGGCCGATGCCTCGGCGCCGCCGCCGGCAAGGAACGGCGAGATGGCGATCGGCAGCGGATCGACGCGGCCGCCGGTGATGTCGATTTCAGTTTGCGCGACCGCAACGTTCTGGATGCCGAACACGGCAAGCGCCACGAAAACCGCCGCAGCGATGCGGCGAAGGTGGTGGAGGTGAAAATCAATCGAAATCATGTGCTGGTCGTATTCCGTTTGCCTGTCACTGCGTAGCAGTGTCTGCGAACATGTTGGGGTTGAAGTTGAGGACGAGATCCTTCCACACGTCATATTGTTCCTTGGGAAGGAAGTCATAATTCTGGCACTGCAGGATGGCGGTGACGGTGGACTGCGCGGTAGTGCCGAACAGATAGTCGCCGGGGCCGTTCATGACCTCAGGCTGGCCGTTCACCGAACCGTCCTCGTTGAGCAGGATGTGGACCTTCACGGTGATATTGCCCTCACGCGCGCCGGGCGGAATGATCCAGCATTCGCGGATCTTCTGCACGAAGGCGGCAATGGCGGTGGCCGACAGCGCCTGGTCCTTGCCCTGCAGCGTCTTCTCGCCCTTGGTAGGGCTGCCATCGGTGGTAGCCTCGGACGCGTTGGTCGACTTCTCGTCGTTCTCCTTGTTGAGGAGTGCTTCGAGCTTCGCGGTGTCGAGCTTCGCCACCTTCTTCGGCTTCTCGACGGGCTTCACCGCCGGCTTGGGCGGCGGTGGCGTGGGCTTGGGCTTCGGCGGCGGTGTGTCCTCCACCTTCTTCATCAGGTCGGCCATGGCGCTGTCGTCCGGCGGCGGGGGCTCGGCCTTGGGCGGTTCGGGCTTCGCCTCCGGCGGCGGGGGAGGCGGCGGCGGTGCCTCCGCTTGCTTTGCGGCAGTCACTTCCTTGTCCGCCACCTTCAGCGTCTCATCGGCCCTCTTGATGATCTCGGCCTTCTTGGGCGCAGGCTTTTCAACCTTGTCCGGCGCGTCAGGCGCGGTTGCCGTCAGTTTGTTGGCATCCGCAATGTTGGAGATATCGACGTTGATCGCCTCGACAGGGGCCGGGTCATAGTGCGGCTTCGGCAGCACCACCAGCGCCGCGACGAGGATCGCCGCGTGGAAGGTGATTGATGCTGCAAGGCCGCGCTTCATCGTCAGTTCTGGCCCTCTGCGGGGGCATCGCTCTTGGCAGCGTCAGCCGGAGCCGCGGGCGCACCGCCACCCGGCAGCGTCTCGAGGCCGATCTTCTTGAAGCCCGCGGCATTGATTGCGCCCAGCACCTGGGCGATCGGACCATAGGTGGCGGCGAGGTCGCCGCGCACACGGATTTCCTTTTCCGGATCGACGCCATAGAGCGCCTGAAGCTTGGTGGTGAGCTCGTCGATCGTCATCGTCTGTTCCATGAGATAGATCGAGCCATCTGGCTTGATCGACACGGACAGCGGCTCCACCTGGCTGTTGAGCGGCTTGGCATCGGTCTTGGGAAGGTCGATGGGAACGCCCACCGTCATCAGCGGTGCGGCCACCATGAAGACTATCAGCAGCACCAGCATGACGTCGACCAGCGGCGTGACGTTGATTTCGCTCATCACACCCGCGGATGACCGCCGACGTGCGTTGCGCCGCTGGTAGCCGCCCCTTGCGCCGCCTGCTGAAGCACCCATCCGTTACACCCGTTCATCCAACTGGCGTGAAATGATCGCGGAGAATTCATCCGCAAAATTCTCAAGCCTGGCAGCGATCTTCCCCGCGTCGGCGGAGTACATATTGTAGAAGATTGTCGCCGGTATGGCGGCAACGAGGCCGATGGCCGTTGCAAACAGTGCCTCCGCGATGCCCGGCGCCACGACGTTGAGCGAGGTATTCTGCGAGTTGGCGATGGCCTGAAACGACACCATGATGCCCCACACCGTGCCGAACAGCCCCACGAAGGGCGCGGCCGAACCGGTTGTTGCGAGGAAAAGCAGCCGCGATTCAACGTCATGCATCTCCTTCTGGATCTGCACGTCCATCACCTTCTCGATGCGGCGCTGCACGCCCTGGAAGCCGGCACGCAGCGCTGCGTCCTGGCTGCGCTTCCACTCGCGCATTGCCGCCATGAAGATGGCGGCCAGCCCGATATTGCTGCGGTTGCCCATGGAGGCGAACAGATCCTCCAGTGACTGGCCGGACCAGAAATACTGCTCGAAGCGGTCGTTGGCGGAATTCATCTTACGGACCGCGAAGAACTTCTCGATGATGATCGCCCAGCACCACACCGATGCGGCCGCGAGGCCGAACATGACCAGCTTCACAACCCAGCTGGCCTGAATGACCAGGTGCCAGAGCGAGAGTTCGCCCGCCGGTGCCGCCGTCACTGCAAAAGCTATCATCCTGTCCTTCCAACTCCACCGGAGGCCCCTGCCTGAGCCGGCCCGGCGTTCCCGCACTGCGCCACATTCTGAGAAAGGACCGTGCAAACATGCCAAATCTGTCGAAACTGCGGCGATTCGGGGCCGTTCTCCCCAGGCCGGCGCAGCGGCCCGCCGATGCGGACGAGGCCTGCCCCCACATGAATCAATTATGGTTAAGGGATTGTTACGATTCAGCTTTCCAGCATGTTCCGGAAGCGGTCCGCCATGCTTTCAGGCAACCGCTTCGGCCGCCCCCGGCCGTCGACCAGGGCCACGGTGACGTCAGCCTTGAACACGGTGTTGCCATTGAGCATCACTTCCTGGCCGAGTTCGATGCGGGCACCGGCCAGTTCGACAAAGCGGGTATGGACCTCCAGAAGATCATCCAGACGGGCGGGTTTGAGGAAGTCACAAACCATGCGGCGGACGACAAAAGCGATGTTGTCGAAGCTTGATTGGTTGATGCCCAGGAGCCTCAGGCAGTCCGACCGGGCGCGTTCGCAGAAGACCACGTAGCGCGCGTGGTAGACAACGCCGCCGGCGTCGGTATCCTCGTAGTAGATGCGAATTGGCATGCGGTGGATGCCATTCTGGATGCGGCCCGCGATGCCCGGCCATGCATCCTCAGACATCGGTCTCGTCCAGCGGAAGCATGCCTTGGGTGATCTCCGGACGCTGCGGCACGACGAAGCCCATGTGACGGAAAGCATGCGCCGTGAGCAACCGTCCGCGTGGTGTGCGGTTGAGGAAACCCATCTGCAGCAAATAAGGCTCCACGATGTCTTCAAGGGCATCGCGCGACTCGGACAATGAGGCAGCAATGGTATCGATGCCGACGGGGCCGCCGCCGAAATTGAGCGCAATGCATTTCAGGTAGCGATGGTCGAGCGAGTCGAGGCCCTTCGAGTCAACGTCGAGTGCGGAGAGGGCGCGGTCGGCAAGCTTCACATCGATGACGGCCACCCGCTCCACCGCCGCGAAGTCACGCACCCGGCGAAGCAGCCGGCCGGCGATGCGCGGCGTGCCGCGGGCGCGCCGGGCGATTTCAACCGCACCATCCTCCGAAATGCCGATCTGCATGACGCGGGCGCCGCGCTTGACGATTTCCAGCAACTCCACCTCGTTGTAGAAATCGAGCCGCACCGGAATGCCGAAACGGTCACGCAATGGCGTGGTCAGGAGCCCGGTCCGCGTGGTGGCGCCGACAAGGGTGAACTTGGCGAGATCGATCTTCACCGAGCGCGCCGCAGGGCCTTCGCCGATGATGAGGTCGAGCTGGAAATCCTCCATCGCCGGATAGAGCACTTCCTCCACCGCCGGGTTGAGACGGTGGATTTCGTCGATGAACAGCACGTCGCGCTCTTCGAGGTTGGTCAGCAGCGCCGCGAGATCGCCCGCCTTGGCGATGATGGGGCCGGATGTGGCCTTGAAGTTGACGCCGAGCTCACGCGACATGATCTGTGCCAGCGTCGTCTTGCCCAATCCCGGGGGACCGGCGAACAGCACATGGTCCAGCGCCTCGCCGCGCGCCTTGGCGGCCTCGATGAAGATGCGGAGGTTTTGCTTGGCCTTGGACTGGCCAATGAATTCCTCAAGCCGCTGCGGACGGAGATGCGTGTCGATGGCATCTTCCGGCGTCTTGTCAGGTTCGCGAACCGGAGCGGTCATGCCAGTGCCAGCTCCTTGAGGGCCAGCCTGATCAGTTTCTCCGTGGGCTGATCATCACCCGCCTTGCGCATGGCGGCAGAGACGGCGGCACCAGCCTGCGCCTGGCCATAGCCGAGGTTGACCAGTGCTGAGACGGCATCGGCCGCCGCGGTGGGCCGCGGTGCATCAAGCTCGGCGGCGAGCTTGCTCACCTCCTGGCTGAGTGGCGCGAAGGCCGGCGTCTTGTCCTTGAGTTCGAGCACGATGCGCTCGGCGAGCTTCTTGCCCACGCCATTGGCACGCCCGATCATCGCCTTGTCCTGCAGCGCGATCGCGTTGCCGATCTCGGAGGTCGAAAGTGTGGAGAGAATGGCCAGCGCCACCTTTGTGCCAACACCCTGCACCGACTGCAGCAGGCGGAACCATTCGCGCTCGTTCACCGTGGCGAAGCCCACGAGGCGGATGATGTCCTGGCTCACCAGCATCTCGGTGTGGATTTCGGCAACTTCGCCGGGGCCTGGCAGCGAGCCCAGCGTCCTGGACGAGCAGGCGACGTGGTAGCCCACGCCATTCACGTCAATCACCAGCCAGTCCGCACCCGCGGCATCGATCCGACCCTTGAGTTTCGCAATCATCCCGCCCCCAAATTTCCCTCACTGCCGTCATCCCGGCGAAGGCCGGGATCCCGCTTCTGGCGACCGCACGCGCTGACACAAAGCTGGATCCCGGCCTTCGCCGGGATGACGGAGCAGGAGGGTTGACGTGTAAAGACCGACCGAGAACAAGTCAAGAACGCGCCAGAATGTCGGCCAGCCGCTGCGAGCCGCGATAGTGGGCGTGACAGATGGCCACCGCCAGCGCGTCGGTCGAGTCGGCGGTGCGCATCTTCGCCTTGGGAAGCAGCAATCTGACCATGTGCTTCACCTGGTCCTTCTCGGCGTGGCCCGCCCCCACCACGGCCTTCTTGACCGTGTTCGGGGCATATTCCGAGACCGGCAGCTTCAGCATGGCGGGTGCCAGCATGAGCACGCCCCTCGCCTGCCCCAGTTTCAGCGTGGCCCGGGCATCGGTGTTGACGAAGGTCTCTTCCACCGCCGCCTCGTCCGGGTCGAATTCCTTGAGAATGTCGATCAGCTGGGCATGGAGCTGGAGCAGCCGCTCGGCCAGCGAGGCGTCACCATCCGAATGGATGGCGCCATCGGCGATGTAGGTGAGCTTCGAGCCCTCCTGGGAGATGATCCCCCAGCCGGTATTGCGCAGGCCGGGGTCGATGCCGATGATTCTGACCATGAGCAGAGACTATCATATTTCAACATTGTCCTCTTCCGCCCTGCGGGAGAGGAAGGGGTCCCAACAAAGTTGGGGGAGGTGAGGGGACGCGAACTCCGAAAGCTCAGCGCACGCTTCACCTCATCTCCCCGTTGCCTTCCGCAACGGGCCCTTCTTCTCCCGCCAAAGGAGCGGGAGAAGACGAATTGTCACTCGCCGTTGAGCTTCGCCAACACGTCGTCGGGAATGTCGGCATTGGAGAACACGACCTGCACGTCATCGTCCTCGTCCAGCGCGTCGACAAGCTTCATCAGGGTCTCGGCCTTCTCCTGATCGACGGGAGCCATGGTCTGCGGCTTCCACACGACCTTCACGGACGTGGCATCGCCAAAGCTCTTGGCCAGCGCGGAGGACACGTCGCCGATCGACTCAAAGGCGCAGGTCACGGTGTGGCCGGACTCGTCCGAGATCACGTCATCAGCGCCTGCATCGATGGCGGCTTCCAGCATCGCATCACCGCTCGCCTTGGTGGCCGGATAGACGATTTCGCCCACACGCGTGAACATGAACGCCACCGAGCCCGATTCACCCAAATTGCCGCTGAACTTGGCGAACAGCGAACGGACGTTGGAGGCGGTGCGGTTGCGGTTGTCGGTCAGCGCCTCGACGATGACGGCAACGCCACCCGGGCCATAGCCCTCGTAGCGGACGTTGTCGTAATTCTCGGCATCGCCGCCGATCGCCTTCTTGATGGCGCGCTCGATATTGTCCTTGGGCATGCTTTCGGCCCGCGCGTTCTGGATGGCGAGCCGCAGACGGGCATTGGCATCAGGGTCCGGCAGGCCGGCCTTTGCGGCAACCGTGATTTCGCGCGACAGCTTCGAGAAGGCCTTGGCGCGCACCGCGTCCTGCTTGCCTTTGCGGTGCATGATGTTCTTGAATTGTGAATGGCCGGCCATGGAACCCCCGGAAACGAATGAAACGCCTGTCGGGGCGCCTTATAGACAAGCCACCCCGGTGGAAACAAGCCGCTTAACCATCTCTTAAACACCGCCCGGCCAAGCTCTTCACGTCAGGTGTGTGGAGTTGGTGAGAATGAAGGCGGGACGCGGAATGCTCGGTGAACTGTGCTTTGCGGCGGAAGGGCTGTCCGGGACGGCGGCATCCGCGTCGCTTCGGAAGCTCGGCACGATCATGGAGAGCGCGCCCTCCGGCCGCCTGTTCGGGGCGATTTCCACCCTTTCGGACATGTCCGCCAAGGCCGCCAGGGCACTGGAGGACGGCGCCAGCGACATCGGCAAGAACGACGAAAACGCCGCCAATCGCATCAGCGAGGCGCTGCTGCACATGGATGGCCTGGCCGAAATCTCCGAAGGCGAACACATTCCGGTGCCGAAGAAACGCCGCGCGGCGCGCTGAGACGCAAGCCCCACGTCCCAAACGAGCGTCTTCTCCCGCTCATTCAGCGGGACAGGATCACGGGTCTCACACCACCTCGTCGGGTGCAAAGGGACAGGCGTGCGTCGGGTCCGTCTCGATCTGGAAGGTCGGGTGGCCGATGCGGAAGTGCTCCTTCAACTCCACCCCGGCCGCGACGAGCCAGGCATCTCCCGGATGGCCCGCAGGCATCACGAGATGGCACGACAGTGCCGTCTCGGTTGTCGACAGGGGCCAGATGTGCAGGTCGTGCACGTCGCTGACGCCGGGCATTTCGGCCAGGTGCCGCTTTACCGCCGCAAGGTCAATCGAGTCCGGAACGCCCGCCACGGCCATCGTCACCGACTGGCGCAGGATGCCCCATGTGGCAAAGACGATCACCGCATTGACGACGAGGCTGACCACCGGGTCGACCCACAGCCAGCCGGTGAATGAGATGACGAGCCCCGCTAACACAACGCCCGCCGATACGCCGGCATCAGCCAGCATGTGCATAAAGGCAGCATGGACGTTGAGGTCGCCCTTGCGGCCAGAGGCGAAGAGCATGGCCGTGGCGCCGTTGATGAGGATTCCCACCGCCGCCACCGCCATGACGATGCCCGCCACGACCGGTTCGGGATGGATCAGCCGCTGCACCGCCTCCCAGGCGATGGCGCCAACGGCGACCAGCAGCAGCAAGGCGTTGAACAGTGCAGCGAGGATGGAGCTCTTGCCCAGTCCGAATGTGTAAGCGGCGGTGGGCCGGCGCCGCGACAGCACATAGGCACCCCAGGCCATGACGAGGCCGAGTCCGTCACCCAGATTGTGTCCGGCATCCGCGAGCAGGGCCACCGAATTGCCGAGGAAGCCGAACACCGCCTCGACGACGACAAAGCCCAGGTTCAGGGCAGTGCCGATGGCGAAGGCCGTGCCGTAGGAGGCAGGCGCATGGGCGTGACCGCCATGGGCAGTGTGATCGTGGTCGTGGTGATCGTCGGTCAAGGGCGCGGTTCCTGCATGCCAATCCTCATCGGCTTGCCGGGCGGGAAAACCAACCGATCCGCTTCATGGCAGGGTTGCGATCATCCTTGCGTGTCATCCAGTTCCTGCCGTGCATCATGGCCGGCGCAAGGCCATCTTCGCGTAAGCCTCAGATCGGCGCCACGCCCCTCAAACGCTCGGACCTCCGGCGCAGCAGTTCCAGCGTGACCAGCATCGCCGTGGAGATCAGAACCAGCACGGTGGCGGCGGCGGTAATCGTCGGCGAGATCATCTCGCGGATGCCGGAGAACATCTGGAGCGGCAGCGTGCGGTCCTCGGGGCTGGCGAGGAACAGTACCACAACGACTTCGTCGAAGGAGGTGACGAAGGCGAACAGCGCGCCCGAGATCATGCCCGGCAGGATGAGTGGCATCACCACCTTGAAGAACACGGTGTAGGGAGGTGCTCCACATGAGGCGCCGGCGCGCATCAGCGTCTTGTCGAAGCTCGACAGCGTTGCCGTCACCGTGATGACCACGAAGGGCGTGGCGAGGGCAGTGTGCGCGAGGATGATGCCGAGCCGGGTGCCCACCAGGTCCATCGAGGCATAGAACTTGAACATGCCGACGGCGGAGATGATGACCGGCACGATCATCGGCGAGATGAGGATTGCCATGATCGTGGCCTTGGCCGGGAAATTGGCACGGGAGAGCCCCAGGGCCGCCAGCGTTCCGAGCGCGGTTGCCACGATGGTGGTGGCGATGGCGACAAGGAAGCTCATCTTCACCGCGCCCGACCAGCGAGGATTGAAGAAGAAGTCGTCATACCATTTGAGCGAGAAGCCCGGCATCGGATAGGTGAAGAAGCTCTCGGAGTTGAACGAGAGCGGCATCACCGCGAGAATGGGCGCGATCAGGAACAGCAGCACCAGCGCCACGAAGACGCGCACCGCATAATACATGACGGTTTCGCCGCGAGTGAAATAGGCAGGAACGGCCATTGCGCTTAACCCAGCTTCATGCGGTCGATGCCGACCAGCTTGTTGTAGACGTAGTAGAGGATCAGCGTGGCGGTGAGCAGGATGACGCCCAGCGCCGAGGCCTTGCCCCAGTTGTTCTCGGAATTGATGGCACGCTCGATGAAGCCCGAGATCATCTGGTCGGTCGGACCGCCGACAATGGCGGGCGTGATGTAGTAGCCGAGGCAGAGGATGAAGGTCAGGAGGCAGCCTGCCGCCACGCCGGGAAGCGTCTGCGGCACGTAGATCCGCCAGAAGGAATAGAACGGCGTGCCGCCAAGCGACTTTGCAGCACGCATGTAATTGGGCGAGATGGTCTTCATCACCGAATAGATCGGCAGCAGGGTGAAGGGCAACTGGATGTGGGTCATCGCCACGATGGTGGCGAAGCGCGTCTTGAACAGTTCCGGCTCGCCGTTGAGCAGTCCCACCAGATTGAGAAACCAGGTGATGCCGGTGAAATGCATGAGACCCGCGAACACGCCGCCATCCGTCATCAGCACCATCCAGGCGGTGGTGCGCACCAGGAGCGAAGTCCAGAACGGCAGCAGCACGAAGATCATCAGGATCGAGGCCGTCTTCTGCGGCGAGGTGGCGAGCAGATAGGCCACCGGATAGCCCAGTACGAGGGTGAGCATGGTGACCAGCAGCGAGATGCCCAGCGTGCGCACCAGGATGCTCTTGTAGATGGCGCGGTCGGACGGAACATTCTCGATCGAACCGTCGGGGCTCTGACGCAGGTCAAGCATGGAGAGGATGTAGAACGGCGTGTAGTCAGAGGATGAGCGCTTGATGGTGGCCCATGTATCAGGCTCGCCCCACACCTTGTCGATGGCGATCACCGCATCGCGATAGGGCGGCTGCTCGACGGTGGCCACCTTGCGACCGGTTGCAACCACCTTGGAGCGGATGCCTGACATCTCATAGTTCAGGCGCTTGCCGATCAGCGCCGTCTGCTTGTTCTTCTGGGCTTCCTTCATGTCGGCCACGAAGGCGGCGAATACCTCCTCGGAGGGCACGTCCTTGCCGTCCCAGGCCTTCAGCGCCACCACCGTCTGCGGCATGTTCTCGGCCACGTCCGGATCATAGACAGCGTTGTAGAGCATCAGCAGAATGGGGAGCACGAACGAGAAGATGATGAAGGCGAAGAGCGGCAGCACGAGCGCCATTGCCTTGAACTTTTCGCGGCGTTCGGCACGGGCCAGAGCGACCTTGAGCGGCGTGCCGTCCGCAGCGCGCATCACGCCGTCGTTGGGAAGTGCATCAGCCATGGCCATGTGAGGGAGCCTTCGATCGGGAAAACACGAAAACCGGGGAGGAGAATCTCCTCCCCGGCACTGGTCTCTGCTGCTTACTGTGCAAGCCAGGCGTTGAAGCGCTCACGCAGCTCGTCGCCCTTGTCACCCCAGAACTGCGGGTCCGGATAGAACACCGTCTTGAGGTTGTCGGGAGCCGACGGCAGGTCGGGCAGGATGGCCGCGTCGATCAGCGGTGCGGCGTCCTTGTTGGCCGGACCGTAGGAGATGTACTTGGTCTGGTCGGCCATCAGCTGCGGCTGCGACGCGAAGGTGATGAAGCGATAGGCGCCATCGAGCTTCGGCGTGCCCTTGGGGATCGCCCACCAGTCCCAGTCCGGGGCCTGGTGGTCCCAGATGATCTTGAAGGGCTTCTTGTCGGTCTTGATGGCGTTGTAGAAGCGGCCGTTCCACGAGGTGGCGAACACCACCTGGCCGTCAGCGAGCA
>CANJMQ010000041.1 GCA_947475225.1 Bradyrhizobiaceae bacterium
AAAGTCCTGGCAAGAGATCCTTGCCAACGTTAACATCATACCCAGCCATCGCTTCGCTCCTTCGGTGAAAAACGTCTCAGAATCGTCTTCTACCGAGCCGAAGCGGTGGCTGCCCACCTCCGAATTTACAGCACTTTACGGACGTAACCTCTTGCGGGACCTACGTGTAGATGCCTTGTGAGGGGGCTTTGATAAACTACTAGAGAGGGGGGCTGACTTCTGAGGTAGCTCATGCGGGGAAAAGTCCGCATTGAAAGAGGGGCTTAGGACGAGTGGGTTGCTGACGGCAGTCTGCGGGTTTGTGCCGTCCTTTGTGCAGGCTGTCTGGTCCGCCGGAACGTTCAATAACCAGCCCTTGCCCGCGTAAGGCGTTTCCGGTGTGGAAATCGGCTCACAGACGGCGTTCAGTATGGTGAGATTGTCCGTCACGTCTCACCCCCTCAATCGCCGCCAGCGCAATGACGTCCCATCGCCGCGATGCCATTTTTGTAAGAACGGAACCGGGGCGAGCCTTCGCCCTCGCTGACCGTTAACTTCGCTGCTGCCTCAACAGTTGAGCGCAGACGGGGAAAGGTGCGGACATGATCCCACATTTCGGCAGGTCCGGTAATGCCATCGGCCAAAAGGACGCGGCAGGCATCCAAGAACGGCTGGTGTGACGACCATACAATCAATTCGCCATTGTATATCGCGTCATAAAGCGGCCCGGACTTCCCAAAGTTGGCTAAACCTGTGCGCCTACTTGTGGAAGGCTGGATGTAAATGCGGTGGGTGGAGTTAGCGGCTTCCATTGCCGTCCACCCCCCCGTTCTGCACTTTTTCCACGAACTCATTCAGCGCCGACATTGGGATTAGAGCGCGAGAACCGATGCGGACAGGGATGATTTCACGCGCTTTGATCAGTTGGTAAAGCTTACTCCTTCCAATGCTGAGTTTCTGCGCGGCTTCGCGGATACCAAAAAGAAGTGGGGTGTCAGTCATGCGGTCCTCCAGACGCCACTGGACCGGGATAGCCAGCTTCAGACGTCGGCGGACATCTAGTTATCGTATGTGCGGTACTGGAAAACCGGGCTACGATTAAAGAGGCGGTGCGATTTCCGCGAAGCGATTTTTCTTCTGACGTCCCGGCGCGGACCATGCGGGGGCATTTGCTTCAAGGACCGCGTTAGCCCACGCTCTCCCGAAAGCCTTATCGCCTATCTTATGTCCTTTACTCTGCCAAATGCCCTTGGCCATCTCCTTGGACATCGCACGTTCACTAGGGTTCTTGCGCATTTCGCCGATCAACCACTTCTTGCAGGAAGTTTCTTCGGCCATGGTAGCGTTGTTGATCTGTTTGGCCGGGAGTGCTGGAACCGCATCTTTAAGAGATTGAACGCAGACCTGCACCTCTATGTAGGAGTGAGGCCAACGTGGATGGTCATCCACTGCGGTGATCATATGCATTTCAAGGTCAATCTCCACCGGATACAGAAAAAAGCTGGCTGGAATATCGGAGCGATTGCCGATTGGCCCGCAGCCCAGTCTTGGCGATCCTGTGAGTTGAATAAAGCCCCGGTGAGCGAGTTTGCAAAGAGCCGCGCTGGCTTCATCCGTGTACCACGGGTGCAACTCTGGAAAGTGGCCCCATTTCCCGCATATGATGTAGGACATCGCCTCTTCCAGCGATGCGAAGACCGGTTCCAGCGCGATGGGTGTTGTCAGGTAGGTCATCCGCATCGTTTCCTGAAAGTGGCGTTATTAGGCTGTGATCCGAAGCGCGGCAGGGACTGCGTACTTGGCCCAGTCATCCATTAGCCCCCTTCGCTTTTCAAACTGGTCACCGCGCCTGTATGCGGCTTCAGCTTTGTCGCTGATGCGATGAGCAAGGGCGTGTTCACAGGTCTGGTGTGGATAGTTGGTCTGTTCTGCCGCCCAGTCACGGAAAGATGACCGGAAACCATGTACCGTAATGTCGGTGCGGTCCATTCTGCGGAGTTGCATGGTCATCGCCATGTCACTCAGTGGCTTACCCTTCTTGTTGCCGGGGAAGATATGGTCGTTGTCGGGAAGGCGGGGTAGGCAGCGCAGGATCGCCAAGGCGGGATCGGAGAGAGGCACCCGGTGTTCAATCTTGGCCTTCATTCTGGAGGCGGGAATAACCCACACGCCCTTCTCAAGGTCCAATTCGTTCCAGCGGGCCTTCAGAACCTCTGACGTGCGGGTGGCAGTGAGTATGCAAAGTTCCAGCGCCAAGGCCGCCGTGGACCTACGCAGGCGAAGTCCTACAATGAACGAAGGGACCTGTTCATATGGCATGGCCTCATGATGACCGCGTGTTAGCTTCCTGCGGGGAGGCAGTATGGCCTTCAAATGACCAGCCCAAGCCGCCGGATTCGGACCCTCGTAGAAGCGCCTGACGCGCGCGGCATCCATAACCTTTTCAATGCGGCCACGGAGCCGGGATGCAGTTTCTGGCACTTTTTCCCAAATCGGACGCAGCACCGCCAGCACATCCTCCGTCGTGATTTCACTGACCGTCTTTTGGCGGAGCGTTTTGCAATACGAGTCGCCAAGGGTCGTTTTCCACTGAGCCAAGTGTTTGGCATTGTGGAATGTCGGTGCATGGTCCTTCACATAGGCGTCAGCCATTTCCCCAAAGGTCGGAACGGTCCTTTGGATTTGTTCGGCATTCTTCCGGTGGTTGATGGGATCAACGCCCGAATTTAGCAGGTGGCGGGCCTCTTGAGCCTTCTGACGAGCGTCGGCCAAGGAAACTTCACCCTTTCCCGCGCCTCCCAATCCCATCTCACGCCGTATTTGATTACCTGAGGTTGAAGTTCCCGCCCGATAGATAAAAGCCCAGCGTCTGCTGCCGCTTTCTGAAACGGTAAGATACAGGTTGCCGCCATCGGCAAAGCGCCCCGGCTTGGTGATCGACTCTACCTTTTTCGCGTTCAGCTTTCCAGACACGTGACCTCCAGATACCCTACCATTTACCCCACCATACAGCATGGATTGGGGTGGACGGAAGTGGATAACTGTGAACTCACGAACTCTTTTTTAGCGTTATATCAATCACCTATTGGTGATGAGGCGAGCGTAGTGAACGGTGGAGGACGATAGTTCGGCGGACTCCCCCTCCGCCACGAACATCATTTGTCCTGTGCGCCAGAATTGGCTGCGGATCAACGCGCGAGACAAACAGGAGCGCTGCCCCGCGGTCAGCCAGGCGCTTTCGTGAGTGGGATCGGAACAGTTTCACTCGCTGCGCGGCGATCAACATCCATCTCGTGAACCTTGTTGGTCAGGAGGTTCATCCGAAACTTCTCATTCTGCTCCTCCAGCATTCCCACGATGAGATCAAGACTCCTCGCCTTCTCGTCCGAAATCAGGTCATCCGCGGCGGCCGTCCTCAGGAGGGCGACCACTACCGCAAATTGGGTCTCCGCATTTGCGGCAAAGTGTTCAACGCTCAATGCGGCCAGCATGGCGATTAGCGTCGTCACACCCGCGGCAAGGTACAGTGAACCTGAATTCTGACCCCACAAGAAGCCAGCGGTGCCTGCACTGACGATCAAGAGGAACATGAGGAACAATCTGAGTAAATTTCGGGTTCTGATTGTCATTTCGACCATCAATCCTCTCGCTAAAGAACCCCCGCGACGCGAAGATTCCTCAGCAGCCCAAACCTAGACAGCCCCATTCTTTCACATTGCAATGGGTAAATATGAGCAGAATGACACACTCCGCGCAGGCTTGCGTCACAGCAAGCTCCTGACGGAGAGGAGAGGCAAACAGCCATGACCACAGTCGTGCTGCCTCATCGCCTATAGTAATCTATCCAGCTTGCTGTGTTTTCTCCGATAGATACACTGATCTCCACCAACAAGGAGATCCCCGCCCGTGTCCGCTCAGATCCTCGCCTTCGACACCGCAGCAAACAACAACTACACCAAGGACCAGGGTAATGCCGAAGGTCTGTTCGGTGAGTACATGCTCATGGAATTGGTGCTGGAGGTTGCGCGTTCCTCGCAGGACCCGCAGGGCCGCCTTGCCGAGCTCTTTGACCGCATCACCACCCGCGCCCGTCGCGGCGGCGTGGTCACGGACAAAAACACCACGATGATGCAGTTCCGAAAACACGCCGAAAGCTTCTTTGTCCTGGCAGGCAAGAACGTCTGAAGAGCCGGTCGTGCCGGTCGGCAGCGAAAGCTCGTTCATGCCGCTTGGCCGCATGCCGAATTTCGTTCCGGGTCTCTTCTCAGTGTGGCTTTTCACCAAGCATGAGCGGAAAGATGGCCAGCGTGTAGAGGCAGGCAGCAAGCCCGAGCGGATAGACGGTACCCAGGTGGACCAGTGCAGCTCCGATCACGCCGCCCGTGAAAAAACACGCGATAGACAACAGGCGGCGGCTTACATTCGAGCGTGACCCCTCCCCCAGCCGGGATTCAGACAACAAGGCCGTCAGTGTCAGCGTCATCACATTTGTCGCAAGGTCCTGCACGCCATGGCGGCGCAGGATGGCGGTCTGAAGCCCCATGCCGAATGCAAGAAGTGCGGTGATGGCATGTCCCAGCACTTCCCTGCCATTGGGTTCATAGGCCCAGCAGATGGCTGCTGATGCGAATATCGTGCTCCAGACAATGAGAAACGCGAAGCGCCGTACCTGGCGCTCCTGTGGCAACAACAGCAACCGGCCCCCGAGAATCGCCCCGATGGCGAAGGCAGCGAGTGGCCACAGGTAGCGTGAAGATCGGTCGAAGGTGCCACCTGATCCGATGTCCACGGCCATCAGGAGGAGGTTGCCCGTCATCATCTCCGCGAAGACGCCTCCGAGCGCCTTGATGCAGGTCACGTCAACCATACCGCAAATGGCGCTGACCAGGTAAAGACCCGGCCGGAGGTCCCGCGTCACGCGATTGATCAGGCCACTCGCATTCATCGCACCGCCCCCCACGCAACGCCGACCCCATATCGCCGAGCGGTGGAGAGCGGCCAGCTACCGGAGACCCGCTACCAGCCAAATTCACCCGGCGCCAGATGAATTTGATCAAGTGCACTGGCCATGAGAAGTGCGCTGTGGCAGAGCATGGTCCGGTCAAGGCGTACCACCGATACAGGCTCGGATCACCCGAAAGCGCTTATTGAACGTCGGATCTCAACCCAGACTGCCGAACGTGGCCACCTTCAATGGCAGCCTCCAGCATCCATGAGGACACCACCACCGACACCTGCCGAGCATGCCGTGGCGCCGCACGGCACCCATCACTAGAACCGGTATTTGAGCGTGGCGCGAGCGACGCTGAACTTGAGGGCCGCCTCACCCTTCTCTCTGACCTCGCTCGAGTCGTCCTGCAAAGTCGAGTCGAGGAGTCCGACGTCGGAATTGGAACTCCACTCATAGCTGCTGAGATCAACGTAGAGGTATTCCGCACCCATGGTCCAGCGTCCCATGCCGTATTCCATGCCACCACCGAGCGTCCACCCAAGGTTCCAGCCATTCGCCCTGGCATTCCAAGAGGCGTATTCATCGCCGTTGCTGGCATCAAGCTTCTGGTTGATGTCCATTTCGCCGTAAGCGAGGCCGCCCGTTCCATAGATCAGAAAATTATCGATGGCATAACCGAGGCGGGCGCGTAGCGTTCCATACCAGTTGTTCTCGTAGTCGATCCTGTCGGTGGCAGTGGTGTTTTCAGGCGCCATCACCTGGCTCATGACATTACTCACGTCATGCTTCACGGTGCCGTGGAAACCGAGATAGTTGAAATCTGCCTCAGCGCCGATGACGAAGTTCGAATACTGCCAATTGTAGCCCGCCAGAATGCCGGCGGTGAACCATGCATCGTCAGCAGTATCACTGAAGTCCAGCCCGTTGATGAGGTCTGTTTCTTCGATGCTGATGTTCGCCTGGCCAGTGTAGACGTAGTTCTGGTTGAATTCGGTGTTGTTGAGTGCCGCACCGACGCTCGTTCCGACATAGCCACCCGACCAGTCATAGGTCGAGCCCGCCAGACCGATATCGCCCGCCAAAGCGCCTGTCGCGCCAAACGTGAGCAGAGCAGAGGCGCAACACGTGATGACCAGTTTATTCATGGCGACTCTCCGGCAGTGGAATTGACGATTTCGCAACCAAAGATCGCAGAAAATGGCTTACGAATTATGAATCCGCCAATGTCTTTTTGGAGATTGATTTCAGTCGTGCATGAAACAAAAAAACTCCGTGTACGGTGTTCCGTACACGGAGTTTGACCTGGGGAAAACCGCGCGCCGAAGCCTAAAGCGGGGTCAGTTGCATCGGACCTGACGTCAGGCGCGTTCCATCAGAGGTGATCGGCGAACACATGGAAGGCGTACCCTTGGGCAACCAGCTCGTCGGGTTGCGTGCCTGACAGAGCTTGCCGTTGGTGGCCTGCCAGATGCCGGTGCCGGTGCCCTTGCCGGCCTGGTCATATTCAAAGGTGCCATCGCCGTAGAAGGTCACGGTGCCTTTGTTGCCAGGAGCGGCATAGGTGAACTTCCGCTCGGCCAATGCCCTGGTGATATCGGGCGCCGACAGTGCGTTGCCAACCGGCAGCGGCCCGGGAGCCGGGGCCACAGGCGCGGTTGTGATCGGCGCAGGTGCCGTCGGAACCACTGGTGCAAGATCCGGCGAGGAATTGTTCGAAGCGCAGGCAGCGAGCCCGAGAGCCGCTGCCGCCAGCATAAAACCGGATATGCCACGGGTGAGACGCATGCCGTTACACTCCTTCAGCCAGCACCACGACGCGGGTGCCAATAGGAACGCGGCGGTAGAGTTCGATCACGTCCTGGCTGATCATGCGGATGCAACCCGACGAAGCATTGGTTCCGATCGACATCGGCTCCGTTGTTCCGTGGATGCGGTACAGTGTGTCCTGGCCGTTTTGGAACAGATAGAGCGCACGTGCGCCGAGCGGATTGTTCGGACCGCCCGGCATGCCGTTTGCCCACTTGGCCTTCTCGGGATGGCGCGCAATCATTTCCTTGGGTGGCGTCCACGTCGGCCACATAACCTTGCGGCCGATGTCGGCGAGGCCCGCCCAGCGGAACCCGTCCTTGCCGACGGCACAGCCCCAGCGCATCGCCTTGCCGCCCTGAAGCACCAGATAAATTTGGCGGTTCGGCGTATCGACGATGACCGTTCCCGGCCACTGTCGACCGGTATAGGCCACTGTGGTCGGCCGAAAGGCCGGTGGCAGTTTGCTGTAGTCAAAAGGCGGCAGCGGATACGGATCGTCCTCAGCAGCCTGCGGAAGGGCCGCAGTGGACAGAGGTACCGACAGCAGGGCTGCGGACGCTCCGGTCAAAACTGCGCGGCGGGAAAGCATCATGGTCCTCTCGTCAGGTCTGAGGTCAGTGTTGAGTACGTACCAAATTGGCGCGCAAACGCTAAGTACATATTAACGATAGCCCGCAAGTTGTGAGCGATTGTCCGCTCTAAAGCAATTGAACTCGAATTAATACAACCGTAGATTTACTGAATCCAGACCCTTCTGACCAGATTTTTCCTCAGTCCTTGACCCGCAGATTCGCAGAATCATAAAGGGGTGAAACGTGGATTGCCGCCTTGACCACCTCCCTGGCCACGACAAGTTCATACGTCGCGGCGGTGAGATAGGCCTCGTCAACGCCCGCCGTGTTCCGCACATAGCCATAGCCTATGGGCTTTCCGACCGTGTAACCATAGCCGCCACTCGTCAGGTAGCCCGCGAATTGGCCATTCCGCAGGATGGTCTCGCGACCTGCCAGCACCACGTCCTCTCGCTCGGTGGTGAAACCGGCCAACATCTTGGCAAGCGGCCCTGCAGCAAACGCCTCACAGGCCGCACGGCCGATGAAATCCTCGTTGGACCTCAGCTTCACCGCCCAGCCCAGCCCGGCATGGGACGGCGAATCATTCGGCGTAATATCCGCCCCCCAGGCGCGGTAGCCTTTCTCCAGACGGAGCGACTCGATGGCGCGGTAGCCTGCCGGGGCAATGCCGTGGTCACGGCCTGCTGCCATGATAGCGTGGAACACGTCGCCGATCGCCGCGATCGGCACATGCAGTTCCCAGCCCAGTTCACCCACATAGGTGACGCGCAGCGCCCGTACCGTTGCCCCCGCGATGGCGATGTCCCGCACCGCCCCAAATCGGAAAGCGGCGTTGCCCACATCCGCGTCCGTGACAGCGGCGAGAATCGCCCGCGAGTTTGGACCCATCAGCGAAAGCGTGCCCCACTGCTCGGTGACGTCCACCAGCGTCGCGTCGAGGCCGGGCCGGAGGTGTTCCTTAATCCAGGCGAAGTCATGAGTGCGGAAGCCGGTACCGGTGACGATGTAGAAATGATCGTCGGCAAGCTGCGCAACCGTAAGGTCGCACTCGATCCCGCCCCGGCTGTTGAGCATCTGTGAATATGTGAGTCTGCCGGGCCCACGCACCACGCGGTTTGCGGCGATGAACGAAATGGCCTCCGCAGCGCCCCTGCCCTTCAGTTCGTATTTGGCGAAGGAGGACTGGTCGAACAGCCCCGCCCGCTCGCGCACGGCGCGGTGCTCCTCGCCAACCGTGGTGAACCAGTTCTGGCGGCCCATGGAGTAGACGTCCCGCGGCGCCTCGCCGCGCGGAGCAAACCAGTTGGGCCGCTCCCAGCCGAGTTTCGAGCCGAAGCACGCGTTGAGAGCCTTCAGCCGGCCATAAAGTGGCGAAACGATACGCGGACGCCCGCTCTGATACTCCTCGTGCGGAAAGGCCACCGTGTAGTGCTTGCCATAGGCCTCCAAAGTACGCTCGCAGGTCCAGTCCCGATCCTTGTGGAGATCTGAGAACCGTCGAATGTCGACCACCCACAAGTCCATTGGTGCTTCGCCCTTGGCGGCCCACTCAGCCAGCACCCAGCCCGCACCGCCTCCCGAGGCGATGCCGAAGGCGTTGAAACCCGCCCCGACATAGAAGTTCTTCAGCTCAGGTGCCTGCCCGAGGATGAAGTTGCCGTCCGGTGTGAAGCTTTCCGGACCGTTGATCATCTTCTTGATCCCGGTCTTGGCAAGCGCGGGCACACGCGCCAGCGCTTCGCCCATGTGCTGCTCGAAGTGGTCCCAGTCGTCGTCAAAGAGTTGGAACTCGAAATCACCCGGCACATCGCCAGTGGTCCATGCAATGGGGTTGGGCTCATAGCCGCCGAACACGAGACCGCCCACCTCCTCCTTGAAGTAGGTGCGCCGGTCAGGGTCGCGGAGCGTCGCTGCATCCGGGCTGAGGCCCTCGACCTTTTCAGTGATGACGTACTGGTGCTTCACCGGTTGCAGCGGTACCAAGACCCCCGCCATCGCGCCGATCTGCCGCGCCCACTGACCGCCGCAGTTAATGACCGTCTCGCAGGAGATTGTGCCCTGATTGGTGCGGACTGCCGTGATGCGGCCGTCCACAATGTCGAAGCCTTCGACGCGGCATCCTTCCACGATCCTGGCGCCATGCATGCGCGCCCCCTTAGCCAGCGACTGCGCGATGTCGGAGGGCGATGCCTGTCCGTCGGTCGGCAGCCACGAGGCGCCGACGAGATCGGAGACGTCCATCAGCGGCCACATCTTCTTCACCTCTTCTGGCGAAACGAGGTGCATCTCCATGCCGAAACTCTGCGCCGTTGTGGCAAGCCGCTTGTACTCCGTCCAGCGATCATGGTTGGTGGCAAGCCGCAGGCAGCCCGTCATCTTCCAGCCTGTGGCAAAACCTGTCTCGGCATCGAGTTTCTTGTAGAGGTCGACCGAGTACTTCAGCACCTGGGTAATGGACGCCGAAGAGCGCAACTGTCCGACCAGGCCTGCGGCATGCCAGGTGGAGCCGGAGGTCAGCTTGTTCTGCTCCAGCAAGACCACGTCGGCCTTGTGGTCGCGCGCCAGGTGATAGGCGGTGGAGCAGCCGATGATGCCGCCGCCGATCACCACATATTGCGCTTGCGAGGGTAAAGTCATGATGAGTCCGAGTTGATGACGCTGACATGATTTCAGAAGTCGGCCGCCTTTTCATCCCAAATCATGCCCCCTCATGCCGCCATGCCCTATCCGCAGCCATGCCGTGACCTGCAAGCCCTTGTTGGAGGCTTCGGTCTCCGCCTATCCTCTGCGGCTCAAATGGGGGAGGATTCTCAATGAACATTCTGGTCATCGGCGGCGGCGGCATGGTCGGCGTCAAGCTGATCAACCGTCTGGCCAAGGACGGCAAGCTGGGCGATGCCGCGATTTCGAAGATTATCCGCCAGGATGTCGTACTTGCGCCGCCTCCCCCCGCCTCATCATTCCCCATTGAAACGCTGATCGGCGACCTCTCGACACCCGGCGAGGCCGAGAAGTTAGTTGCGCTCAAGCCCGACGTCATCTTCCATCTGGCTGCCATCGTGTCGGGCGAGGCCGAGGCGGACTTCGAAAAAGGATACCGCATCAACCTCGATGGCACACGCTATCTTTTCGAGGCGATCCGCAAGGCGGGTGGCGGCTACAAGCCCAAGGTGATCTTCACCTCCTCCATCGCGGTGTTCGGGGCACCATTCCCGGAAGCCATTCCGGATGAGTTCTTCAATACGCCGCTCACCAGCTATGGCACGCAGAAGACAATCTGCGAGCTGCTGCTGGCGGATTATTCGCGGCGCGGCTTCTTCGATGGCGTCGGGCTGCGGTTCCCGACGGTTTGCGTGCGCCCGGGCAAGCCCAACCTCGCGGCCTCGGGCTTCTTCTCCAACATCATCCGCGAGCCACTGGCCGGGCAGGAAGCTGTCCTGCCGGTGCCCGAAGACGTGCGACACTGGCACGCCTCCCCACGCGCCGCGATCGGGTTCCTCATCCACGCTGCGACGATGGACACCGCGGCACTGGGCACCCGGCGCAACGTCACGCTTCCCGGCGTGTCCTGCACGGTGGGCGAACAGATCGAAGCGCTCCGCAAGGTTGCTGGCGACAAGGTGGTCGCGCGCATCAAGCGGGAGCCCAATGAAACGATCATGAAGATCGTTGCCGGCTGGCCACGGAATTTCGAGGCCAGGCGTGGCCGCGAGCTGGGTTTCAAGGCCGAAAAGAGCTTCGAGGACATCATCCGGGTCCACATCGAGGATGAGCTCGGCGGCAAGATCGCCTGATGCCGCGAACCGCCACTGTCGAGGCTCTCGCGCCATTCTCGCTTGCCGTGCTGAGGGCGGCCGGTGCCGACCAGCCCTCGGCGGAGGCCGCCACATGGGCGATGCTGCATGCGTCAATACACGGCGTCGACAGTCACGGCATCCGGCTACTGCCATGGTATGCCGACTGCCTCCGGAATGGCATTGCCAAGGGCCACCCGAACGTTGAGGTCAGCCATCCGCGCCGCGCCGTGGCGCTGGTCGATGCCGACGGCGGCCTCGGCCATATTGCCATGTACCGCGCCATGGACGAGGCCTGCGCCATCGCGCGCGACTGCGGGATCGGAATGGCGAGCGTCATCAACTCCACCCATTTCGGCGCGGCCGGGGCCTATACGCTTGCTGCGGCGGATGCGGGCTTCATCGGCTTCGCATGCTGCAATTCCGGCGCCTTCGTGGTGCCGCACGGCGGCTCTAAACCCATCCACGGCACAAGTCCGATCTCCCTCTCGGCCCCCAACCCGCGCGGTGACCCCTTCCTCCTCGACATGGCGACAAGCTCCATACCGTGGAACAAAGTTCTGAGATATCGGACAGAACATATTGAATTACCTGAGGGAATAGCGGTCGACGCCAGTGGCGCCTTCGTTACCGACCCGAACCATGCCATGGCTCTGGCCCCGGTCGGCGGGCCGGATTTCGGCTACAAGGGTGCAGCACTGGCCGGTCTGACCGAAGTACTGGGCGGCCTGCTCACCGGCATGCGGCTCTCGTCCGATCAGGACGGACTGGCGCTGGGCGACACCAAGGTCGGCCATTTCGTGATGGCCATCGACCCCACCCTCTACATGACGCTCGAGACCTTCGGGCTGGGCGTCCAGACCTACATCGACCGCTTCAAGACCCAACCCGGAACCTACGCGGCGGGCGGCCCCGAGTGGGAGCGCCGCCGCAAGCGTGAAGCGGAGGGCATACCGCTGCCGGACGGCCTCCATGCGGAGCTGACCGAGGCAGCGACCAAGGCAGGCGTTGCCGTGGATTTCTGATGGTGCCCGACCTCAAGGAGAACCGGACGCGCGGCATCCTTTGGATGCTGGCCACCATGTTCTGCTTCATCGCGCTCGACACGATGATGAAGTACCTGATGGAGAGCTATTCGCTCGTCCAGGTGACATGGGCGCGGTTCTTCTTCGCGACCGTGGTCGCAATCGTTGCTTGCGGACCACGCATCAGGACGATGTCCGTCAGTAGGCACCCCAAGCAGCAACTTCTCCGCTCGGTCTTCCTGATGTCGACCACAGGCATGTTCAATGCCGGAATCCGCACGGTGCCGCTGGCCACGGCAACCACCATCATGTTCCTCAACCCGGTTCTGGTCACCGTGCTCGCCATCCCGCTGCTGGGCGAGAAGGTGGGGCTGCAGCGCTGGATCGGCGTGTTCCTCGGCTTCCTCGGCGCGGTGATCGTCGTCAGGCCATGGCAGGAGGGAACGGGGGGCTATGGCTACGGCGTGATCTTCCTGCTGGTCGCCGCCGTGCTCAACGCAAATTACCAGATCCTGACGCGGCGCGTGCGCGGCGATGACCCGCTCACGTCGCTCCTTTATACCGCCACGGCCGGTGCCGTGGTCACGAGCTGCCTCGTGCCCTGGTTCTGGCAATGGCCGAAGCCCATCGACTGGCTCCTCCTGATGGGCACGGGTTTGGCAGGCGGTCTCGGCCACCTGTTCCTCATCCGCGCCTTCCGTTCGGCGCCCGCCTCCGTCGTGGCACCCTTCTCGTACTCGTCCCTCATCTGGGCGACGATTTTTGGCTTCGTCATCTGGGGCGACTGGCCAGACCTGTGGACCTGGGCGGGCGCTGCGCTTATCATCGGTTCCGGGCTCTACATCTTTTCAAGGGAACGACGGGCATGAAGACGGTCGATTTCACGGCAATGAAAGACGGTACCAAGGAGGATTACCTGTTCCTCAAACCGCTTGAGGATGAGCACATCAAGGGCACCGCCGAACGCGTGCTGCGCGAACTGCGCCTGCAGGCGGAGGAGACGCTGCCCGGCTACAAGATTTCCCGCCTCGCCCACGGCCTGCAGTCCGCCACCCGCGCCTACCGGGAGGGTGCCGACATCGACTGGGTGGTGGGCACCCTCCTCCACGACATTGGCGACGGGCTGGCGCCACAGAACCACGACAAGTTCGCGGCCGAGATCCTCCGCCCCTACATGCGCGAGGAGGTGGTCTGGACGGTGGAGCACCATGCCACGTTCCAGATGTATTATTACGCCCACCACTATGGCTGGAACCAGCACGAGCGTGAGAAGTATCGCGCCTCGCCCTATTACCAGTCCTGCATCGATTTCTGCGAGCGCTGGGACCAGTCTTCCTTCGACCCCGCCTACCCGACGGAAACGCTCGACTTCTTTGTGCCTATGGTGGCGGAGGTTTTCGCGCGAAAGGCCCATGATCCGGCCGTCCAGCAGAAGGGCGTGGTCACGGGCATGCCCCCGATCGCGGCCGCCGCTGAATAACACCAAACGTCGTAAGCCGACCTGAAATGCCGCGTCATGGCTGGCAGCCTCACGATGGCCCTGCCATGGTGTCGGCATGGGTCAACTCCCAGCCATACTCAATCGCAACCTGATTGGCGTCCTGTCGCTCTGCGCGGGTGTCTTCGTGTTTTCGATGCAGGACGCCATCCTGAAGGGACTGAGCGGCAGCCATGCCGTCACGCTCGCCATCGTGTTGCGCTCCATCGTCGGCCTGCCAATCCTGTTGTCCATGGTGTGGTACGAGAAGGGCCCGTCCGCACTCCGGACCAGCAACTGGAAGCTGCTGGTGGCGCGTGGCCTCATTCTGCTCACGTCCTACACCACCTACTACATGGCCTTTCCAGTCCTGCCGCTGGCAGAGGCCGTGGCATTGTTCTTCACGGCGCCAATCTTCGTCACCATCCTCGCTGCCCTGTTCCTGCACGAAAAGGTAACGCCGAAGGCGTGGGGGGCGGTCATCGCCGGGTTCATCGGGGTGCTGATCATTCTTCGCCCGGGCACAGGGCTGTTTGAGCCCGCAGCGCTGCTGAGCCTTCTCAGTGCCGCCGCCTATGCGCTCTCCATGGTGCTGGCGCGCCGCTACAGCGCCACTGAACCGACCACCGTCATGGCCTTCTACGTGAACGGCGTCTACATGCTGGCTGCCGCAGGCGTCGCCCTTGTCTTCCACCTGCTGGACATCACGCATGCTGCGCACCCCAGTCTCGAATTCCTCGTGCGACCGTGGGACATGCCGAGTGTGCGCGACCTCGTCGTGTTGGGACTGTGCGGCGTGATCGCGGCGCTTGGCATGATACTGCTCACCCATGCCTACCGCATGACTCGCGCCAACCTCGTGACCGTGTTCGAATACACAGGCATGCTGTGGGTGCCGCTGTGGGGTTTTCTGTTCTTCCAGGAGATCCCGAAATGGACCACGGTGATCGGGACGGTGATCATCGTCGCGGCAGGCATCTTCGCGGTCAGGAGCGCGAAGGCCTGATCCTCAGGGCGCCACCTGCTCGCTCAGGATCTTGAAATCCCCGACGTAGCTTTTCACAGAACCCGGCGCTCCGACGACCCTCAGCCACAGGCCCTTGCCATCCTCCCGGCCAGGAATGGCGAACGTGCGAGGCTCGCTGGACTGAGGCAGATCAAAGCTCATCACAGGCCGGCCCGATGCGCCCAGTTCACCCTCCGGCAGAACCATGACATCCACCGACGTTGCCATGCTGACAGGATCGACACCCGCAGGCGGATGATATTCAAGCGCCGTGACCTCATGCGCCGTGCCACCCTTGAACAGGACAAGGATGTTGATCTCGGTGTCAGGCGGGTTGATCGCGAGGAAGGTATCGTCCTCACCATCGAACAGGCTGGCGAAGCTGTAGCGGCTGTCGCTGCCGTCCTTGAGGGCAGCCGTCAAGGTCGCGCCCTCGGCAACGTTCACCGTCTGGGTGGCCAGTGCGGGAGAATCGGACTTTGACACGGTCTCGTTCGGCACCACTGCGTTGGCCTTCTGCGGGTCAACCGACACCACCACATTCACTGGCGGCAGGGCCGCCTGATGCGGCGCGAAGGTCTGGTAGGCAGCAAGCCCCACGCCGGCAACAGCCGCCAGACTCGATATGACGATGTGAAAATTGCTAAGCTTCACCGCGCTAGGCTTTGAGGATGCTACGTCCCGCATATGTCGCCTGCGACCCCAGTTCTTCCTCGATGCGAAGAAGTTGATTGTACTTGGCCAGCCGGTCCGAACGGGCCAGCGAGCCGGTCTTGATCTGACCGCAGTTTGTGGCAACAGCAAGGTCCGCGATGGTCGAATCCTCGGTTTCGCCCGACCGGTGCGACATGACGGCGGTGTAGCCCGCCTTGTGCGCCATCTCGACGGCTTCCAGTGTCTCGGTCAGTGAGCCGATCTGGTTCACCTTGACGAGAATCGAATTGGCGATGCCCTCGGAAATGCCCTTCTTGAGACGCTTGGTGTTGGTCACGAACAGGTCGTCGCCGACCAGCTGGTGGGTCTTGCCGATGAGAACGGTCACCTGCTTCCAGCCGTCCCAGTCGTCTTCCGACATGCCATCCTCGATCGAGAAGATCGGATAGGACCTGGCGAGCTTCGCAAGATATTCGGCCTGTTCCTTGATCGAGCGCTTCTTGCCCTCGCCCTCATAGTCATAGACGCCATTCTTGAAGAACTCGGTGGCCGCACAGTCCATCGCCAGATAGATGTCCTTGCCCGCCTTGTAACCCGCCTGCTCAACGGCTTTCATCACGAAGTCGAGTGCTGCTTCGGCTGACGGCAGGTTCGGCGCGAAGCCGCCTTCGTCGCCGACATTGGTGTTGTGGCCGGCCTTCTTGAGGGCACCCTTCAGCGTGTGGAAGATTTCCGCACCCATGCGCAGGCCCTCGCGGAAGGACTCCGCACCGACCGGCATGATCATGAATTCCTGGAAGTCGATGGGGTTGTCAGCATGAACGCCGCCATTGATGATGTTCATCATCGGAACGGGAAGCACGCGCGAGGCAGCACCACCGACGTAGCGATAGAGCGGCAGGCCCGCAGCATCGGCAGCCGCCTTGGCAGTGGCAAGCGACACCCCGAGGATGGCGTTGGCGCCGAGGCGCGCCTTGTTGGGCGTGCCGTCGAGTTCGATCATCGCCTGGTCGATGGCGATCTGGTCCTCTGATTCCATGCCGGCCAGTGCATCGAATATCTCGCCGTTGACGGCGGCCACCGCCTTGGTGACGCCCTTGCCGAGGTAGCGCGCCTTGTCGCCATCGCGCAGTTCGACGGCCTCATGGGCACCCGTCGAAGCACCGGACGGAACGGCAGCGCGGCCCATGGAACCGTCTTCCAGAACCACATCTACCTCAACAGTCGGGTTGCCGCGGCTGTCGAGGATTTCGCGGGCGGTGATGTCGATGATGGTGGTCATGGCCTGGTCCCTTGATGTACGCAAATCAACAAGCGTTATGGCGGGAGGCCATGGCGTTTGCAAGACGGTTCCGGAAGCCCCGCAATGACTGGTGTTTTCCCGACATGGCCGCTGGTCCGGGGCCGCAGGACGGGTGAGAACCACTCCGTGCAAAAGACAGATGTATCAGGGCGTTCAATCCTATCGCGGACGGGGATAGAAAGAACCCTCATCCGGCCTGTCGGCCACCTTCTCCCATTGCTGCCCTACGGGAGAAGCGACGCTATCATCTCAAGTCCCTTGTCCCGCCCGAAGGATGGGAGAAGGTGCCCGACAGGGCGGATGAAGGCTCTTGCCGAAAGTTCGTTGGTCAGACAGCCTTCGCCACCGTGTCCAGCGCCATCAGCGTCCCCAGCAAGCCCTCAAGCTCGTTCAGCGGAACCATGTTCGGCCCGTCGGAGGGGGCATTGTCGGGGTCTTCATGGGTCTCGATGAAGACGCCCGCCACGCCAACCGCCACGGCGGCGCGCGCCAGCACCGGCACCATGCGCCGGTCACCGCCAGAGGACGCACCTTGGCCGCCCGGTTGCTGAACCGAATGCGTGGCATCGAAGATCACCGGCGCGCCCATCTCTTCCATGATCGGAAGCGCCCGCATGTCGGACACCAGCGTGTTGTAGCCGAAGGACGCACCGCGCTCGGTCAGCATCACATTGGGATTGCCGCTCTCGACGATCTTGGCCAGCACATTCTTCATGTCCCAGGGGGCCATGAACTGGCCCTTCTTGACGTTGACGATGCGCCCGGTCTTGGCAGCGGCAATCAGCAGGTCGGTCTGGCGGCAGAGGAAGGCCGGGATCTGCAGAACATCGACGACTGTCGCCAATTCGGCGCACTGGCCGTTCTCATGAACGTCGGTGAGAACCGGCAACCCGAGTTCCTTGCGGATGTCAGCGAAGACGGCCAGCGACTTATCCAGGCCCATCCCACGCTTGCCCGTGAGGCTCGTCCGGTTCGCCTTGTCGAAGCTCGACTTGTAGACAAGGCCGATGCCAAGCCGCCCGCAGATCTCCTTCAGCCTTCCCGCCATCATGAAGGCATGATCCCGGCTCTCCATTTGGCAGGGTCCGGCGATGAGTGACAGGGGCAAAGCATTGCCAAACTTTACGTTGGCGGCGGAGACGATCGCATTGGGTTTCATTTTTTTGGATACACCAGAAATGTGCCCGAGCCGTGGGCGTAAAGTTTGCCGTGTTCGTCAGTGAGCCTGGCATCGGCTGTCAGCATTGTGCGGCCGGCATGGATCACTGTTCCCGTGCACAGGAGCCGCTTCACCGCAGCGTCGATCTTGCCCACATAGTTCACTTTGAGCTCGATCGTACCATAGCCGATGCCTGCGGGCAGCTTGGTCTGGACGGCACAGCCGGTGGCAGAATCGATCAGTGACGCGGCATAGCCGCCGTGCAGGCGCATCTGCGGGTTGTAGTACTTCGGAGACGGAAAGGCCTCGAAGGTGGCGCTTCCGTCATCCACGGCGATCAACCGGAAATTCATGGTTTCGGCCATGGCCGAACCATGCCAGTCCTTCAGGAGCTCCCGAAGGTAGTCGAGGCCACTCTGTGGCTTGTGCTTCTGTCCTTCGGCGTCCATGCCAGTCTCGTTACTTCGCCGGCAGCATGACCGCAACCGCCTGGGCAATGTTTATGCCCTTCTCGCGGAACTGCGACAACAGGGAGAATCGAATGTCGCTTGCGACCTGTGAGCCCATCAGAACATCTGCCACAAAGGCACGGACCACGAACTCCAGCCCGTTCTTGCCGAAACTCGTCAGCAGCACCGTCGGGGCCGGATGGCTCAGTACCTTGGGGTGGGCGCGGGTCACCTCCAGAAGCAACTTCTTCATGACCTCGGGGTCGGTGTCGTAGTCCACGACCACCTCGATCGAGAACCGGCCCATGTCATCGTTGTGCGTCCAGTTCTTCACAGCCTCGCTGACGAGCGCCGAGTTGGGCAGGATGATCGAGCAGGAGTCGAAGGTCTCGATCTCGGTCGACCGTACGTTGATCCGGCGCACGATCCCCTCGCCCTCCGGAAGCGAAACCCAATCGCCAACCCGGATCGGACGCTCGGCGAGCAGGATGATGCCCGAAACGAAATTATTGATGATCGACTGCAGACCGAGCCCAATACCGAGGCCGAGTGCACCGGCGACCAGAGCAAGGCTCGAGAAGTCGACGCCCGCTGCGGTGAGGGCAAAGATGCCGGCAAGGAAATAGCCGATATAGCTCGAACCCGTCAGGATCGAATCCTGCACGCCCTTCTTGATGCGGGTATCGGCGAGAATGCGGTGGTCGAGCCAGCTGTTAAACAGCTTGGTGGCAATGATCCCGGCAATAAGGATCACCAGCATGGTGACCAGCGTTCCGGGCAGGATGGTCACGTCACCGATCGTGATGCCCAGCGCCAGCGTGTTGATCAGGCCGCGCAGGTCGACCCAGTTCAGTGTCCACAGCAGCAGCAGTATCGGAATGCCCGCCAACACGAGAACGAGATCCACGATGGTTCGGAAAATCAGGCCGATCCGCTCAATGGCGCGTTCACCGAGGCCGGTCATCCGCCGCAGGAAAATGCCGAAGCTCGACTGCGGGTCGAAGCTTGCCTGCACCATCGCATCCAGCAGGTGGTAGACGAGGAACACCAGCGTCACCATGAAGGCCGTGCGCACCAGCTGATGAGCGATATAGTCGCCAAGCGCCAGGTAACCCAGCAGCAATGCCCCGATACCTATGACGATCAGGACCCAGGCAACTGGCACCAGCTTGGCGGCCCAACCGAAGTACAGGCGGCGCCTTTCGCTTTCAGGCATTCCCTTCTGTCTGCTCAAAACCAGCAGGAGGACGCCCGCCAGAATGAGCAGCGTCAGGGCTCCCAGCGCTGTCTGGCCTTGCGTGTAGTTCAGGCTGAGGAACATCCCCTCGGACACCTGGCCTAATTGCGAATTGAAGGCCGCAATGAAGGCGATGAGGCCCACAAGTATCGGGACTCGCGATGCCGCCCTGTCATCAAGGTCGACGATGCGGATGTCGGGTCGCCCCGGGGCCGCGACGCGCCGCCCAAGCACGTAATAGAAGATGGTTTCAAATACCGTGTTGCGCAGCGCTTCCCACAGCATCAGCATGCGCGGCGTCGCATCGTTGAAGTAACCGCTCACCTCAAGCGAGAGCCGGATCGGCATGAACAGGATGGCGAGAGCTGCAATGGTAAAGATCAGCGCGCGGAGGATGATCCACAGCCGCGTCATGTTGTCGGGAGGGCGCCCATGGTCAGAATAGCCAATGAGCCAACGCCCGATGAACCTGCGCAGCATCCGGTAACTTACAAGTCCGGCAATGAGGATCCCCGGTATGATCAGCAGCCCGGCGGGCTTGGCCGTGGCGGAAACATCCCCCCACCAGTTGCGGAGCATCATCGCGAGGCCGGTGAACAGAACACCGATGCCGGCCGCGAGATCCACCCACAGGGCGCTATTGAGGATCGACCGGCTGCGGTCAAAGATGCGGGCCAGGAACTGATCGCGCTGCATGGTCGAGACCGAGCGCGAGGCCTGCTCGGACTCGACCGTGATGACGTCGAACTGAGCCTTGATGCTCTGCAGCTTGTCGCGCGTCGCCGTCAGGGCGGCGCGGGATTGGGCAACACTCTCATCCTCCCTGAACTCCGCCGCCGGCGCCGGGCCAAGCGAACTCAGCTGCTGGGAAACTTCCGTCAGCGGCACCGCAAGCCGGAGCGAACGGTCCGCCGATGAGGTGCGGATCTTCTCGAGCACAACCTTGAGGTTCGCGAGGTCCTGATCGCTCAAGTTGGGACGGCGCAATTGAGTCGTCGCGCCTTCAAGGTCGACGCGGAACTGCTGAACGGCACGGTCACTCTCGCCGACGATCGCCCCGTCGAAGGCCAGGCCAGCGGAGATTGCAAAATAGAGCGCACACAGCGCGGAGAGGACTATCCGTGCTGCGCGCATGACATCACACAAGCCGGCTTTGTTCGATCGCCGCCGCGATGAATGACGAGAACAGCGGGTGCGGATCGAAGGGCTTGGACTTCAATTCCGGATGATACTGAACGCCGATGAACCACGGATGGTCCGGATACTCGATGGTCTCGGGCAGCAGCCCGTCGGGCGACATGCCGGCAAAGCGCAGGCCCGCCTTCTCCAGGCGGTCACGGTAGTGGGTATTGACCTCATAGCGGTGCCGATGGCGCTCGGAGATGTGGGTTGAGCCGTAGATCTCGGCGATCTTGCTGCCCGGCTTCAGCTCTGCATCGAAGGCACCAAGCCGCATCGTGCCGCCAAGGTCGCCGCCCTGTTTGCGGATTTCGAGCTCGTTGCCCTTCATCCACTCGGTCATGGTGCCAACCACGGGTTCCTTGGTCTCGCCGAACTCGGTGGAGCTTGCCCCCTCAATGCCACACAATGAGCGCGCCGCCTCGATGCAGGCCATCTGCATGCCGAAACAGATTCCGAAATAGGGCACCTTGCGGGTCCGCGCGAAGGTCGCCGCCTTGATCTTGCCCTCGGAACCGCGCTCGCCGAAGCCGCCGGCAACGAGGATGCCGTGCACGCCCTCGAGATAGGGGGCCGGATCTTCCTTCTCGAAGATCTCGGACTCGATCCAGTCAAGGTTGACCTTCACCTTGTTGGCGATGCCGCCATGGACGAGCGCCTCCTGCAGCGACTTGTAGGCGTCGAGGAGGCCCGTGTATTTGCCGACCACGGCGATGTTCACCTCGCCCTCGGGCTGGGTGATGCGGTTCATGATCTCGGTCCACTGGGTAAGGTCCGGCTCCTTGGCATCCTTGAAGCCGAAGATCTCCAGAACTTCCTTGTCGAGGCCCTCATTGTGGTAGGCGCGCGGCACGTCATAGATCGACTTGACGTCCAGCGCCTGGATCACCGCCGAGGGCCGCACATTGCAGAACAGCGCGATCTTGCGACGCTCGTTCACAGGGATCTCGCGGTCGGCGCGGCACAGCAGGATGTCGGGCTGGATACCGATGGAGCGGAGCTCCTTCACCGAGTGCTGGGTGGGCTTGGTCTTGAGTTCGCCGGCCGTCGGGATGAAGGGCAGCAGCGTCAGGTGGATATACAGGCAGTCGCCGCGCGGCTGTTCCTGGCCGAACTGGCGGATCGCCTCGAAGAACGGCAGGCCCTCGATGTCACCAACCGTGCCACCGATCTCGACCAGCACGAAGTCATAGCCGTCGTTGCCGGTGCGGACGAAGTCCTTGATGGCGTCGGTGACGTGCGGAATCACCTGCACCGTGCCGCCCAGAAAATCGCCGCGCCGCTCCTTGGCGATGATCTCCTGGTAGATGCGGCCCGTCGTGATGTTGTCCTGCTTGTTGGCGTGGCGCCCGGTGAAGCGCTCGTAATGACCGAGGTCCAGGTCGGTCTCGGCCCCGTCATCGGTGACGAAGACCTCGCCATGCTGGTAGGGGCTCATGGTCCCCGGATCGACATTGAGATAGGGGTCAAGTTTCCTCAGCCGGACCGTGAAGCCGCGTGCCTGCAGCAGAGCACCCAGTGCCGCCGAAGCCAGACCCTTGCCGAGAGAGGAAACCACGCCGCCGGTGATGAAAATATATCGCGCCATGGACCTTCACCCTATCTGCTTCAAATCACGTTTGAAAGCCCGGAAACTGGGTTTCCGGGCTTTGTGGATAACTCAAGGGATACGCGACCTTACGGGTTGACCGGAACCTGCGGCTGGGCCGGCGCTGCAGGGGCAAGCTTCGGCAGCACGGTGCTGTCACCTGCCGCGGGTTTCGCCGGCTGGCTGCCGGTCGCCGCCGGTGCGACGCTGTCGATCACCGAGCCCGAACCGCGATGCGTGGCGATGACGGTCAAGGCAATGGAGGTGCAGAAGAACGCAACCGCCAGCCAGGCCGTGGTGCGGGTCAGGGCATTGCCCACGCCGCGCGCCGTAAACAGGTTGCCCGCGGAACCACCGCCGCCGCCGATTCCCAGCGCACCGCCCTCGGAGCGCTGCAGCATCACCACGCCGATCAGCGAGAGGGCGACGACGAGATGAATGACGAGAATAACGGTTTCCATGGGCGTTCCGGGTCTTTCCGATCGAATTGCGGGCTGGCTTTACCCGCTTCATATGGGGAAAGCAACCGGCTGGGGCAAGCCGATGTGTTCGAGAAGGGGTTTTGGGATGATGCGCCCTTCTACCGTGTCGAGCGCGCGCTGTCAAGGACTATTTTCGGATGATGCGATTTTAGTCAGTGAGCCCCCTGCCCGTCGGCCGCCTTGTAGCGGTACCTGAAGGTGCAGCAGGCTGCTCCCTCCATGATCGTCTGCTTGCGCTCCAGCGTGATGTTCGGGTCGTAGCCTTCGCAAAACGTGCCGTCGCGGTTGCACGACAGCAGATGGCCGATCTTTCCCAGACCCATCTCCTTGTAGGTCTCGGCATAGCGGCAGCGGGTGATGTCAAAATCGAAGGAGGTGTCATCCGCCTTCAGAACCTTCATCTCCAGCGCTCCATCGGCCGTCCAGTTGTCATAGAGCTTGATGAAGTCAGCCATGGTGGTCTTGCCGCCTGTCTTTTCGGCGAAATATCTGCCTTCCGCGACGGCAGCCTTGCGGATCGCCGAATCGAGAATGGCACTGGCCTTCTCCTCGCCGAGTTGCGCCACCATCTCGGCATAGATCGGCCCGATGACCTGCGCCTGCAGCTTTCGCTTGGTTAAGGTGGGAACTTCAGTCATCAGGCGTAAACCTTTATAATACCAAGAAAATCTGCCGCTTTCAGACTGGCGCCGCCGACCAGCGCGCCGTTCACGTTGGGCTGGCTCATCAACTCCTCGGCGTTGGAGGGCTTGACCGATCCACCATAGAGGATGCGCACCGCCGCCCCGTCTGTGCCCATCAGCCCGCCGAGCTCCTTGCGGATCAGGGCGTGCACCTCGGCCACTTCCGCCGTCGTGGGGGTGAGCCCGGTGCCGATGGCCCAGACGGGCTCATAGGCGATGACCGTATCGGGGGCTGTCGAACCTTCAGGAAGCGAGCCCTTGAGCTGGCGGGTGACCACCTCCAGCGTCTTGCCCGCCTTGCGCTCCTCCAGCGTCTCACCGATGCAGATGATGGCCTTGAGCCCCGCCTTCTGGGCGGCCTTGGCCTTCCTCGCGACGATCTCGTCGGTCTCGCCATGGTTCGTCCGGCGCTCGGAATGGCCGACGATTATGGCTGTGCAACCGGCCTCCTTCAGCATCTCGGCAGAAATGTCGCCGGTATGGGCGCCGGACGCATTCCAGTGGCAGTCCTGGCCGCCCACCCTGATCTTTGAACCTTTGAGGACGGACTTGACCCGGCGGACCAGGATCGCCGGCGGGCAGACCATGACGTCGGCCTTCAGCTTCACGTCCTTGAGCATGGCGGCAAGGAGACGCGGCTCCTTCAGCATGGCCACGCTGCCGTTCATCTTCCAGTTTCCGGCGACCAGCGGCCGCGGCCCTTCACTTGCCATGATTGGATGCTCTCACTCCCTTGCGAAACAGTCTCTTAGCAGACGCATCCCGCACTTGCGAGGGGGTGATCGCCTACCTATAGTGCGCCGCGCCCAATCGGGCAGGTGATTTGAAAAGGAACGGTTCGACATGATGGAAACCCTGCGCAAAGCCGCCAAGAGTTGGGTGGCGAAGCTCCTCATCGGCATGCTTGCCGTGAGCTTCGGCGTGTGGGGCATCGCCGACGTCTTCAAGTTCGGCTCGTCGAACGACCTGGCCACGGTCGGCAGCCAGGAAATCAGCGCGGATGCCTACGGCCGGGCCTTTCAGCAGCGGCTCCGGGACATTGCCAACCAGACCGGCCAGGGCATCACGCCCGAGCAGGCCCGCGCCTTCGGCATCGACAAGGGCGTGTTGAGTTTCCTGATCCAGGGCGCAGCCCTTGACAACGAGGCTCACAAGCTGAAGCTCGGCGTATCCGACCAGTTCATGGCGCGCGAGGTGATGAACCTTCCCACGTTCCAGGACGCATCGGGAAAATTCAGCCCCGACCGGTTCAAGCAGGTCATCGCACAGGGCGGCATGAGCGAATCCACATACTTCGGCAAGGAACGCGAGCGCATGCTGCGCGAGGCGCTGACCGAAACCGCCGGCGGCAACCTGCCGGTGAGCGCCGGTCTGCTCGAGGCCCAGTATCAGTACGACAATGAGCAACGCGACGCCCGTTACTTCATCGTGACCACCGCCGACAGCGAAGTGGCGGCCCCCACCGATGACGAGATCAAGAAGGAATATGACGCCCACCCAGAGGCCTACACGGCGCCGGAATATCGCTCCGTGGCGATCATCAAGGTGGAACCCGCCGACATCGCCTCCAAGATCACGCTCACTGACGAGGACCTGGCCAACGGCTTCGCCAAGTACAAGGACGAGTTCTTCACGCCGGAAAAGCGCACCGTGTTGCAGATTTCCTTCCCGAGCGTGGCTGATGCCGAGGCCGCCAAGTTGAAACTCGCGGGCGGCGAGGATTTCCTGGCGCTTGCCAAGGAGCGTGGCTTCACCGAGGCGGACGTCACCTTCGCCGACAAGACCAAGGCTGATTTCATCGACCCGGCCGTGGCTGACGCTGCCTTCTCGCTCGCGTCAGGCGTGGTCAGCGACCCGATCAAGGGTGCGCTGTCGACGGCCCTCCTCAAGGTGGTGAGCGTCACCCCGGAGCACCAGGCCACGCTTGATGCAGTGAAGCCGCAACTCACCGAGCGCCTCAAGCTCGAGCAGGCCGCCGAGCAAATCCAATCGACCTATGACGCCGTCGAGGATGCCCGTGCCGCGCAGACCACCTTCGAGGACATTGCCGCCAAGGCGGGGCTGCCGCTTCAGCTCATTCCCGCGGTCGATTCCCAGGGCAAGGACAAGGCTGGCAAGGACGTCGACGTTCCACACAAGGACGATGTGCTGAAGGCGACATTCTCCAGCGATGTCGGTGTCGAGAATGACGCCATCTCGCTCGACAATGGCTATGTCTGGTATGAGGTCCGTGAGGTGGTGCCCGCCGCACTCAAGCCCTTCGACCAGGTCAAGGACCAGGCCCGCGCAGCCGTTGTCGCGGACAAGGTGAAGGCAACTTCGGAAGACAAGGCCAAGAAACTCGTCGAGCGCGCCAAGTCCGGTACAAAGCTGGAAGATCTTGCAACCGAGTCCAAGGCCCAGGTGCAGACCGCGCAGGGCCTGAAGCGCAGAGAACAGGGTGACAGCTTCGGACCCGCCGCCGTCAGTGCACTCTTCGCAGTTCCGGACGACAGCTTCGCCTATGCCGTGGAGCCTGATGGAAAGGGTGCCCGCGTGATGCAGTCCATGCCGGTTCTGCTTCCCGCCTTCGACCTCGCCTCACCGGAGGCCAAGAGCATTGCCGACAAGCTGAAGCCGCAGGTCGCCGATGCGGTGCTTTCTGCCTATCTTGCAGCGCTGCAGACACAGGCCGGCGTCAAGATCAACGATACCCTCTGGCAAAAGATCTCGGGACCACAGACCAACTGACACCCCGTGACCCCTCTGCCGGAACACACACATGATCATCTCTCCCGACTACGACAGCTTCGCCCACGCCTATGACCGGGGCGAGGCACAAATCCTGTCGACCAGGCTCGTGGCCGATCTCGAAACCCCTGTCTCGGCCAAGCTGAAGCTGGCACGAAACGCCCGCTACTCCTTCCTTCTGGAGTCCGTCGAGGGTGGCGCGGTGCGCGGCCGCTACTCAATCATCGGCCTCAACCCGGACCTGATCTGGAAGGTCGAGAACGGCAAGGCCTCAATCAACCGCAAGGCTTCACTGGACCCCGACGGCTTCTTCGAGGACACCGGCCTCCATCCCCTGCAGTCACTCCGCGCACTGCTCGCCGAAAGCCGCATCAAGCTTGTCGAAGACGCGCCCCCGATGGCGGCCGGCGTCTTCGGTTACATGGGCTACGACATGGTGCGCTTCATGGAGGAACTGCCGGATCCCAACCCGGACACGCTGGGCCTCCCGGACTCGATGATGATCCGTCCCACCGTGATGGCGATCTTCGACAGCGTGAAGGATGAGGTTACGGTCACCTCCCCCATCTACCCCGCGCCCGGGGTTTCGGCAAAGGCAGCCTTCGCGCGGGCCAGCGAGCGGATCGGCGAAGTCGTGGACGCCCTCGACCGCCCGCTCGACCTGTCGCTCAAGGACGCCGACCTTTCGCCCATCGGCAACCCGCGCTCCAACACCTCGCCTGAGGAGTACAAGGCGATGGTGCTCAAGGCCAAGGAATACATCGCGGCGGGTGATATCTTCCAGGTCGTGCTCTCGCAGCGTTTCGAGACAGAGTTCACGCTGCCACCCTTCGCGCTCTACCGTTCGCTCCGGCGCGTGAACCCCTCGCCCTTCCTCTACTACCTCGACTTCGACCGCTTCTCTGTGATCGGCTCCAGCCCTGAAATTCTGGTCCGCGTGCGCGACGGCAAGGTGACGATCCGTCCGATCGCCGGAACGAGGCGCCGTGGTGCGACACCAGCTGAGGACCGGGCACTTGCCGCCGAGTTGCTGGCCGATCCGAAGGAGCGTGCCGAACACCTCATGCTGCTCGACCTCGGGCGCAACGACGTGGGCCGCGTGGCCGACATCGGCTCGATCAAGGTCACCGACCAGTTCATCCTCGAATACTACAGCCAGGTGATGCACATCGTGTCCAACGTCGAGGGCATGCTCTCCAACAAGTTCGATGCCATCGACGCGCTCGTGGCAGGATTCCCGGCGGGCACCGTGTCGGGCGCGCCCAAGGTGCGAGCCATGGAGATCATCGACGAGTTCGAGAAGAACAAGCGCGGCGTCTATGCCGGCTGCGTGGGCTACTTCTCGGCCGATGGCGAAATGGACACCTGCATCGTACTGCGCACCGCCATCGTCAAGGACGGCAAGATGTATGTTCAGGCCGGAGCAGGCGTCGTCGCCGACAGCGTGCCGGAAAGTGAGCACCAGGAGTGCGTGACCAAGGCCAAGGCGCTTTTCCGCGCCGCGGAGGAGGCCGTGCGCTTCGCTGGCCGGGCCGGGAGGGCGCAATGATCATCCTCATCGACAACTACGACAGCTTCACCTGGAACCTCTATCACTTCCTCGGCGATGTCGGCGCCGAGACGGTCGTCCACCGCAACGACAAGATCAGCGTGGGCCAGGTGATCTCGGCCAAGCCGGAGGCCATCGTCATTTCGCCCGGTCCTGCCACACCCAACGAGGCGGGCATCTGCCTCGAGCTGATCGAGAAGGCCTCTGAAACCATACCGGTCTTCGGCGTCTGCCTCGGCCTCCAGTCCATGGGCCAGTGCTTCGGCGGCAAGGTGGTGCGCGCACCCTCGCAGATGCATGGCAAGACGAGCCAGATCCACCACACGGCAAAGGGCGTGTTCAAGGGACTGCCGCAGGATTTTACCGCCACGCGCTATCACTCGCTCATCGTCGAGCGTGACAGCCTGCCGGACTGCCTTGAAGTCACGGCGGAAGCCGATGGTCAGATCATGGGTCTGCAGCACAAGACGCGGAACGTCCACGGCGTGCAGTTTCACCCGGAGTCGATCGCATCCGAGCATGGCCACCTGATCCTCAAGAACTTCCTCGAGCTGGCAAGGGCCCGCTGATGGCTGAGCTGAAACCCCTCATTGCCAAGGTCGCCGCCGGAACGCCGCTCTCCCGCTCGGAGGCCCGCGAGGCCTTCGACGTCATGATGTCGGGCGATGCCACGCCCTCACAGATCGGCGGCTTCCTCATGGCGCTGCGTGTGCGCGGCGAAACGGTGGACGAGATCACCGGCGCAGTCGAGATCATGCGCGAGAAGATGCTACCCGTCGCGGCCCCGGTTGATGCCATCGACATCGTCGGCACGGGTGGCGATGCATCTGGCTCCTACAACATCTCAACCTGTGCGGCCTTCGTGGCCGCCGGAGCGGGTCTGAAAGTCGCCAAGCACGGCAACCGCGCCCTCTCCTCGCGCTCGGGTGCGGCGGATGTGCTGATGGCCTTGGGCGTCAAGATCGATGTCACACCGGAGAAGATTTCTGAGTGTATTTCTGAGGCGGGCTTGGGCTTCATGTTCGCCCCGGCACACCATTCATCGATGAAGTTCGTTGGTCCCTCGCGCGTCGAACTCGGCACGCGCACGATTTTTAACCTGCTCGGCCCCCTCTCCAACCCGGCTGGCGCGAAGCGTCAGGTGACAGGCGTCTTCTCCAGGCAGTGGGTGGAGCCCCTCGCACAGGTTTTGCAGAACCTCGGCTGCGAAGCCTGCTGGATCTGCCACGGTGAGGGCGGCATGGACGAGATCGTGCCCACTGGCACCACGTGGATTTCCGAACTCAAGGATGGAAAAATCACATCCTTCAGCCTGACACCGGAGGAAGCCGGCCTCAAGCGCTCGTCCTTCGAAGACCTGAAAGGTGGCGATGCCACTCAGAATGCCGACGCGCTGCGCCATGTTCTGGCTGGCAAGCCCTCTGCATTTCGTGACGCTGCAGTGATGACGGCCGGTGCCGCCCTCGTGGTGGCCGGCCGCGCAGCCAACCTCAGGCAGGGCGTGGCCGCCGCGCAGAACGCGATCGACAGCGGAGCGGCGGAAGCTGCCCTCACCAAACTCGTCAAGGTGTCGAACGACTGATGGCCACCATTCTCGACAAGATCGCAACCTACAAGCGGGACGAAGTGGCCAGGGCCAAGAGGCTCACCACGCTCTCGGATCTTGAGGCGCGTGCCAGGGCCGCACCAGCCGTCCGCGGCTTCGCCAAGGCGCTCGACGCCAAGGCCGCAGCAGGCCAGTGGGGGCTCATCGCCGAGATCAAGAAGGCAAGCCCCTCGAAGGGACTGATCCGTGCCGACTTCGACTCGCCATCACTGGCCAGAGCCTACGAGGC
The DNA here is from genome assembly GCA_947475225.1 of Bradyrhizobiaceae bacterium. Taxonomy (GTDB): domain Bacteria; phylum Pseudomonadota; class Alphaproteobacteria; order Rhizobiales; family Aestuariivirgaceae; genus Aestuariivirga. The sequence continues at coordinate 29,465 of CANJMQ010000041.1, forward strand.
AGGTGGCGCGGCCTGCCTCTCCGTCCTCACCGACACGCCCTCCTTTCAGGGTGCGCCTGAATTTCTCACCGCCGCGCGCGCAGCCTGCGCGCTTCCGGCGCTGCGCAAAGACTTCATGCTCGACACCTGGCAGGTGGTGGAAGCCCGCGCCTGGGGCGGCGACTGCATCCTGCTCATCATGGCGATGATCGACGACCATCTGGCGGCTGAACTCGAAGCCGCCGCGAACCACTGGGGCCTCGACGTACTGATCGAAGTCCACAACGAAGAGGAACTCGACCGCGCGCTGAAGCTCCGGTCGCGCATGATCGGCATCAACAACCGCGACCTTCACACCTTCGAGACGACGCTCGCCACCACCGAGCGGCTGGCGCCACGCATCCCGAAGGAGCGCATGGTGGTGGGTGAAAGCGGCCTCTTCACGCCCTTCGACCTCGCACGGCTTGCGAAGGTCAAGGTCAACGCCTTCCTCATCGGCGAAAGCCTGATGCGCCAGCAGGACGTCGCCGCCGCGACTCGTGCTATGCTGACCAAGCCATGAGCCGCCTCACCCATCTCGACGCCGAAGGAAACGCCCACATGGTGGACGTTTCCGAAAAGGACGTCACCAGCCGCAGTGCCACCGCCAAGGCCTTGGTCGAAATGCAGCCTGCCACGCTGGCGCTCATCCGCGAGGGCAAGGCCAAGAAGGGCGACGTCATCGCCACCGCCCGCATCGCCGGCATCATGGCCGCCAAGAAGACGCATGAGCTGATCCCGCTCTGCCACCCGCTGATGATCACCAAGGTGACAGTCGATTTCGCGCCTGATGTCGCGGCCTCCACCATCGAAGTCACCGCCACGGTGAAGGTCGAGGGCAAGACGGGTGTGGAGATGGAGGCGCTCACCGCCTGTTCCGTCGCCTGCCTGACGCTCTATGACATGTGCAAGGCCGTCGATCGCGGCATGAAGATCACCAACCTCCGCCTCGTCGACAAATCGGGCGGCAAATCCGGACATTTCACCGCGGAGTAATCGGCATGGCGCTCATCCCCGTCGAAGAGGCCCGCGCCCGCATCCTGAAAAATGTGAAGCCGCTGCCTGCCGAGGAGGTGAAGCTGGAACTAGCACTTGGCCGCGTGCTCGCCAGACCGCTCAAGGCGGTCCGCCACCAGCCGCCCTTCGATGCCTCCGCCATGGACGGCTATGCAGTGATCGCTGCGGACGTCGCCAATGTGCCCGCTCCCCTGAAGCTGATCGGCATGTCCGCCGCGGGCCATGGCTTCAAGGGTAAACTGAAGCGCGGGGACTGCGTCCGTATCTTCACCGGCGCGCCGGTTCCCAGGGGGGCTGATGCCGTCGTCATCCAGGAGAACACCGAGGCCAGCGGCAAGGTGGTCAGCGTGCTCCAAGCCGCGAAGCCCGAACAGAACATCCGCTTCTCCGGCCTCGACTTCCGCAAGGGAGATGCACTGCTGCCCGCCGGCCTCAAACTCGGCGCCCGTGACATTGGGCTTGCCGCCGCCGCAAATGCCGCGAAGCTCGCGGTCCGCCGTCGCCCCGTGGTGGCGCTGATTGCCACCGGCGATGAACTGGTGCTCCCGGGCAAGGCCCCGCGCGCCGACCAGATCGTCTCCTCCAACAGCCACGCACTGGCCGCCATGGCGGAGCATCTGGGGGCAAGGGTCATCAACTTCGGTATCGTGCCCGACAATCTCCGCGCCACCGAGCGGGCGATCGCCAGAGCTTCGAAGGCCGACATCCTCGTCACGACCGGCGGTGCATCCGTGGGCGACCACGACCATGTGCAGGAGGCTCTCAGGAACTCCAGCATCGCCATCGACTTCTGGAAGATCGCCATGCGCCCCGGCAAGCCCTTCATGTATGGCCGCCGCAAGGGCCAGCACGTGCTGGGCCTGCCGGGCAACCCGGTCTCCGCCATGGTCTGCGCCCGGTTGTTCCTGAAGCCGCTGATCGATGCCCTGCTTGGCCTTGACGTCAGCGAAGATCTGGCCGAGGCCCGCCTGGGAGCCTCAATGAAGGCGAACGACACCCGGCAGGACTATGTCCGGGCGACCCTGGTGGAAGAACCCGACGGGCGCCGCACCGTCATCCCCTTCGCCAAGCAGGATTCTTCGATGCAGCGAACATTTCGCGAGGCCCGGGCGCTCATCGTCCGGCCCCCCAACGCCAAGGCGGCAGGCCAGGGTGACGTCGTAAAAATCTTACGTCTCGACTTCTGAACAGTTACGGAAAGTAAACACTTGAAGAACTAAACGGGTACGGATACACTTGTTTTGGATTTGTTCCGATTCCGGACAAAGAACAAACGAACATCGAGAGAACCGGCCCATGTTGACGCGGAAGCAACTCGAACTCCTCCTGTTCATCAATGAACGGCTGAAGGAGGAAGGCGTACCCCCCTCCTTCGAGGAAATGAAGGAAGCCCTCAACCTGCAGTCGAAATCCGGCGTCCACCGGCTGATTGTGGCGCTGGAGGAACGTGGCTTCCTCCGCCGCATGCCCAACCGGGCACGCGCGCTTGAGGTGCTCAAGCTGCCCGATGCCCACTCCCCCAGCCTCACCCCGAAGAAGGCCGGCGGCTTCACGCCCAATGTCATCCAGGGCAACCTCGGGCGGGTGAAGCCCGTCACCGCCACCAATGACGGGGCACCCCGGGCCGCGGTCGTTCCGATGATGGGTCGCATCGCGGCCGGTGTTCCGATCTCGGCCATACAGGACCACACCGCCAACATCGCCGTGCCGCCTGAAATGCTCACGGGCGGCGAGCATTTCGCGCTCGAGGTCAAGGGCGACTCGATGATCGAGGCCGGCATCTTCGACGGCGACACTGTCATCATCCGCAAGGGCGACACCGCCCACAACGGCGACATCATCGTGGCCCTCGTCGACGACGAGGAGGCAACGCTGAAGCGCCTGCGCCGCAAGGGCGACTCCGTGGCACTCGAAGCCGCCAACCCTTCCTACGAAACCCGCATCTTCGGCCCCGACCGCGTCCGCGTGCAGGGCCGGCTGATCGGTCTGCTCCGCAAGTACTGAGAACTTCCCGCCGCCCCTTGGATGCGGCGGGAACTTCGCCTAACCTCGGGCCACAACAAGCCTTTGAGGAGCCTTACCCCATGAAGATCTACGGCGACCTGCTCTCCCCCTTCGTCCGCATGACCGTCGTCGCTGCCCATGAGGTGGGTCTTGGCGACAAGGTGCAGCATATCGTCGAGGCGGTGAAGCCCACGGAGGTCAATGCCAAGCTTGCCAGTCTGTCGCCCATCGGCAAGGTCCCGGTGCTGGAGACCGACCACGGCCATGGCGTCTATGACTCGCGCGTCATCATCGAGTATCTGGCCCACGTGGCGGGCAACACCAGCCTCATCCCGCATGATGGCGCCAAGCGCTTCCGCGTGCTCACACTGCAGGCGCTGGGCCAGGGCCTGGCCGATAGCGCCGTCGCCTACCGCTACGAGACCGCCGCGCGCCCCAAGGGCCTGCAGTGGGAAGACTGGATGACACGCACCGAAACCCGCATCCACGCCAGCTTCGACGAACTGGAAACGAACTGGATGGACCTGCTGCAGGAGGTGAACGCCGGTTCCGTCGCCGTCGCCGTCACGCTGGCCTACATCGACTTCCGCCTGCCCGACGTCAACTGGCGCAACGGCCACCCCAAGCTCGGCCACTGGCACCAGCATTTTTCGGGCCGCGACAGCATGAAGAAGACCGCACTGGCCGCCAGGTAGCTGCGGCAGAAACGACCTTGCGCCCCAACTGCGGCAAGTCCATTTTCGAGCCATGAGCAATTTCGATGTCATTGTGACCGGGGCTGGCCCCGCCGGCCTGTCCGCCGCCTGCCTGCTGGCACTGGACGGCCGCCGCGTGGCGCTGGTAGCCAAGGAACAGGGCGATGCCACGGACCCCCGCACCGTGGCCCTCATGCAGCCGTCAATCCGCCTCCTCATGCATCTGGGCCTGTGGCCGGGTCGCATGAAGGAGGCAACCCAGCCGCTGCGCAAGCTCCGCCTCGTCGACGACACGGGCTCGCTGTTCAAGGCCCCCACCATCACCTTCGACCCGGCAGAACTGGGAGAGGAGGCCTTCGGCTGGAACTTTCCGCTCGGCATCCTCATCCCCGCCCTCTGCGCCCGCGCCCGTGAGCTGGGCGTGGAATTCACCGGAGCCGACGCAGCCTCAGTCCACACCGCGTCAGACAGCGTTTCCGTCACCACCACAGCGGGCCAGCGCCTCACCGCGCGCGTGGCCCTCGCCGCCGACGGCCGCAACTCGCTGCTGCGCGATGCGGCCGGCATTCGCACCAACCGCTGGAGCTACGACCAGACGGCGCTGGCGACGAGCTTCGACCATTCCGGACCGCATGACGGCATCTCGACCGAACATCACAAGAAGGCCGGGCCCTTCACCACCGTGCCGATGCCCGGCAACCGCTCGGCTCTGGTGTGGATGGAGCGCCCGGCCCGCGCCGCCGAGCTGATGGCGCTGTCCGACCGCGACATCGCCGCCGAGATCCAGATCGGCACTCATGGCGAGCTGGGCCTCGTCTCCAATGTCGGTCGGCGCCGCCTTTTCCCCATGCAGGGGCTGGTGGCGCGTGAGTTTGCCAGGAACCGCATCATTCTCATCGGCGAGGCCGCGCATGTGGTGCCGCCCATCGGCGCGCAGGGCCTCAACATGTCGCTGCGCGATGCCGCCCAGGCCGCCGACCTGATGGAGGGCGAGGACGACCCCGGCAATTCCGCCATCATGACGGATTATGATGCGCGCCGCCGCCGCGACGTGCAGCCGCGCCAGCAGGTCATCGACCTGATGAACCGCTCTCTGCTGTCAGGCTTCATGGTGCTGGAAACGGGCCGCGCGGCGGGCCTGACGCTGCTCGCGCAATTCGGACCGCTGCGCCGCGCCGTCATGCAATATGGCCTGGCGCCGTCAAACAACCTGCCGCGCGTCATGCGCCCGCCTCAGGGCAGCATGCCGGAATTGATCGCGTAGATCAGACCGGGAATGATGACGGCCGACAGCGCCGTCGTCACGATCACCGCCGTCGAGGCGCCTTCCACATAAGACTTGTACTGGCTCGCCAGAATGAAGGCGTTGGAGGCGGTTGGCAGCGCCGCCATCATCACCGCCACATGCAGCCACAGCGGCGGCGTGCCCGGCACCATGCTCACGACCACATAGGCCAGCACCGGCTGCACGATCACCTTCATGCCGGACACCAGCACAAGCGCCGGCCCCACCCCCGCCAGCCGCCGCATGCCCACCGTGACGCCGAGCGCGAACAGAGCCGTGGGCCCCGCCGACTTCATCAGCATCTCGAGGATTGTGCCGAGCGCTCCCGGCGCATGGAAGTGGATCGCCGACCCTATGATGCCGAGCACCGTGGCAATGATGAAGGGATGCGTTCCCACCTGCCTGGCGATCCGCCACGCGACGGCACCCCAATGCGCCTCCTCCTCGCGCTCGTTGGCCAGCGTGACGAGGAAGGCGGTGAGCACGAATTGCAGCGCGCAGTCGAAGCAGAAGACCAGTGCGGCGGGAACCGCCGCCTGCGGACCGAAGAAGGCCACCGCCAGCGGCAGCCCCATGTAGCCGACATTGCCATAGCTGCCAGACGTGCCCTGCAGCACCGCTGTCCTGAACTCCGTTCCAAACAGCACCCGCGACAGCCCCATCACGGTCACGAAGGCAGCAAGCGTCACCGCGGTGGTGGCGGTCACGAAGGGCCAGTTCACCAGCTGCTCGAAGGGGGCCTCCGAAACCACCAGGAAGATCAGTGCCGGAAGTGCGAAATAGACAAGGAATATGTTGAGCCAGGCCAGCCCCTGCTCGCCCCCCTGCCAGCGTCGGGCGGCGAAAACGCCGAGCAGGATCAACCCGAAGAACGGCATGGCCAGATTGAGGATATCGGACATTTGGAAGCAGCGAACCCCGGAATACCGCTCCGCCTCTTGCCTTCCGCCGCCATCCTTGGCAAGCAATGGTTATGGGCACCGCTTCGACCGCTAAGTTTGGTATTGGCCAGGTTGTGCGCCACCGGCTTTTTTCGTTCCGTGGCGTCATCTTCGACATCGACCCCGTGTTCAACAACACCGAGGAGTGGTGGAACTCGATCCCTGAGGAAATCCGCCCCCGCAAGGACCAGCCCTTCTACCATCTGCTTGCCGAAAACGGGGAGACGGAGTACGTGGCCTATGTTTCCGAGCAAAACCTGCTCGTCGACGACACCGGCGAACCCGTGCGTCACCCGCAGGTGCGGGAATACTTCGAAGGCTACGACAGCCGGCGCAAGAGCTATCGCCCCCGGGACGTGCAGCACCACTAGCAGCCTCGGCGCTGCCCTCCCCATGTAGCATTCAGGACATTCACCTCCCGCGGGCTTGAACCGGAAAAAGCATGTCTTCTCCCGCTTCTTCAGCGCAAAAGCACGAGAGGGATCAAAATCCTTCTTGACTTTAGTCCTATTATAGGACTTCATACCATCACTCGCCCCAGTCGGGGTCCTGCTCATGACGGTGAGCTCGGGCAAGGTGGAGGGCAGGCCTGCGGGTGTGGCGTAACGTGTGCCGCACTCCCGGGGGCCGAGGAGGAGACCCGGGGTCAATAAGACCCCCGCGCCTCAGGCAAGGCGACACGTTCCTTGGGAACAGTCCGCAAGCGCTCCTCCAAAGGCCTAAGACCTGTCGGATCGCGGGCGCTGCTCAGCGCCACTATCGCCAGCCTCACAAGCTGGCACACCGCGCCGGGCAGCGCCCG
>CANJMQ010000042.1 GCA_947475225.1 Bradyrhizobiaceae bacterium
CATGACGGATCACCTCCGCAAACCTTGAATCACCTATCAACTGATTTGGGAATCCCCTTCGATTCCAACTGAGCTACCGATGCTCTAAACCAAAGATTCACCACTCGCCATGATTATGAGGGGCAGTGGTGCCCTGCGGCTGGCGCAGGGGATGGGGTGTGTCGGCCCCGGTGAGTTGTGGAGTTGCGTATGCCGCCCAGAGACCTGTCGCCCCGTGCGAGACCCGCGCCGGCCGGCCTTGACACTGATGATTTCGACGCCATCCGCGAGGCGGTCATGGAAACCCCGCGCGGCCGCTGGTTCCTCGATGAATTCTCGACCAGGCTGCGCCGGTCAGAGACCTCGAGCCTGCAGGACAGCATGCGGCGGCTCGAAATCGCTATCGCCAGCAACCATGACGAGGTCCTGTCGCGCCTCGCCTCGGTGCTGGACAACGCGGATGACGAGGCGCCCGCCCCGCTCCGTCTGGAACCGGCATCTCACCTTGCGCCGCGTCACATGAAGTATTTCCACGCCGACGAGGACCTCTTCGAGCCCGCCCCGGAAGCCACCATCGCCGCCGTGCCGCGTCTCCTCGACATGCTGCCGCTGGAGGCCGCGGCCCCGCCGCCGTCGCGGCGCCGCATCATTATCACCCGTCATAAGCCCGGCGAGCCGTTCGATGTGCCGCTGGCAGACCAACTGCCGAAGGCATCCTGAGCCTCAGATCTCGCGGTTCAGTATCCGCGCATAAAGGCCCGGGTCGCAATTGCCGCCCGAGGCGATGACGCCGATGGCCTTGCCCGTCGCATCAATCTTGCCCGAAAGCACCGCGGCCAGCGCCACGGCGCCGCCGGGCTCCAGCACGATCTTCAGCACCTCGAAGGCGAAGCGCACGGCGTCGGCCGCTTCGGCATCCGTGACGGCGAACCCCTCGCCCAGCAAGCGCTTGTTGATGACGAATGTCATGTCGCCCGGCGAAGGCGACATCAGCGCATCGCAAATCGAGCCCGAGGCCCTGGGGTTCTTCTCGATCTTCCCGCTTTTCAGCGAGCGCGCATAGTCGTCGAAGCCCGCGGGCTCGACCGAATGCACCCGGGCCTGCGGCTGCAGCGCCGCCATGGCCAGCGCCACGCCTGCCGTCAGCCCGCCACCCGAGCAGCACACCAGCACGTCATCAAGGCGGATGCCGCGCGCGGTTGCCTCCTCCGCCAGTTCAAGGCCCGCCGTGCCCTGCCCGGCAATGATGTCGGCATGCTCGAAGGGCGGCACCATCACCGCATGGCGCTCCTTCACGTAGCGCTCGGCAATCGCCTCGCGCGACTCGGTGGCGCGGTCATAGGTCACCACCTCGGCACCGTAGGAGCGGGTATTGTCCTGCTTGATCTTCGGCGTGTCGGCCGGCATCACGATGAGCGCCGGCAGGCCCTTGATCTGGGCTGCCGCAGCCACGCCCTGCGCATGGTTGCCGGAAGAATAGGCCACGACGCCGCCCTTGGCCTTCTTTGCGTCCAGCTTCGAGATCATGTTCCACGCGCCGCGGAACTTGAAGGAGCCGGTGCGCTGCAGGCATTCGGCCTTGATGAGGATGCGCCCGCCGGTGATCTCATTGAGCTTCGGGGATTCGATGACGGGCGTGACCACGGCGAATCCCTCGATGCGCCTTGCGGCTTTCTCGATGTCCTTGAATTCCGGCAGCATGTAACCCCGCTGATGTCTCTCGCAGCCAAGCATAGCCGAGACGGACCGGGATTTGCTAGAACCGGTTACGCAACCACGGAACCCAAGATGACCCGCGATTCCCGCTACGACATCCTCTTCGAACCCGTCCGCATCGGCCCGGTCACCGCCCGGAACCGCTTCTACCAGGTGCCGCACTGCAATGGCATGGGCTACCGCGATGCCTCGGCGCTGGCCGCCATGCGCGGCATGAAGGCCGAGGGTGGCTGGGCCGTGGTCTGCACCGAGATGGTGGAAATCCACCACACGGCGGATGTTTCGCCCTACGTCGAACTCCGCCTGTGGAGCGACCAGGACATCCCGATGCTCGCCCGCATCGCCGAGAAGGTGCATGAGCACGGTTCGCTGGCCGGCATCGAGCTCTGCCATTCGGGCTATACCGCCAACAACCTGTGGACCCGCGAGGTGCCCATTTCGGCAAGCCCCATGCCCACCGCGAGCTACTTCAACGACCCCGTGCAGGCGCGCGGCATGGACAGGCAGGATATCCAAAACCTCCGCCGCGCCCACCGCAAGGCGGCGCTGCGCTCGAAACAGGCGGGCTTCGACCTGGTCTATGTCTATGCCGGCCATGGCTTGGGCATCTTCCAGCACTTCCTGTCGCGCGCCACCAACTTCCGCAATGATGAATATGGCGGGTCGCTGGAAAACCGCGCCCGCCTGCTGCGCGAGGTGATCGAGGACACCAAGGATGCGGTGGGCGACACCTGTGCGGTTCCCGTGCGCATCGCCATGAGCGAGTTCATTGGCTCCGCCGGACTTGAGCCCGCGGAGGTGGAGGATGCCATCGCGATGATGGCTGAACTCCCCGACCTGTGGGACCTGTCGCTCTCCGACTGGTCGAAGGACAGCCAGACCTCGCGCTTTTCCGAGGAAGGCTTCCAGGAGCCCTATATCAAGGGCGTCAAGAAACTCACCACCAAGCCCGTGGTCGGCGTCGGCCGCTATACCTCGCCGGACACCATGGTGCGCGTGATCCGCGAGGGCATCATGGACATGATCGGCGCAGCCCGGCCCTCGATCGCCGATCCCTTCCTGCCGAACAAGATCCGCGATGGCCGCCTCGACGACATCCGCGAATGCATCGGCTGCAATGTCTGCGTCACGCATGATTACACCATGACGCCGCTCCGCTGCACCCAGAACCCCTCGATGGGCGAGGAGTGGCGGCGCGGCTGGCACCCGGAACTGATCCGCCCCAAGGAGGAGGACAAGCACATCCTGGTCGTCGGCGCCGGCCCTGCCGGGCTCGAGGCCGCACGCGCCCTGGGCCAGCGCGGCTACCAGGTGACGCTCGCCGACAAGGCTTCACACGCCGGCGGCCGCGTGGCGCGCGAGAGCAGGCTTCCCGGCCTTGCGGCCTGGGGCCGGGTGCGCGACTGGCGCCTGCTGCAGCTCAACAAGCTTCCCAATGTCTCGATGTATCTCGAAAGCGAGATGACGCCTGAGACGGTGGCCGAGTTCGGCGCCGATCACGTTCTCGTCACCACCGGCTCCGAATGGCTGCGCGACCTGACGGGCCGCCACACCATGGTGCCCTTCCACCATCCGGAAGCCTGTGACGTGCTGACCCCTGACGACCTGATGGCGGGCAAGCGGCCCAGGGCGAAGGACGTCGTGCTGTTCGATGACGATCACTATTACATGGGTGGCGTCCTCGCCGAGCTGCTGACGCGCGAGGGACACTCCGTTACCCTCGTCACGCCGGCCGCCGTGGCCTCGTCCTTCACCAAGGCCTCACTCGAGCAGAAGGCAATTCAGGCGCGCCTGCTCAAGCATGGCGTGAAGATCATTGCCAACCAGGCGGTCGTCGGCATCGGCGAGGGCCATGTCACGCTGGAATGCACCTATACGGGCGAGGCCTCGCAGCTTGCCGCGGGCTCGGTGGTGCTGGTGACGGCGCGGCGACCGGTCGACGGTCTGTGGCGGGCGCTGAGCGCGGCAGCCATTTCGGCCACCCGCGCCGGGGACTGCTACGGCCCCGGCACGATTGCCGCCGCCGTTCATTCCGGCCGCCGTTTTGCCGAGGAATTCGGCCGACCGGACCGTGATTTCCTGGAAATCCCCTTCAAGCGCGAGGTCACCGCCCTGAGCTGACCCGGTGGCCGCCGCATTCTTGCCGAACAAGCACTCTAGACGGTTCGAATGAGGGGTGGACTCTGCATCCTTAAATCGCCATTTACCCAAGTCATTCAGTGTAAAACGCCGAGATCAAAGGACTTCATCTGTGCTGTCGCGCCGCGCCTTCAATCGCAACCTCTTCGCCATGGGCAGCCTTCTGGCCATGAGTGCGGCCGCCTTCGCCCAGGAACAGGTCGACACCAGCACGCTGGCAACGCCGGCACCGGCCAAGCCCCGTCCGGCCAAGAAATCGAAGGCCAGCAGCCTGGCCACCCAGACGGAAATCGTGGCGGGCCAGAACCAGGCGCCGATGCTGACCATCAATTCTGTCGCCGCCATGGAGGGCGCGATCAGCATGTATGAGGAGATCGTGACTGGCGGCGGCTGGGAAGATCTGGCCGAACGCTCCCTGAAGAAGGGCGCCAAGGGCGACGCCGTCATCGCGCTGCGCCAGCGCCTCATCCGTGAAAATTACCTGTCATTCGACTCGCTCTCTTCCGACAGCTCGCCGGACTATGACCAGGAGATGGTCGATGCGGTGAAGGCGTTCCAGATCAACCATGGCATCCTGCCTTCGGGCATGGTTGCCGAGAAGACGCTTGCCGAACTCAATGTTCCGGCTGACACGCGCCTCGGCATGCTGCGCGAGAACCTGTCCCGCGTCCAGGCCTATGCCCAGGACCTTACCGGACAATATGCGATCCTCGTCAACATCCCGGCCACCCAGCTCGAAACGGTGGAGGATGGCCACGTCTATTCGCGCCACAACATCGTGGTGGGCAAGCTCGAACGGCCCTCGCCGACGCTGGCCAGCAAGGTGAGCGACATCAACTTCAATCCCTACTGGAAGATCCCGGCCTCGATCGTCGAGAAGGACATCGTCCCGAAGTACATGGCGGACCCGAGCTACCTGCAGATGATGAACATCCGCGTCTTCGACGGCGTGGAAGGGCCCGAGATCGACCCGGCGCTGATCGACTGGACCACCACGCCGCCCGACCGCTACTTCTTCCGCCAGGAGCCCGGCCCGCACAATTCGCTGGGTGCGGTGAAGATCAACTTCCCCAACAAGTTCATGGTCTACATGCACGACACGCCGCACCGCGAGCTGTTCGGCCGCAACGTGCGCTTCGAAAGCTCGGGCTGCGTGCGCATCGACCAGGTGCAGACGGTGGTGAAGTGGATCCTCGACCGGACCCAGGCGCCGCTCGACGAGACGAGCTACCAGGCTCTCACCACATCCACCGAGCAGTACGAACAGCCCATCGAGAACGGGCCCGACGTGCGCTGGATGTATCTCACCGCCTGGGCCACCGACGACGGCCGCGTGAATTTCCGCCCCGACGTCTATGGTCTCGACGGCACCGACTTCATCTTCGGCCAGCCGCAGCCACAGACCTATTAAACGCTGGCGAGGCAGGCCGCCGCTAGCCGCGCAGGAGGCTCAAGGCGATTGCCCACATTACCACGCCGATCGACGCCTCCAGAATGACCCAGGCCCTGGCACTCGCGAACACCGGTGTCAGCAGCCGCGCGCCATAGCCCAGCGCCGTGAAAAAGACCAAAGACGCAACTGCAGCCCCGGTGCCGAAGACCAGCGCATGGGGCGCATATTGCGCCGAGATCGACCCGAGCAGCACCACCGTATCAAGGTAGACATGCGGGTTTGCCCAGGTGAGCAACAGGCAGGTCATGGCCACTCGGAAGGCTGAATTGACCACATCGTCCGAGGGCTTCAGCGCCTCACCACCCTGCCATGCCGCGCGAAAGCGCAACGCACCGTAAAAGAACAGGAATGCGGCGCCCACCCAGCGCATCGCCTCGCTGAGCCACGGGATCGAGGGCAGCAGCGACCCGAGAAACGTCACGCCCGCCAGGATCAGCAGCGCGTCCGAGATGACGCAGATCGCCACCACCACCAGCACATGCTCCTGACGCAGCCCCTGACGCAGCACGAAGGCGTTTTGCGCACCTATCGCAAGGATGAGACTGAACCCCATGATGAAACCGGAAAACAAAGCGGACCACATGCCCTCCCTTAGGACGCAGACCAGCGGCGTGGAAGTCTCCTCTGCGCAAGCACTATTGCTTCTGTCAGCTTGCGGCCCGGGCACGGGCGCTTTAACCTTGCCTGAAACAAGACGGACACCACGATGACCCGCAGCTACTATGCGCCCCATGGCGGCCACCCGCCACAGACCGACCTCCTCACCGGCCGCGCCGTGTTCACCGAGGCCTATGCGGTGATCCCCAGAGGCGTGATGCGCGACATCGTGACGAGCGTGCTGCCCTTCTGGGACGACACCCGCGCCTGGGTGATTGCCCGCCCCCTCTCGGGCTTTGCCGAGACCTTCTCGCAATACATCATGGAAGTGGCACCCGGCGGCGGCAGCGACAAGCCGGAGCCTTCGAAGGGCGCCGAAGGCGTGCTGTTCGTGGTCGAGGGCGAGATGGTGCTGACGCTCGATGGCTGGCGGCACGAATTGAAGCCCGGCGGTTATGCCTATCTGCCGCCCGGCGTGCACTGGGCGCTGCGCAACGAGTCGAAGGCGCCGCTACGCTTCCACTGGGTGCGCAAGGCCTATGAGGCGGTCGATGGCATTCCGCAGCCCGAAGCCTTTGTCACATCGGACGACGCCGTGAAGCCCCACGCCATGCCCGGCACCGACGGCAAGTGGGCGACCACCCGCTTTGTCGACCCCAGTGACGTGCGCCATGACATGCATGTGAACATCGTCACCCTGGAGCCCGGCGCGGTGATCCCCTTCGCCGAGACCCATGTGATGGAGCACGGCCTTTATGTGCTGGAGGGCAAGGCCGTCTACCGGCTCAATCGCGACTGGGTGGAGGTCGAGGCCGGCGACTTCATGTGGCTGAGGGCGTTCTGCCCGCAGGCCTGTTACGCCGGTGGTCCGGGGCGCTTCCGCTACCTGCTCTACAAGGACGTCAACCGCCACATGAAGCTGAAGGGCTTTTTCGCCTAGCTGCAATCAAGACAGCAGTTGCAGGATGTCGAGCATGACCTTGGCCTCCGGCATCGGAACGATGGCAGTGAGCTTCTCCGGAATGGTCGGTTGCCCCGCACCCGCGGCGGCCCCCGGTGAACCGAGAGGACCACGGAATCCATGCGAACTCCAGGCAATCTCCTGTAGCGCCGGGCTGAGCAACGTGCCGATCAGCGCGTCGGCGGCGGGCTTCAGGCTGATCAGCGGATGTGCCGAGTAGACCGTCGGAGCGGGATAGAGGAGAACGGGCTTCGCGCTGCCAGCCATCACCCTCTGCCAGCGCGCTCCATCTTCAAGCGCCCATTCGATGAGCTGGTTCTCGTAGAGCACTGCCATGGGATAAACGCCGGGGCCGCCCGCGATATAGTCCTCGAACAAGCTTCCCGAGGAATTCGACTTGAAGCCCATGTGGTGGAATAGCGCACCGATATCTCCCGAAAGGGCGCGAAGCTGAGACTGCTGCGTCACCTCCCCGGCCAGCAGATTGGCCACCAGCCCCGCAAACATGAAACCAGAATTGGAGAGGTTCGGATCGGTCGAGACGATACGCACCGGCCCGGAGAGATCACCAACACCCAGCTCGGACCAGCTTCGGCCGGCCAGAACAGCCTTGAGATACAGCGCGAGATCGATGGTCCGCGTGCCATCAGCCTGGCGTCTGACGAGGCCCGCAGCCTCGAGCCCCGCCACGACCGGCTCCCAAGAATAGACCACGATGGGTGAATTGAGGATGACCTCAGCGCGCCGGATGGGCACGCTGTTCTCCTTGGCGATCTCCACCATCACCGAAGACGAAGGCCACAGGAAATCCGGGTCCTGCCGCAAGATCTGCGCCTCGCGAACCATCTCGACAGAACCCGCCTGTCTGGCGTTGAGTTCGAATCCGTCGCCGCGCAAAGCCGCGATGGTGGCCGGATTGGCGAGGAAGCCGCGCTTTTCGCCGCCGACAAAACCGGTGAGGGGCTTCGGCTGGCGAAGATACTTCGTGTCCTTGAGATAGAAGTAGCCGCCCGTGGCGAGCGCACTGGCGGCAATGAGGCCAATACCAAAAGCACGTCGTGTCATGGTCATGGGCGAGCCTCCAGATCGTCTTTCACCGCGCGTTCGATGAGGCGCAGATCGACATCGAGCCCCGAAAGATCCGACTCGAGCATGGTATCGGCATAATGCCCAAAGGCCTCGTTGAGCTTGCCAAGAACAGCCTCGGACTGCTGCAGGCGCCCAGTATCGGGCGAGCGCTGCTGTTCGAGCACGCCGTAGCTTTCGGCCAGCTCGGCGGCAGCGGGCAAGTAATAGGTGAGGAAGCGTTGCACGGAGATCATGCGTTCCGGATTCTGCTCGATACGTTCAAAGATGGTGCGTGCCGTCGACGTCAGGTCCTGGATGCCCTTGCGGATCGCCGGATTGCGGATACGCCGCGAGGCGGCATCGAGGCGTTCAAGTGCTGGCGTCGCCTCCATCAGCACCTTGCGGACCAGATCGAGCTTGCCCTTGTTGAGGGTTGAGACATCGACCCCTTCAAACAAACCACGTGGAGCCAGCAACAGCACGAGACCGAAAAAGGCGGTTAGACCGATGCCGAGCGCCACCAGAAAGGGGATCTTGATCCCGAAGGTCAGGGCTGGGATGACGGCAGCGGCCACGATTCCCGCCACGACCCAGTTGAGACCGTTGTTGAACAGCTGGCCGGGCATCATCAGTTGTAACCGCGCGCCGAACGGAAGGCGCCGGTCAGGTCCTTGGTTCCGTCGAAGACACGTCCGCCTGAAGCCTTGGCAATCGCGTCAAGCTGCCCGCGGTCAGCATCGCCAAAGGTAATGCCAAAGATCGGAACGGCGCGCTCGCCAGCGGACATGCCGTTGACGAAGGCTTCGGGATCGCCATCGCTGCGCCCGTCGGTCAGCACAAAAATGGCGGGTAGATAATCTTGCATACCGGCCAGTGCCTGCATGCGACGCAAGCCCTCCGTGGCGCAGGCATACATGTCGGTACCACCATCTGCATGCATGGTTCGCACGCCCTCCAGTATCTTCATCTGATCGGCTGGCTGGCCTGTCCCCTCCCAGGCATTGATCACCTGGCCGTTGAAAGGAAGAACGATGATGCGATCGCGGGGCGACCATTGCACCAGAACCTCTGCGGCACGTTCCGGAGTGAGCAGAAATTCCATCGCGCGCTGAAGGGCGCTCTCGCCGTCACCCTTCATGCTGCCGGAGAAGTCGAGGCAGAGCACGCTCAGCGACGGACGACGGAGCGCCTCCTGATACAGCACCAAAGCCTTGCGGATGACCTCCGGCTCAGGCATCGGCACGGCAGTCACCAGTCGCTGCGGATCGAAATTCCAGTCCGGTTCAGGCTTGGCGGGGGCGGCCCGGTCGGCCGGCACGCGGCGGCCGGTCGCTGCGATCCGGGCCTGGCCGGCTGACGACAGAAGCCAGGCCTGGAGGTCGTCGAAGAATTGCTTCACCTCCGGCCCGCGGCCACGCTCAACAAATCCGAGAGGTGAGTCCGCCATGCTGACGCCGTCGGAGGGATAGACCGCCCAGAGCAGCTCACGGCCGGCTCCGCGCAGCTTGTCATTGGCCTCCTTGATCACTGCCTCGTAGTTCCACATCGCATCGTAGACGACGCCCTTCTCGGCAGAGGAGAGATAGAGATCGGCAAGCCAGCCACTCGAGCCCGATGAGCGTTCGACGCCGCGCAACAGTCGGGCAGCGAGATCCGCCGATGCACCCGACAGGTTGGATTCGGTAATGACCGCCTTCGAACCCAGCGCTGCCGACAGCATCGCGATATAGGCGCTGGCACCAGAGTTCGACTGGGTTGCCGAGGTCATCAGAAACCGCAGCTTGCCGGATTCGACGGCAGCGAGAATATCAGCCATTGCGACCGGGGCCTTTGTCCAGCCGAGGGCCTCGGCCTTTGAACTGCGGACCCCAAGCACCACCGGGCTCTGAGAAATGGACTTCAGCGCGCTCACCCGGCGGCCACTGTCGAACATCGCAATCCAAATGCCCGAGGCCGGCCACACCGCGTCGTACTTGACATCCTGCCCAGGCCTCAGCCCCAATCCAATGTCGAGCGAACCCTGATAGGTCATCTTGCAGGTGGCACGGCGCTCCTTGCAGAACTCCTGCACCAGTGCTTCCAGCGGCTGGTTCTCCGAGCCGGAAACGATGTCGAAGCTCGGCCCCGGCTGGCTGCCGCAGCCTGACAGCGCAACCAACAGCCCGAAAAGGACAGCGAGCGCCGCCGCGTGCCGGACCCGAGCCATCTCAGGCATTCGCCTTCGTCAGCACCTTCTTGAGTTCAGCCGTCATGAGTTCCATCTGGCGCTCTGCGACGGCCCTCTTGCCACGGCCCTCCTCCTGCACTTTCAACACGCCCTGGATCGTATCGATGAGGTCGCGATTGGCCTGTTCGAGCGTGTCGATGTCGACGATGCCGCGCTGCGCCTGCTCCTCGATGGCGATGGCCTGATCCTTCATCATTTCGGAGGCTTGCCTGATCATCGTGTTGGTGGCGTCCGTCACCGTCTTCTGCAGATCGAGCGCCTTCTTCTGACGGGTAAGGCCCAGAAGCAGGATCATCTTCTGCTTCCAAACCGGGATGGTAAGCTCGGATGTCGCCTGCAGATTTTCAATGAGCGTCTCGTCGCCCGACTGGACAATGCGAATCTGTGGCAGTTGCTGGATACCGATCTGTCGTGCCTGCTGGAGATAGTAAACACGCTTTTCCAGCCGATCGAGCGCCTGCAGCGCATCTTGATAGGACTGCGCCTTGAGCAAGCCGTCGGTCTCGTCCTTGCTGGCCTCTGCCTCGGTCTTGAGTGCAGGCAACCGCTCGGCACGGAAGGTTTCACCAAAGGTCTTGCCCGCCAGAATATAAGCGTCAAGACCCGCAATCGCCCGCTTGGTCTCGGCGTGAAGATCGTCGAGAACGGCCAGGTCGCGCTTCAGGTTATCCTTGTGTTGGCTTAGCTCGATGGTCACGCCATCGATTTGGCTCGCCACATCCTCGAACTGTTCGGTAAACCGACGAATGCGCGCCTCGAGCGACGAGAAGATACGCGACAGCAACCCGCCCTCCTTGATCGAGGCGGGATCGAGGCCCTTCGCCTTCTCGAGAATGTCGATCAGCAGTTTTCCCGTCTCGCCCATGTCGCGGTTGCGGGTTTGGGCAAGTATCTTGTCGGCATAGGCGGTGACCGACTGCTGTGCCCTCTCGCCGAATGTCGAAAGCTCAGCCCGGTCACTCAGGTCGATCGACGAGCGAATGCGGGCAACTTCGCCCGGATCGGCCATCACGGCGGGAAGGCCGGGCGCATCAATGGTTGTCAGGGCGTTCGTCATGGGCTTGCCTCCGTTTCGTGTGGCAACCCGGCCGGATCGGCAGATCCGCCGGCAATGGCTTCTGGGCAGCGGTCATTCGGGTGGACACAGCGCGCGCAGTCATGGTGCTAGACTGCACTTGAATATGAACGGCATGTGTCAGTGCCCGCGTCTGCCGACGCTGGACAAGATGGACACCGGTCTGGCGCGGAGTGGCGTGGATTGTCAGGAACACATGCGGCTCATATAGGGAAGACAGCTCAATCAGGAATAGTCATATGCACAGTCCAATTCAAGGGCTCCGGCCAAGACGATCGCTGACCCGACCGATCTCTGACTGCTGCCTGCGCTGACCAAAACCGAGACTGCCCCGGAAAATGAGGCATCACATGATGTTCAAAGCATCATTATTGACGCCCAGCGCTTTAATATCTATGTTCTACCTAGGATCACCATCGTCAAGCGCCCGCCATGATCACCTCTGCCCAGATCCGTGCCGCCCGTGCCCTGCTCGGCATGGACCAGCGGGCCCTGGCTGAAAAGGCTGGCCTGTCCCTTCCGACGATCCAGCGCATGGAGGCCAGCGACGGCCAGGTGCGCGGCGTGGTCGACAGCCTCGTGAAGGTCGTGCAAGCACTTGATGCGGCGGGCATCGAATTGATCGGGGAAAACACAACAAGCAGCGGAGGCGGGCGCGGCGTGCGCTTGCGCGAAGCCAAGGCGCCGCCCAACAGCTGAGACAAGCAACGGGACCATCACCGATGTCCGTTCCAACCGCTTCCCCCGCCTCCCCGCCCAAGCCACAGGGCGCGAGCTTCGCCGAGCTTTTCACGCCCAAGCTGGTGACGGTTCTGCGCGAGGGCTACACGCTCAAGAACCTGCGCGCCGATGCGATCGCGGGCCTCACCGTCGCCATCGTGGCGTTGCCGCTTTCCATGGCCATCGCCATCGCCTCGGGCGCCACGCCCGCACAGGGGCTCTACACGGCCGCCGTCGGCGGCTTCCTCGTCTCCCTGCTTGGCGGCTCGCGCTTCCAGATCGGCGGGCCGGCGGGTGCCTTCATCGTGCTGGTCGCCGCCACTGTCGCGCAGCACGGCATGGACGGGTTGATCCTCGCTACTTTCATCTCGGGTTTCCTGCTCGCGGCGGTGGGCTTCCTCAGGCTCGGCACCTTCATCAAGTTCATTCCATTCCCAGTCACGGTGGGCTTCACGGCGGGCATCGCGGTCATCATCTTCGCAAGCCAGATCAAGGATCTTCTCGGCCTTACCCTCTCCGTGCCAGAGCCCGGCCCGCTGCTGAAGAAAATCCCAGTGCTGGTCAACGCGCTGCCGACGATCTCGCCCGCCGCACTCGTCCTGTCGCTCGGCACCATCGCGATCATCGTCGGCCTCAAGAGGCTGCGCCCGCACTGGCCCGGCATGCTGATCGCCGTGACACTCGCCGCCCTCATCACCTGGAAGCTCGGCCTCGACGTCACCACCATCGGCTCAAAATTTGGCGGCATCCCGAGCACGCTGCCTGCCCCGTCGCTTCCCGCGCTGTCGGCTGCCAAGATCATCGAGGTGCTGCCCGCCGCCCTGTCCTTCACGCTGCTCGGCGCCATCGAGTCGCTGCTCTCCGCCGTGGTGGCGGACGGCATGACGGGCCGCCGCCACCGCTCCAACTGCGAGCTTGTCGCGCAGGGCGCCGCCAACATCGGTTCGGCGTTGTTTGGCGGCTTCTGCGTCACCGGCACGATTGCCCGCACCGCCACCAATGTGCGCTCCGGCGCGCATAGTCCCGTGTCAGGCATGCTGCATGCGGCGTTCATCCTGATCTTCATGGCGGTGGCGGCCCCGCTCGCCGCATTCATCCCGCTCGCGGCGCTGGCGGGCGTGCTGGCGGTCGTCTCATGGAACATGATCGAGAAGCCGGCGATTGCCGTGCTCGTGCGCTCCGGCTGGGGCGATGTGGCGGTGCTCGCCGCCACCTTTCTCCTCACCATCTTCCGCGATCTCACCGAGGCCATCGTGGTGGGTTTTGCGCTGGGCTCCGTGCTGTTTATCCACCGCATGTCGAAGGCCACCGCCGTCGAGACCCACACGCCCTTCGTCGGAGAAGACGTGGCCGATTCCACCCTGCCGCGCGGCGACTATGACGAGGCACTCGCCGCCAATCCGGAACTCGTGGTCTATCGCATCACCGGTGCCTTCTTCTTTGGCGCGGCGGCCTCCATCGCCTCGGTGCTCGACCGCATCCAGGACACGCACAAGGCTCTGGTCGTCGACTTCGCCGCCGTGCCCTTCCTCGATTCAACCGGCGCCAACGTCATGGAAGGCCTCGCCCACAAGGCCGCAAAGCGCGGCGTGAAGCTGTTCGTGAGCGCCGCCAACACCGATGTGCGGCGGAGCCTGCTCACCCACGGTGTGCGGCCCCCTGACGTGCATTTCGCCGCCACCATCGACGACGCCCTGACGCAGTACCGCGAACTCGCCCCGGCCTGACGGGCTGGACGGAGGAGAGCCCGTGCTCCGTCTTGTTCCAGTGAAACGGCCTGGTAAAGAATTGCCACAGGGCCAGCCATGCGGCGAATGACATCAGGATCCAGTAGAGTGGCATGGTGGCGAGCGTGACGTGTGCGCCAGCAACGCCATGTTTGAGCAGCGCACGCCGGGTGAGCGTGATCGAGATGGCATAGCCCGCCACCAGCACCGACAGGTTTATCCCTGAAAGCAGGAGAAACACGGCTCCGGCATCTCTGGGAAACGTGGGATAGATCACCCACAGCACCACTGTTGCCGCCATGCAGAGCGGATGCAGCAGCACCGACGCGAAAACGCCCAGAGTGAGCACCTGCGCGGCCCAGAAGCCGGAAGGCCCCATCTCGCGCATGAGCCGTTCGGGCTCACGCATATGAACGAGCCATGTCATCAGGAAGCCCTTCAGCCAGCGCGCCCGCTGGCGGATCCAGTTGCCAAGCCGCGTGTTCGCCTCCTCGAAGGTGAAGCTGTCGAGTACGCCCGTATCATATCCGAGGCGCGCCAGCCTCAGGCCGAGGTCCGCGTCCTCCGTCACGTTGTAGGGGTCCCATGCGCCCACGCTGCGCAGCACATCCATGCGGAAGTGATTAGACGTTCCACCCAGCGGCAGCGGCAGATTGTGGTTGGCCAGCATCGGCAGCAGCTCGCCGAACAGTGTGGCATATTCCGCGGTGAACTGGCGGGTGAGCCAGTTCTCGTTCTCGTTATAGAAGGTGAGCTGTGCCTGTAGACAGGCAAGCTCACGCGGGGCGGCCGCGAAGCGCCGGGCGGCCTTCTGCAGCTGGTCGCGTTCCGGAACATCCTCCGCATCATAGATGGTGAGCAGCTCGCCACGGCAGAACTGCAGTGCATAGTTCAGGGCGCGCGGCTTGGTCTGCGGCAGGCTTGCGGGCACGATGATCACCTCGAAATGCGCCTCCAGCGGCAAGGCTGCCACCGCGCGCTGCATGAGGATGTCCTCCTCCTCGAGGATCAGCTTGATGTCGAGCTTCGCCGCCGGGTAGCTGAGCTGGCGCAGCGCCGTCATCAGCTGTGGCAGCACAGCGACCTCGCGAAACAGTGGCACCAGAATGGAGTAGACCGGCCAGTCCTCTGCCGCGATCTCGCGCAGGGCTGGCCGCGCCCGCTTCACGGGCGGCATCAGGCACAGCAGCCTGAGCGCCACCACACCCAGGAAGGAGATGCCGCTCACCGCCGAGACGCTGGCGAGGAACAGGCGACCCGGCAGCACCAGTCCGGCCGCACCGAACACAGCCAGCAATGCGACAAAGGCCAGAACCTGCGCTGCCGTCACGCCGCCGCGCGCCGAGAACATCGGCCAGCGCCGTGCCAGACCGGCGATCGCCACGCGCAGCAACTGGCTGCGGTGCACGGCGCGGGCGGCCAGCAGAAAATCCGCAGCCTCCCCATAACCGATGATGCCGAGGCCACGGGCCCGTGCAAGCCGCAAGGCCGGCTGGCCGCAGGCCGCGTGGAGGACGAGGCCCGGCAGGCTCACCGCACGCATGATCTTGGTGCGCAGCGCCTCCTCGAGTTCCTCCTTCGGCAGGCGGCGCAGCAGGTCGCAGAGGGCCGGGCGGCTCAGACGGAGCAAGACTTCGCCCTCGCCCCCGGCTATGCTGATGCGCGCTGCGGGAACCTCGCCAAACCCCTGGTGATCGTTGTCCGCCAGCACCGCCTGCACCTGCCAATGGCTCGATAATGCAACTTTACGTAAAGTTTTCTACAGCATGCCGGATGTTTTTTGTGCTAGCGATGCTATCTCAGATTGCAGCCGCGCAAGACAACCCGCCCGCCCCTTTCCAGCTGCCGCTGTTCCGCACGTCGGAAGAGCAGGTCCGGCCAAAGCTGCCGGACAATCTCTCCGTCAAGCTCATCGCCGACGAGGACTTCGCGCCCTACAGCTTCCGTTCCCGCACCGGTTCGCCCGCCGGCATTTCGGTCGAGATCGCCATCGCCGCCTGTGAGCAGGCGCGGCTCGCCTGCACGGTGGAGGTCCGGCCCTTCGCCGAAATCCTGCCCGCCCTCGCACGCGGCGAGGCCGACGTCGCCGTCACCGGCCCGCGCCTTGATGAGAAGACGCTGACGGCTGCCCGCATGACGAGACCCTATTTTCGCATCATGGGCCGCTTCGCGGTGGCCGATACCAGCACGCTGGATGCCGCCTCCACCGGCGCACTCTATGGCCGCCGCGTCGGCGTGGTGAAGGACACGGTGCACGCCCGCTGGCTCGCCGCCTATTATTCCTCTGCCCGCATCACGCCCTATGCCGATCTGGCCGCCGCCGGTGCAGCCCTCAAGGCGGGCGAGGTCGATGCCATCTTCGGCGACAACATGCAGGTCATCTACTGGGTGGCGGGCGAGACGGCAGCCGATTGCTGCCGGGTGCTGGGCGGTGCCTATTCCGACTTCGACTATTTCAGCCGCAACCTCTCATTCCTCGTGCGGCGTGACAGGCCCGAGCTGGCGCAGGCCCTCGACTACGGCCTCGACAAGGCACAGTCCGCGGGCTCGACGGCGAAGATTTTCAGGACCTACGTGCCGCTCGATCCCTGGTGAGCGAGCGTTGCCGCATCGCGGCCCCTGAGGCTTGCGAGCGAACCACCGCTGCGCGCCGCTTCGCCTGCGAGATAGCCGAGGATCGACGTCACCAGCCCCGGCCCCTGATAGACCAGCGCCGAATAGATCTGCACAAGGCTCGCACCGGCGCGGATCTTCTGCAGCGCCGAGGGCCCGTCATGCACGCCGCCCACACCCACCAACGGCATTTTGCCCTCGGTCAGCACGAACATGCGCGCCAGCTGCCGCGTGGACAGCTGCAGCAACGGCAGCCCTGAAAGTCCGCCCTGTTCCTTCGCGTGGCCCGAGCGCAGGCCATCGCGCGCCAGCGTGGTGTTGGACACGATGATGCCATCAACCGCGCCGCCGCCGCAGGCCGCAGCAATATCCTCGAGTTCGTCCTCGCGCAGGTCGGGCGCGATCTTCAGCAGCATCGGTGGCTCCTTCTCCTGCCGGGCGCGCTCGTCGTTGAGGCGACCCAGCAACTGCTCGAGTTCGGCGCGCGACTGCAACCCACGCAGGCCCGGCGTGTTGGGCGACGAGATGTTGACGGTGAAATAGGAGGCGAGATGCGCAAAAGCCGCGATGCCCTGAACATAGTCGCCGATCCGGTCCGCCGAATCCTTGTTGGCGCCGATGTTGACGCCGACGATTCCACCGCGCGCCCTCCGCGCGGCGAGCCGCCGCAGCGCCGCCGCATGGCCCTCGTTGTTGAAGCCCATGCGATTGATCACCGCGCGGTCCTCCGGCAACCGGAACAACCGCGGCCGCGGATTGCCCATCTGCGGTTTCGGCGTCACCGTGCCGATCTCGGTGAAGCCGAAGCCCAGCGCCAGCATGGCATCCGGCACCTCGGCATTCTTGTCGAAGCCTGCCGCTACGCCCAGTGGATTGGGAAAGCGCAGTCCGAAGGCATCGACCGCCAGCCGCGGGTCCGCCGCCGCCGGAGCGCGCGCCGGCATCGCTGAAAGCGCGCGAATGGTCAGCCCATGCGCCGTCTCGGCATCGAGCGAATGGAGCAGCGGCCGGGCGAAGGGGAAGGCCAGCGCAGCAAGGCTCATGCCGCACCTGGCGGAAAGCGGTGCACGCCATTTTCGAGCAGCAGCGGGTCCTGCGACACAGCCAGCGCCGTGTCGATCACGCCATAGACATGTGGGAACAGGTCGCCGCCGCGCGACGGCTCCCACTTCAGGTTGGCAAGATCCTCCTCCCGGAAGCTCACCAGCACCAGTCCGTCCTGACCGGAGAAATGCCGGACCGCTGTCTCGCGCATCTGCTGGGCTGTGGAGAGGTGGACGAAGCCATCCTTGAGGTCCACGGCGGAGCCTTCGAACGCGCCCTTGGCGACAGCGTCGCGCCATTCGGCGCTGGAGAGAATTTTATAGAGGATTCGCATGGGCGCGGACCATAGGCCGCCCATTGCGTCTGGACAATCTCCTCCACACAAGGTATAGCTTCCTACAAATGAGAACTTTTACTCCCCAATCGGAGGGCAACATGCTCACACACAAGCAGGTCTGGAACGCCATCGACACCATCGCCGAGCGCTATGGCTTCTCGGCCTCTGGCCTCGCCAAGAAGTCGGGCCTCGACCCGACCTCCTTCAACCCCTCCAAGCGCAACGGCCCGGACGGCCGGCCGCGCTGGCCCACCATGGAGTCGATCTCGCGCCTGCTGCAGGCTTCGGGCGCCTCGATGGAGGAATTCTCGGACCTGCTGATCGGCCGCCGTGGCCAGCCGCCGCGGCTTCGCCAGATCCCGCTGCTGGGCCTCGCCAAGGCAGGCAAGGGCGGCTTCTTCGATGATTCGGGATTCCCTTCCGGCACCGGCTGGGACGAAATCGAGGTGCCAGGCGTCACCGACCCCAATTCCTATGCGCTGGAAATCACCGGCGACTCGATGCTGCCGGTCTACCGCGAGGGCGACATCATCATCCTCTCGCCGTCTGCCACCGTCCGCAAGGGCGACCGCGTGGCCGTCCGCCTCACCGACGGCCAGGTCATGGCCAAGATCATGCAGCGCCAGACCTCGAAGACGCTGGAACTGGCCTCCTTCAACCCCAACCATGCGACCAAGACACTGGACATGAAGGACATCGACTGGATCGCCAGGATCATGTGGGCGAGCCAGTAAGGCTTCTGCTTCCACACGGCGTTTGTCATCATGCCCGGGCTCAACACTCGACCCGGGCATCCTTTTGCCCGGCGTCAAAGAGGATACGCGGGTCAAGCAACTGTCGATTAAGCGGCTGGTGGCGGTGTCTTACTTGACCAGTTCACCCTTCGCCGCCCGCCCGATAAGGGCGCGCGTGTTGTCGAGGCCATAGAGCGCCACGAAGCTGCCGAAGCGCGGGCCCTTCTCTTCACCGAGAAGCACCTGGTAGAGCATGTTGAACCAACCCTGGCCGACGCCGACGGAGCCGTCTTTCTGCGTGGTCTTGTAAGGATCGCGGCGACCCACGTCATAGACCTTCTGCTGGATTTCATCCGGTGCCGCAAGGGCCGGCAGCGTGGCCAGCGCGGCGGCAAGCTCGTTCAGCGCCTGGACCTCTTCGTCCGTCGGCAGACGATATTGCTTTTTCGGCTTCACGAAGTCATCGAAGTAACGCAACGCGTGCTTCGCCAGCAGGTCGAGGCGCGGATGCGTCTCGGGGCTGAGGGTGGGCTGGTAGCGGCGGATGAAGCCCCACAGCGCCGACTTGTCATGCGCATTGGCCACGGCTGCGAGATTCAACAGCAGCGCAAAGGAAATGCCGCCTTCTTCTGGGAGCGGCGGGTTGCCGCCATGGATGTGCCACACCGGGTTCATCAGCCGGTCGGCAGGCTTGTCCGCCTGGCGCTGGTAGCCTGACAGGAAGGCACCGTAATCATCAACCGCGCGGGGGATCACGTCGAAATAAAGCCGCTTCGCCTCGCGCGGCTTGTTGAACATGAACAGTGCGAGCGACTCAGGATCTGCATAGGTCAGCCACTGGTCGATGGTGAGGCCATTGCCCTTGGACTTCGATATCTTCTGGCCCAGGTCGTCGAGGAAGAGTTCGTAGACGTAATGCTCGGGGGCTTCCGCGCCAAGGATCTCGCAGATCCGGTCATAGATCGGGGCGTTGGTCTGGTGGTCCTTGCCGAACATTTCGAAGTCGACGCCCAAGGCCGCCCAACGCATGCCAAAGTCCGGCTTCCACTGAAGCTTGGTGCGCCCGCCGGTGACGAGCGTCGTGACGTCGGTGCCGTCCTCGTCGGTGAAGGTGATGGTGCCAGCCTTGGCGTCAACCTTCTTCATCGGCACATAGAGCACGCGGCCCGAGACGGGCGAGATCGGCAGGAAGGGCGAATAGGTGGCCTGCCGCTCCTCACCCAGCGTGGGCAGCATGACGCCCATGATGTCATCGAACTTCTCGAGCGCGCGCAGCAGCATCGCATCGAACTTGCCCGACTTGTAATATTCGGTGGCCGAAGCAAACTCGTACTGGAAGCCGAAGGTATCGAGGAAGCGGCGCAGCATGGCATTGTTGTGGTCGCCGAAGCTCTTGTACTCGCCGCCGAACGGGTCAGGCACGGAGGTGAGCGGCATGTGGAGGTAGGGCTTCAGCGCCGCCGGGTCCGGCACGGTTTCCGGAATCTTGCGCATGCCGTCCATGTCGTCCGAGAAACAGAGAAGTCTCGTCGGAATGTCGCACAGCAGCTCGAAGGCCCGCCTGACCATGGTGGTGCGCGCCACCTCGCCAAAGGTACCGATGTGCGGAAGGCCCGAGGGACCATAGCCGGTCTCGAACAGCACTTCCTGCTTGCCCGTGCGTTTGATCCGCGTCACCAGCTTGCGGGCTTCCTCGAAGGGCCAGGCCTTGCTGGTCTCTGCGGCGGCACGAAGGGCAGGATCGACGGTCATTGGCGTTGTTGTTCCGGTATTGAAGTGAGCCCGCTGTTTAGGGACGCGCGAGGCCGGGGTCAATCACGGCGGACCGAAGGTGCCCGACGGGGCGGATGAGGGTTGGCGGAGCTAGGCGAGGTACGTCCGGAAGAACCCGACTGTCCTCCCCCAGGCCAAATCCGCCGCCGCCTTGTTGTACCTGGCCGCATTTGTCTCGTTGTTGAAGGCGTGATTCACGCCGTCATAGACAAAGGCCTCGAACAGCTTGCCATTGGCCATCAGTGCTGCCTCGTAGTCCTCGATCCCTGCATTGATGCGGTCATCAATGCCGGCATAGTGCAACATCAAGGGCGCGGTGATCCTCGGCACCTCGCCCGCCTTGGGCTGCATGCCATAATAGGCAACACCTGCCCTCAGGTTTGGGTCAGCCGACACGGCGAGCTGGTTCACCACGCCGCCGCCCCAGCAGAAGCCGACCGCACCAACCTTGCCGTTGCCGCCCGCGATCTTCACCAGCACATCCAGCGCCGCGGTTCCAAAGGCCGAAATCTGCTGCGGCGTCAGCGTGCCGATCAGCTCGCGGGCCTTGTCCTCATCGGCGGGTGTACCGCCCTTCGCGGTGAGGAAATCGCCGCCGAAGGCGATGAAGCCCTCCTTGGCCACGCGCCGCGTCACGTCCTTGATGTGCGGGTTAAGGCCGCGGTTCTCGTGGATGACGAAGACCACCGGATAGGTGCCCGCTGCCTTGGGCCGAGCGAGATAGCCCATGATGCCCGGCGCGATCTCGGCGGCACCCGTGACGATCGAGGGGTCACCCTCGGACACCATTGCCCCGAAGGCGTAATTGTTTTCGAGCATGGGCAGCAGGGCCGTGGCGGCAACGCTCGACCCGGCAAGTTCCGAAAGCCGCTCCAGGAAGTCGCGCCGGTTCATGCCGCCATGCGTGTAGCGGTCGAAGAGATCGATGAATTTCTGCTCCATTTTCAGCTCCATGAGCTTCGTTCCTCTTCCGTTCGGCTGTTGCAGTCTCTAACGTGGACCTCAAGTGTCAGGATGACAATGGATTCGAACCTTCGCACCGCCGTGGCGTCCGGCATGGGCGCCGTGATCGGCGGCGAACCCATGGAGCCCGCGCATGCGCTGGCCGCACTGGCCGCCACGCCGCACCTGATCTGCCACTCCGCCTTCTTCATCGAACGGTTGGGCGTCGCCGCGCAGGCGCCGCGCGCCACGGTGAGGGCGGCGCGCGAGCAGCGCCACTTCGACGTGGCCGAACTCTTTGCCTTCGTCTGCCCGGCCCGCTTTGCCACGCCAACGCCGGTCGGCTTCGCCCGTTCGCTGGCGCTCGACCCCGGCGCAGATGACGAGGAAACGGTGCGCTTCATCGCCGAGGACCTGCTCAATCGCCTGTCCAACAAGCATTATCCGCTGCTGCGCGAGACGGCGGAAAACGCCACCTTCCTCGCCCGCGCCAAGTGGCCATGGGCCGAGCCCGTGATGCGGGCACTGATGACGGCGAACCCCAAGATGGACGTCGGTTCCTTCGCCACCGGCCTCAATGCCTGGGACAGGATCGATGAGTGGGAAGAGGACGGCGGCCGCGCACCGGGCCGGCAGGACGCGATCCTGCCCGAGGAGGCGCAGCGCTTCCTGCGTGAGGTGCTCGGCACCGAGTCAGAACAGCGCGCCTCGCAGGCGGCTTATGCGGGTTCCGCGACCTTCGCCTTCCAGCCGCGCCAGTCAAAGGAGATCAACAATATCTTGCTCGCCGAGGCAGGCACAGGGCTGGGCAAGACACTGGGCTATCTGTCTCCTGCCTATCTTTGGGCGAAAAAGAACAATGCCCCGGTATGGGTCTCGACCTATACCAAGAACCTGCAGCGCCAGCTCGACCAGGAAACCTCACGCCTCATCGAGAACCCGGAGGAACGGCAGGGTCGGATCGTCATCCGCAAGGGCCGTGAAAACTACGTCTGCCTGCTCAACATGCAGGAGGTGTTCGGCCGCCTCACATCCGCCAACCCGCGCACCGCCCTGCTCGCCGCGCTGATCTCGCGCTGGGCGCGCTTCACGCGCGACGGCGACATGGTGGGTGGCGACTTTCCCTCCTGGGTTCTCTCGCTGTTCAACGACCTCTCGCTCGATGGAGAATCACGCGGCATCACGGCGCAGTCGCTGGGCCTCACCGACCGTCGCGGTGAATGCATCTATTCCGCCTGCCCGCATTACCGCCGATGCTTCATCGAGCGCTCGGTGCGCGCCGGGCGCAATGCCTCCATCGTCATCGCCAACCACGCGCTCGTGCTGCACCAGGCCGCCGTCGACCACGCGCTGGGCGTTGCGACCACCGAGGAAGAGGAAGCAGCCCCCGGCGGCATCCGCCGCATCGTCTTCGACGAGGGCCATCACCTGTTCGATGCCGCGGACTCCGCTTTCTCAGGCCACCTCACCGCACTCGAAACCGCAGAACTCCGCCGCTGGATTCGCGGGCCCGAGGCGGAGCGTCGCCGTGGCCGCGGGTTGGCGGACCGCATCGGCGACCTGCTCGGCGAAGACGGGAATGGCCAGAAACTGCTCCAGCAGGTGCTGCGCGCCGCGATGGCGCTGCCCGGCCCCGGCTGGACGCGCCGCGTGCAGGCGGGACAACCGGACGGGCTGGCCGAGAACTTCCTCTCTCTCGTCCGCAGCCAAGTGCTGGCGCGGGCCGAGCAGAATGCGGGTTCCGGTCACACCATCGAAACCGACTGCCTGCCGCTGATCGACGGCCTCGGCGATGCGGCGGGTGAACTGATGGGCGCGCTGCTCGACCTGAAGAAACCAATGTCAGCACTGGCCAATGCACTCGCCAGGAAACTCGACGCTGAGGCTGAAGACCTCTCGACCTATGATCGCGGCCGCATCGAGGCCGTGTCGCGCTCGCTGAAGCGGCGCGGCGAGTTGATGGTGGGTTCGTGGATCGACATGCTGAAGCGGCTTCTGGAAGAGAAGAACGTGCTGTTCGTCGAGTGGTTCGACATCGAGCAGTCCTTTGGCCGCGAGCATGACGTGGGGCTGCACTCGCATTGGCTGGACCCGACGGAGCCCATGGCGCTCGCCGTGCTGCGCCAAGCCGACGGCATCGTCATCACGTCCGCCACGTTGAAGGACCGGCCACCCGACGTGCCCGACGACTGGGCCAATGCCGAGATGCGCACCGGTGCCGTGCACCTGCCCTACCCCGTGAAGCGCGAGAGCTGGGATTCGCCCTTCGACTATCCGGGTTCGAGCCGCGTCATCGTGGTCACCGACGTGAACCGAGAGGACATGGACCAGGTGGCCGCCGCCTATCGCGAACTCTTTCTCGCAGCCGGCGGCGGCGGCCTAGGGCTCTTCACCGCAATATCGCGGCTCAGGTCCGCGCACAAGAAACTGGTGAAGCCACTCGCCGATGCCGGACTTCCGCTCTATGCCCAGCACGTGGACCCGATGGACACAGGAACGCTGGTCGACATGTTCCGCGCCGAGCGCGATGCCTGTCTGCTCGGCACCGATGCGGTGAGAGACGGCGTGGACGTGCCGGGGGACTCGCTCCGCCTCATTGTGCTCGACCGCGTGCCATGGGGCACGCCGACCATTCTCGAACGCGCCCGCAAGGAAGCTTTTGGCGGCAATGCCTATACCGACATGGTGGTGCGACTACGGTTAAGGCAGGCCTTCGGGCGGCTGATCCGCCGCGCCGGAGACCGGGGACACTTCGTGATCCTCGACCCGCGGCTTGCTTCGCGCTTCCTGACGGCATTCCCGCCGGGCGTGAACGTCTCGCGGCTGGGGCTGGTCGATGCCATTGACGCGGTGCGCGGCCAACTGGACAATTCACGTTCCAGCACCTAACTGTCGGGGTACAGGAGAACCACCATGCCCGGCACCATCTCGACTGAACAGGCGCTCATCTACACCATGGTCACCATGTCCGGCGTGGAGGGCAAGATCAACGCCATCGAACTGGCGGAGATCCGCGAACTGGTGCAGACCCTGCCGATCTTTGGCGACTTTGATGAGCACCGCCTGCTGGGTGTCGCGCAGGAGGCTGGTGAAATCTTGCAGGACAGCGAAGGTCTGAACGCCATCCTCGGCCTCATCAAGGGTGCATTGAAGCCCAAGTTGCGCGAAACCGCCTATGCGCTGGCCGTGGAAGTTGCGGCCGCCGACCTGGCTGTGGGCAAGGAGGAACTCCGCTTCCTCGCCATGCTGCGCGACACGCTGGGGCTGGACAAGCTGGTGACGGCAGCGCTGGAACGCTCGGCAATTGCAAGGTACCAGACGGAATAGAACAGTATTGCCGTCATCCCGGCGAAGGCCGGGATCCCGCTTTATTTCCGAATATGCCACTTCCAAAGCTGGCCTCCGGCCTTCGCCGGCGTGACGCCCTTTTTGCGGGATTTTTCTTGACTTTATTCCTATTTTATGCCATATCCGCAGCCTTGTGCCTGCTGCTGATTGACATCGTGAAACACTACCCAAACGCCCGCCGTTCCAGCGACGGCATGCGGGTGGCGAAGCTTATTCCGCGGGCGACGAAGAAGATGTTCAGCGCCGCCCAGAGCCCGTGGTTTCCGAAGGGCGCTTCGAGCAGCCACCACGCCAGCAGGAAGATGCCCAGCGATACGATCATCATGTTACGCATGTCCTTGGTGGCCATGGCGCCGGAAAAGATGCCGTCGAACTGGAAGCAGATGACGCCGAGCACGGGCGAGACCGTCACCCAGGGGAGATAGGCTCGCGCCGTTTCACGCACGCTCTCGCTCAACGTCATCAGATCGACGAGTGCCGGACCGAAGAGCCAGATCACCAGTGAGCAGATGACGCCCAGCACCATGGCCCAAACGCTGGTGAGCCACACCGCCGCCCGAAAGCGCTCGCGGTTCCGGGCGCCAACCGATTGGCCGACCAGGGCTTCAGAAGCATAGGCAAAGCCGTCGATCAGGTAGGCCGAGACTTCGAACAGGTTGAAGAGCACGGCATTGGCCGCCACGATGACATCCCCCGCCCTGGCACCGCGTGCCGTGAAGAAGGTGAAGGCGAAGACCAGGCAGAGCGTGCGGATCATCACGTCGCCGTTCATCAGCAGGGTGCGCTTGAAGCGGACGGGATCGAGAATACGCGGCCAGGAGATATGGGCCCCCATGCCGCGCAGGATCACCGCCGCCAGCACCAGCGCAAGGGTGGCAGCCGACCATTCAGCGATGAGCGCAGCCAGGCCCACGCCGTCAGACGTCATGCCAAGGTGCAGGACGAAGAAGGCCGAGAGCGCCATGTTGGTGAGGTTCAGGAACAGCTGCACCGCGAAAGCGAGCTTGGCGCGGGACTGGCCGATGAACCAGCCCATGACGCAGTAGTTGGACAGAGCCGCTGGCGCGGCGAAGATGCGGTAGTTGAAGTAGGTCTCGCCATGCGCGCGAATCTCCGCCGAGCCGCCGACGAGGTTGAAGGCCGCGTCACGGATGAAGGGAGACAGCAGGATGAGGCCAACGCCTGCTGCAAGTCCGATCATCAGCGCACGGATGAGCACGGCGACGAGCTCCGTGCGGTCGCCCGCCCCCAGCGCCTGGGCAGAGAGGCCGCCGGTGGACATCCGCAGGAAGCCGAAGCCCCAGAAGATGAAGGAGAAGATCAGCGCACCCACGGCAATGGCGCCGATGTAATAGGGTTCCTTCAGCTGGCCGATGACGGCAGTGTTGACGACGCCGATCAACGGCTCCGAGACGTTCGAGAGCATGATCGGCACCGCCACCGCCAGAACCGAACGGTGCGTCACCCGGGCTTGTGGGTCGAAGGACATGGGCCGGTGTTGCTTCTCCCGCCGCGCCAAGTCAAGCTGAGGCACCCATGAGCCTGCAAGAATGAGCCTGCCGCAACGCTTCCTCGACTGGTTTTCCGCCCGCGGCTGGGCGCCGCGCGCGCACCAGCTGCGCGTGCTGGACCATGCGCAGCACCGCGAGAGCGTGCTGCTGATCTCACCCACCGGCGGCGGCAAGACGCTGGCGGGTTTCCTGCCGAGTCTCGCGGAGATCACCGAACGCGGCTCCGGAGAAGGCATTCACACGCTCTACGTCTCGCCTTTGAAGGCGCTGGCGGTGGACATCGCGAGGAACCTCGAAGCGCCCATTGCCGAAATGGGCCTTCCGGTAATCGTCGAGACCCGGACCGGTGACACGCCGCATTCCAAGCGCGTGCGGCAGCGGCAGAAGCCACCCGACATCCTGATCACCACGCCGGAGCAGGTCTCCCTGCTGGTGGCCGACCCGCATGCGGCACATTTGCTGAAAGGCATGCGCACGGTCATCCTTGACGAGCTGCATGCGATGGTGACTTCGAAACGCGGCGTGCTGCTTTCGCTTGCGCTCACGCGCGTGCAGGCACTGGCGCCGAACGCCATACGCATCGGACTTTCGGCAACCGTGGCGGACCCTGATGCGCTGCGGGCGTGGCTGGTGCCCACGGGTGAGAAACCGGCGCCACTGGTGCTGGGGCAGCCGGGCGCGAGGCCGGAGATCCGCATCCTCTCATCCGTCGAGCGGGTGCCGTGGTCGGGGCATTCGTCGATCTATGCGATTCCGGAGATCTATGACGAGATCCGCAAGGCGAGGATGACACTGGTCTTTGTCAACACGCGGTCGCAGGCGGAACTGGTCTTCCAGGCGCTGTGGGAGGCCAATGACGATAACCTTCCCATAGCACTCCACCACGGCTCGCTTGACGTCGGCCAGCGGCGCAAGGTGGAGGCGGCGATGGGCGAAGGCCGCCTGCGCGCCGTGGTCTGCACCTCGACGCTGGAACTCGGCATCGACTGGGGCGACGTGGATCTTGTGGTGCATGTGGGCGCGCCCAAGGGGTCAAGCCGGCTGCTGCAACGGATCGGGCGCTCCAATCACAAGCTCGACCTGCCGTCGCAGGCGCTGCTCGTTCCCTCCAACCGCTTCGAGGTGCTGGAATGCCAGGCAGCGCTGCAGGCCGCGGAGGTAAATGCGCAGGACACCGAGTATCCGATGGTACTGAAGATGGACGTGCTGGCGCAGCACATATTGTGCCGGGCCTGCGCGGGGCCATTCCGGGCGGATGAGCTGTTCGCCGAGGTCTCATCGGCTTGGACCTATCGCAAGCTGACGCGCGAGGAGTTCGACAAGGCCATCGACTACGTGGCGACTGGCGGCTATGCGTTGCGCGCCTATGAGCGCTATGCGAAGTTGAAGCCGCAAGGAGACGGCACGCTGCGGCTGGCGCACCCGCGCCTCGCCATGGCCTATCGCCTGAACATGGGCACCATCGTCGAGGACGAGATGCTGAAGGTTCGGCTGGCGCATGTGAAGCGCAGGCTGGGCAAGCGCGTGGTGGTGGGCGGGCGCGTGTTGGGCGAGGTGGAGGAATGGTTCGTCAGTCAGCTGACGGTCGGGCAGACCTTCGTCTTCGCAGGCGAGGTGCTGCGCTTCGAGGGGCTCGACGAGTTCGGCGTACTCGCCTCGCGCTCCAATGACCGCGAGCCCATGGTGCCGTCCTACCAGGGCGGCAAGTTTCCGCTGTCTACCTATCTCGCCGAGCGGGTGCGGCAGATGCTGGCCGACCCATTATCGTGGAACGGCCTGCCGCCACAGGTGCGGGCGTGGCTGTCGCTGCAACGCTTCCGCTCCGTTGTGCCAAAGGCGGACGAGATGCTGGTGGAGACCTTCCCGCGCGCCGACAAGCACTACATGGTGTGCTACCCCTTCGAGGGCCGCCTCGCGCACCAGACGCTGGGCATGCTGCTGACGCGGAGGCTGGAGCGCGCGGGGCTGCAGCCCTTGGGGTTCGTCGCTTCCGAATATGCACTCGTGATCTGGATGGTGCGCGACCTTTCACTCGCCGTCGCTTCAGGGCGCATCTCGCTCGGCCGACTGTTCGACGAGGACATGATGGGCGACGACCTCGAGGCGTGGATGGCGGAGTCGGCGTTGATGAAGCGCACCTTCCGCAATGCGGCGATCATCGCCGGGCTGATCGAGCGGCGCCAGCCCGGCAAGGAGAAGACGGCGCGGCAGATGACGGTGAACACCGACCTGATCTATGACGTGCTGCGCACGCACCAGCCGGACCACCTGCTGCTGCGCGCCGCGTGGGACGACGCAGCAGACGGCCTGATCGACGCCCATCGGCTGGGCGCCATGCTGAGGCGCATCAAGGGGCAGATATTGCACAAGCCGCTCGACACAGTGTCGCCGCTGTCGGTTCCCATCCTCTTGGATATCAGTCGCGAATCGGTTTACGGCGAAGGCCATGATGCCCTTCTCGCCGAAGCCGCGAACGCCCTCATCGACGAGGCCATGCGGCTTGTCTAGGTCACACCGCATCACGCTCTCCGGCGTGGACTTCGTCCCTCACCTGTCAGGCGCGCTCTTCGCGCCGGACTTCGAGGCATTGCTGGTGGCGGACCTTCACCTCGAGAAGGGCACGAGCCTTGCCCGGCGCGGCGTACACCTGCCGCCTTACGACACACGCGAGTCTCTTTTGCAGTTGCAGGCGGCGATTGAGGAGACGCAGCCGCGGCGGCTGATCTTCCTCGGCGACAGCTTCCACGATGGCGGGGCGCGCGAGCGCATCGATGCGGCGGACCTCGCGCTGCTGCGCGCGATCACGGCAGTGGCCGAGACGGTGTGGATCACCGGCAACCACGATCCGTCACCACCCCAGGACGTGGGCGGCATCATCATCGAGGAGATGGCGCTGGGGCCGGTGACGTTGCGCCACCATCCGAGGATGCTGCGCGACGGCGAGGCGGAGATTTCAGGCCACCTGCATCCGGCGGCGGCGATCCATGCGCGCGGCCATCGCATCCGCTGCCGCTGCTTCATCGCCGATGCACAGCGGCTGATCATGCCGGCCTTCGGCAGCTACACCGGTGCGCTGAACGTGCGCTCGGAAGCCTTCGATGGACTGTTCGGCGATTTCAACGTGTGGATGATCGGCGAAAAGGCGGTCCACCGCTTCCCCGCAGCCCAGGTCAGGTAGCCAGCACCGCGAGAAGTGCTGCCACGAGCGAGACGACCGCACCCGCGGTGAGGATCATGCGCAGGCGACCGAACCAGCTGGGAAGACGACCGGCATCGACACTGATCACGTCCCAGAGGCCTTGCATGAGAAATCCGGCAATCAGCAACGCCAGCGCCGGAATGGCAGGCAGGAAGGCGGCGGCAAGGCCGGCGAGCGAGCCAAGCACGCTGGCCGAGAATTCCATGGTCTGGCGGCCCGAGTCATAGGGACCAATGGCGGTGCCCCAGCGGATACCGCCCAGGAAGGACAGGATGATCGCCCCATAGATGATCGCGAGCTTGAGGCCCGCCGCTGGGGGCAGCAGCGATATGTTGACCCACAGCGAGGCTGCGCCAGCCACGAAGGGAATAAGACCTGCGAGGCCGAGCCAGAGGGCGGGGCCGGGAATCTTGCCGGATAGGGTACGGTCGCTCATCAACCCGTTTTGGCGCGGCGAGGCCCGTGAGGCAAGGGTCAGGACGCCTGCCCGAGGGTGCTGCCCTGCCGGGCGTCGTTCCAACTCGGGTCAACGACCGTCACCACATTGGCGCTGTCATCCGACGGCGTCGGCGCCCAGGTGGCAAGGCGAGCGTTGGCGGCCTTGAGATCGGGCTCCGGCAGTTTCTTCGCCAGAACCGTGGCGCGCTGCAGGGAATCAGGGTCACCCTGCTTGGCGGAGAGCGAGTACCAGACATAGGCCTCTTCCGCGCTGGGCGGCGTGCCGAGGCCGCGCTCATAGAGGATGGCAAGATTGAACTGGCTGTCGGCGAAGCCGCGCTCGGCGGCGGCCTTGAACCAGCGGAAGGCGCGATCGAAATCGGCGGGCCCCGCCTTGTCGCCGGCGGCGATCACGGCGGCATTGTGCATGGCCTTGACGTTGCCGCCCAGTGCCGCGCGCTCATACCAAGCCAGCGCCTGCACCGGATCGGCGGCCGTGCCCTTGCCAAGCTCATGGAGCGTTGCGAGGCGGTATTGCGCCGGCGCGAGGCCGCGGGTGGCGGCCTGCTGATACCAATAGAGCGCCTTGGCAAAATCCTGCGCCACGCCCTGACCGTCAAGGTAGCGTCCGCCGACAATGAACTGGGCGCTGGCATTGCCATTGGCAGCGGCGCTGCGCAGCGCCTCGGTACCGGTCTCGGGTGGAGGCATTTCCAGCTTCGCCGCGACGGGACTTGATGTGGACTTCGCCAGTGAGCCCGCTGGCAGCGAGCCTGTGACGATGGGGTCCGGCGGCTCGACGAGGAGGCCAACCTTGGCAGGCGCGACGGCAGGCGCCGAACTCATGGCGGGAGCCGGGGCTGCAGCAGGGCGGACCGGCATTTCAGTGGCGCCAGACTGCTGCACGGCTGGCGCAGAGGGCGTCGAGAGGCTGCGATAGGCGAAGACCGAGGCGGCGACCAGCAGCACGAGGCCTGCAAGGATGAGTGTGCGGCGGCCGACCTTGGGTTGTGCTGCAGGCGTGGCAAAGGTGGCGGAGACAGTCGCCGCCGGATCCACACTCTGCGCCCTGTCGATGCGCTTGCCACGCCAGCGCTGCAGGAAGGAGAGCTTGGAGGGCTTCGGGTCGGCGGCGGGCTGGGTAAGCACGGCATACTCGGCCCGCAGGGCCGAAGGACGTGTGGCGGCTGCCTGCGCGGCGCGGCGGGCGGCAGCAATGAAATCATCGCTGCCCGACAGAGGCTCCGGCGACGACACGTCGGACGCATCATCGCTGGCCAGGGCGGCGGGCATGGCCGCTTCCATCTGTGGTGTTTCCACGCCGGGAGGGTGGGCGGACTGCACGGGCGTCGAGCGCGGCGAGGATTCGAGTTCAGCAATCTTCTCGACGATCTCAGCCAGCGTCTCATGCACGGCTTCGAAGGTATCCTGGTGTCGGCGCTCGGCGGTGGCCGACGTTTCACGGATGGCGCGCAGCCCGTCCTCCAGGGCTTGCAGCTCGAGCGAGGGCCCGCTGAAACCGGGCTGCGGCGGTTGATAGCGCTCCAGCGCGCGAGTCGCTGCCGTCTCCGCCGCCTCGCCGACGGAGACGCGCGTCTGTTCGAGTGAGTCGTAGAGCTGGCGGATCGCCTGCTCCATGGTTTCGAGATGACCGAGCTGGTCCTCCGTCTGCTCGACGCGGGCATTGATGGCAACGATGCTGTCCTCGAGGTGACGCAGCGACTGCTGGTCGCCCTGCAGCCGGATCGCCTCGGCTAGCCGATGGTCGAGTTCGGCAATGCGCTGCTCCAGCGCACCCACCTGCGGTTCGTCGCGGCTGGCCGTGGCCGCCTGCTCAAGGCGGCGGTTGATGTCGCCCAGCCGCTTGTCCATGTCAGCGAGCGGGCGCATGTCTGGTCCTTGCGCCACGCGCGCCGAGAGTTGCTCGATGGCAGCACGCAGCGACTGCACGTCACGCTCGCTGGCGGCACCGGCCTTTACGTCATCGAGGCGGCGGGCGAGGCCCGCCATGTCGCCATGGAGCTTGGCGATCTCGGTTGCCATCACGGACGGTGCGTTGGCGGCGGCGGCCTGGGCCTCCTTGAGCGAGGCCAGCATGCGCGTCTCGACCTCGCGCAATTCACCGCGCAGCGCCGTGACGGCGGAAGCCTGTGCCTGGTTCGCCATCTGCTGGGCATTTGACCGCACGCCCTCGATGCGTTCCGTCATCAGACCTTCGGAGCGCTGGATGCGGCTGACCAATTCGCCGAGACGGCTTTCAAGTCCCGAGAGGACGGGAGCGGCGCGCAGGATATCCTCGCCATTCGGCACACCCTGGCGCTCGGAGAAATCCGCCAGCCGGTCCTGCATCGACTTGAACGAGTCGCGGGTACGCTTCTCGCTGACTTCAATATGCTCCACCACCGAGCGAATGGCAGACTCAAGTGCGGAGTAACCCGGCACATCCTCCGGCCGTTCGAGGCCGCCGGGGCGCCCCAACTGGGAGATCTGCCGGGCGAAGAAGGTAAGACGCTCGTTGACAGCGGTGAGCGCATCAACCGTCTGGCGCTCGTTCTCGTCGATGCGCTCGATGATACGCTCGAACTCTTCACGTTCGGCGACGCGGCTCCGCTCAGGGGATGGCGGCGGGACGGTATGGCTCTCGCGCTGCGCGAGATCGGCCAATTGCTGGGCGATGTCCTGGAGGCGGAGGGCGCTGTCGTCACGGCGCTCAGCCCTTGGCGAGGGATGGCGGGGGCTGACATCGGGCCGGGATGGTTCAGGGGGCGGCAACGAAGAGGACACGAAGTTTTCCCATGGGTGAGAATCAGCCTGCATGGTCACGATATGCGCGCTCTGATCGAAAATCACGCTATTTAACCATTCTCCCAGCGTAAGGCCGGCCTTGCGGGCAGCAAGCTTCGCCGCCTCGCGGGCCTCGGGCTCGATACCCTTCACGCTCCAGGGAATGCCCGGTTTCATGTGGCTTCGTCTTTCAATTGTCCGCGCCGTGGACAATGACCATGAAATGATCACGAAAACGGCGCAGGAATTCCCTCACCAAAGGTTAATGAGT
The DNA here is from genome assembly GCA_947475225.1 of Bradyrhizobiaceae bacterium. Lineage (GTDB taxonomy): Bacteria > Pseudomonadota > Alphaproteobacteria > Rhizobiales > Aestuariivirgaceae > Aestuariivirga. Next base: position 32,657 of record CANJMQ010000042.1, read on the forward strand.
TCGGTAAACATTCAGTTAAGCACTTGTTCTTTTGCACAATTTTCTATGCGAACACGGGCCGGAAATGGCACATTTAACGGTTTGAAGGCGCTTGGCAGCTAAAATTGACGCAGGGGGATACACAACGCACCCCGCGAGGTTTATATTAGACTGCACGGCCCCAGCGACTCGACTTACCGGAGCAAGACATATCATGAGCATGATTGAAGCCAACGAGCGGTCAAAACGCGACCGCACCTATTCGATTACCGAGCTGTGCCGCGAATTTGACGTTACGCCCCGCACCCTTCGCTTCTATGAGCAAAAGGGCCTTCTCCACCCCGCACGCCGTGGCTGGACGCGCCTTTTCAGCTATCGCGACCGGGCCCGCCTGCAGCTGATCCTGCGCGGCAAGAAGGTTGGCTTCGCGCTCGAAGAGATCAAGGAGATGCTCGACCTCTACAACCTGCGTGACGGCCAGCTGACCCAGCTCCGTATCGCATCCACCAAGATGCGCGAGCGCCTCGAGGCTTTGCGCCAGCAACGCGTGGAACTTGAGGACGCGATTGGCGACCTCGAGCGTACGGTTGTCGTCGTCGACGGCATGCTGAAGGAGCGCGAGGCCACGCAACCCAAGGCCGCGAACAGCTGAGCCTTCTCCATTCGCTTGCAGAGTTCAGGCATCCGGGTGAAAACCCGGGTGCCTTTTTCTCATGATCGGATTGCTGCGCCATGCCACTTGCCTATGTGCTGAACCCGCTCGACCGCCGCGCCAATGATCGGCCGAATGCCGAATGGCTGTCGCAGCAGCGCAAGCGCTCCGACACAAGGCTGATCCGCATCGCGGGCGACGCAACGCTGCTGCACGACGGCCAGTTGGTAACAGCCAATGACACTGCCGTGGAGCCCACGGTGTTTCTCGGCCTCGATACGCAGGATGTGCCGTGGTTCGCCTGCCGCACCGACTCGGCGGAGGGCATGCGTGACCTGCGCAGCCTCGCCATGGAAGAGGCACTGCCGCCGGAAGAACTGGGCATGCTCGCCCAGGCGCGCTCGCTGCTGCAGTGGCATGAGCGGCGCACATATTGTTCCAACTGCGCCTCGAAGCTCGAGATGGCCGATGCCGGATATCGCCGCCACTGCCCCGGCTGCGGCATGGATCATTTCCCACGTACCGACCCGGTGGCGATCATGGTGGTGCGGCATGAGGGAAACATCCTGCTCGGCCGCCAGTCATCGTGGAAGCCCGGCATGTATTCGGCCCTGGCGGGCTTCGTTGAACCTGGCGAGACCATCGAGGACGCGGCGCGGCGCGAGGTGTTCGAGGAGTCGGGTATCAAGGTTGGTGCTGTCAGATATGTGACGAGCCAGCCGTGGCCATTCCTGTCGAACCTGATGATCGGGCTGATCGGCGATGCCTTGTCTGCCAAAATCACTCTCGATGAGAAAGAGCTTGAAGATGCGCGGTGGTTCTCACCCGCCGAGGCGCGCATGATGGTGGAGCGCACGCACCCCGAGGGGCTTTATGCCGCGAATCCCTATGCCATCGCGCATGAACTTGTGAGGGTGGTGCTGGAAGAACCGTAAACCTCTGGGCTTGCTCGTGCACCTTGCGCAGGCTTGACCTGCGCATCCTCTTGGCGAGACCATAAAAACGACGCCCGGGTCAAGCCAGGGCGACGTGAGATATTGAGCACGCCGCGCAGGACGGAAGCGTCGTCCCGGCTTTCGCCGGGATGACGCCTCAACGGAAACTAAACCACTTCGAACCGTTTCGCGATCTCGGCGCGATGCGGTGAGGCCTTGTAGATGCCCAGCACGCGAAGGTAGCTCGTGAAGAACTCGAGTTCCTCCATGGCCAACCTCACGTTCCTCTCGGACGGATGCCCTTCGATATCGGCATAGAACTGCGTGGCCGAGAACTGGCCCTCGATCTGGTAGGATTCGAGCTTCGTCATATTGACGCCGTTCGTCGCGAAGCCGCCCATCGCCTTGTAGAGGGCGGCAGGAACGTTCCGTACACGGAAGACGAAGGTGGTCATCACCGGCACGTCCTCGGGCTCGGCATCCTGCGGGGTGGCGGAGAGCACCACGAAGCGCGTGGTGTTGTGGCTCTCGTCCTCGATGTCCTCGCGGATCACCTCAAGGCCATAGATCTCGGCCGCCAGCTTCGAGGCGATGGCCGCCTGCGCCAGATCGCGCGATTCCGAGAGTTCGCGCGCCGCACCTGCCGTATCCGCAGCGACCACGGGCTTGAGGCCCAGTTCACGAATCACCTTGCGGCACTGGCCCAGCGCATGGACGTGGCTGCGCACGATCCTGAGCTTCGACCGGTCGGCGCCCGGCACGATCATCAGTTGGTGGTGAACGGGAAGGAAGTGTTCGCCGATAATGTAGAGATTGGTGCGCGGCAGCAGGTGGTGGATGTCGGCCACGCGGCCCGCCACCGAATTATCGATGGGGATCATGGCAAGGGCGGCTTCGCCTTCAGCCACCGCCTGGAAGGCATCCTCGAAGGTGCCGCAGGGCAGCGGTTCGTAGGTGGGATAGGCTTCGATGCAGGCAATGTGCGAATTGGCACCGGGTTCGCCCTGGTAGGCGATCTTCAGGGGCATCAGGCTTTCCTCAGCATGCGGCGGGCGGTTTCGAGTTCGCTGGGCGTATCGACGCCGAGCGGCACCGTGTCAACCCGCACCACGACGATGCGCATGCCATTGTCGAGGGCGCGCATCTGTTCGAGTTTGCGGTCCGCCTCACGTTCGCTGACGGGCAGCGACACGAAACGCTCCAGCACCGGGCGCTTGTAGGCGTAGACGCCGATGTGATGCCAGAAGGGCGCGTTGTGCTCCGGGCCCACGCGGCGCACGAAGTCACGCGCGAAGGCCACCTCGCGCTCATCTGACAGGGGTGCGATGGCCTTGACGATGTTGGGGTTGGCGACGTCCTCCCCGCTTTCGATTCGGGCGGCGATGGTGGAAATGTCGGCGGGCTCGTTGGTGAGGCCGGCGAGGCAGCGCTGGATCGACAGGGAATCGATTGTTGGCAGGTCGCCCTGGAGGTTCACCACATATTCGAAGCGGCCCTGCGGGTCGCGCAGCGAAAGGGCCTCGGCGATACGGTCCGAGCCGGAGGGCAGTGCAGGATTGGTGACGATGGCGTCACCGCCCTGGGCGCGCACGGCATCGGCGATCTCGACTTC